>NZ_JBVJMQ010000001.1:1734119-2057535 GCF_055584105.1 Kribbella sp. NPDC104218
CCTCCGCCCCCCCCAACACACCGCTCCCCCCACGGGTCTCCCCCCCCCCCCCCCCCCCCCCCTTTTTTTGGCTTTCTTTTTTTGGGGAACCCCCCCCCCCCCCCCCCCCCCCCCCCCCGGGGTGGACGGCCCGCCGGTGGGAGAGTCCGGGGGGCCTGCTGTGGGGGTCACCATTGGAGGGTTCCGTCTACTATGCGAACTCGGCGTTGGGCGCGGGCGGAGACGTGGTCGTCATGGGTGATGACGGCCAGGGTCATGCCGCCGGCGTGCAGCTCGTCGAAGAGTTCGAGGATGGCTTCGGCGTTGGCGCTGTCGAGATTGCCGGTGGGTTCGTCGGCCAGCAAAAGGCTGGGCTCGGCGACCAGGGCGCGGGCGATGGCGACGCGCTGGCGTTCACCGCCGGAGAGGGTGGTGGGGCCGAAGTCCATCCGGTGCGCGAGGCCGACGCGTTCGAGGGCCACCCGGGCGCGTGCCATCCGCTCCCGGCGCGGGACGCCGACGTACACCATCGAGAGCGCGACGTTCTCGAGCACGGTCCGGTGCGCGAGCAGGTGGAACGACTGGAAGACGAAGCCGATCCGCTCACCCCGTAGGACCGCGCGCCGGCGCTCCTTCAGGCTCATCGTGTCCACGCCGTCCAGGCGGTAGACGCCGTCGCTGGGGTTGTCGAGCAGGCCCAGCAGGTGGAGCAGCGTCGACTTACCCGAGCCGGACGGCCCGACGATCGACAGGTACTCGCCCTGCCGGATCGTCAGATCGACGTCCTTGATCGCCTCCACCTCCGGTGGTCCGGGGAAGAACCGGCGGACGCCGATCATCTCCACCACCGGAGCCGGCAGCGCGATACCCACGGGGACGGTCATCGCCCGACCACCACCTGGTCGCCCTCACCGAGCTTGGCGTCGCCGACCGGCGTCACCGCGGCGAACCCGTCGGCCGACAGCCCGACCTTCACCGGGACCAGCTCGGTCTTGCCGTCCCGCAGCACCTCGACCCGCGAACCGCCGTCCGACCCGGCGGACAGCGCCGCGAGCGGCACGGTCAGCACCTTGCCGTTGGTGCTCTTGACCGGGATCGTCACCCGGACGTTCGCGTCCCGCAGCTGCTCGAGCTGCTTGGGGATCAGCTTGTTCGGCGCGACGACGACGTCGTACGACTCGCCCTTACGGCTCGACCGCTTGACCTTCGCGTTGACCGTCGACCCGTCGCCGAGCGTCAGGATCGCCGCCATCCCGGGCTTGAGGTGTTCACCGGACGCCGCGTCGACCTTGAGCGTGACGACCAGGGCCGCCCCACTGGCCGACATCACCGCACCGCTCGCCGTGCCCCCGCGCTCGACGTTCACCTTGTCGACCCGCCGCGGCAGCGACTTCACGTAGACGATCTCGGCGACCGGCAACGGCGTCGCGGCCTTGAGCTCGGCGTCGTCCTGCGCCTCGCGCGCGTCGGCCAGCGCCTCCTTGGCGTCGTCGACCGCGCCCTTCTGAACGGTCAGGTCCGGCGCCTTGGCGTCCTTGGCCTGCTTGAGCTGCGACTGCGCCTGGCGGAGCGCCTTCTTCGCGGCGTCGACGTTCTTCTTGGCCGCGTCCGCCGCGTCCTTGAGCTGCTGCTCGGCCTCGGGCGCGTCGTACCCGGCCTGCTCGTACAGCTCACGGACCGCCCGCGCCGTCCCGCTGTCGTACTTACCGTCCACGCTGCCCGGGTCGAAGCCGAGCCGATCGAGCGTCCGCTCCAGCTGCAGGACGTCGGGGCCCTTGCTCCCCGGCGCCAGCGACCGGTACATCGGCAGGACGCCGGCCAGCGCGATCACCGGCCGCCCGACGATCTCGAGCAGCGCCTTGCCCTCGGCGATCGTCGAGCCGACCGCCGGGACCTTCCCGGTCACGATCGCCGGCGTCGTCAGCCCGCTGGTCTCGACCCGGATGTTCACCGCGCCGTCGAACGACGCGTCCCCGCGGCCGACCACTTTGCTGGCCAGCGCCTTCTTCTCGACCGGGACCGTGATCTGGGACGCCTTCGGCGGCGCCGTCTTCGCGGCGGCGTCCTCGGGCGAGGTGATCCGGGCGCCGGCCACGACGCCGACCCCGAGCGAGGCGGCGGCGAGTGTCGCCACCCCGACCAGGATCTGGCGCCGCGACTTGGGTGATGAGCTCACCGGTTCGCCATTCCGTCGCGGTACGACTCGAGCTCGGCCTTGTGCTGCTCGACGAACTCCTTCTCCATCGCGTACTGGACCTTCTTGTACGCCTCGTCGTACTTCGACGCCTTGCACTTCTGGTCGGCGACCGCGAGCTCGGTCTCGGCCTTGCGCAGCTCGGCCAGCTTGGTCGCGTCCACCTTGTCGAACGACGGCGGGCCGACGACCGTGACGCTGCCGCCCTTACCGCCGTCCGGGACGCCCGTCGACGACTTGTTCCCGGTCAGCTCGTCGAGCTGCTTCTGGATCTTCTCGCGCGGCTCGTCGAGTTTGGCGAACCCGCTGTGCCCGGCGTCGGCCAGGCAGTCCGACCAGCTCTTCAGCGCGTCGACGACGCCCTGGTCGCTCTCGATCCGCTTGTTCAGCGCCTGCAGGTCCTTGAACAGCGCGTCGAACTTCTTGAAGTCGTCCTGGTTGGCCTGCGGGTCGCCGTACGCCTCGGTGAACGCCTTGCCGCGGCAGCCGATGTCCTCGGGTTTCGGCTTCGTGCCGTCCATCGGGATGGCGACCGCCATCCCGTCGCCGGCGCCCTTGCCGTTCAGCGCGGTGTCGTAGGCCTTCTGCGCGGACGGCGACAGCCCGTCCCGGATCTTCTTGTTCGGGTCGGACGCCGCCTCGTCGGCGTTGGCCTTGGTCCAGTCGATGGTGCTGACGCCGTAGCCGTACTGCTCGGCGAACTTGTCCGGCGGCAGGTCGAACGCCTCGGCGAACTTGCTCTTCTTCCGCGACTCCGGCGGAATCGCGACGTACTCGAACCCGGCCGTCTTCATACAGGCCACGGTCGAGTCCTCGACCTTGCGCTGTTTGGCCAGGTCCTCCGCGGACGACTCGGTGGTCCCACCGGCCCGGACGGCGCGGACCGAGCCGCCGCCGCTACCGCCGATGAAACCCTCGCCCATGTACTCGGCGAGCGGGCTCTTGTCGCTCTTGCCGTCGCCCGCGACGGGCGACTTGTCCTGGTTGTTCCCGCAGCCTGCCAGGGCCAGGACGGCAACCAGGGCGAGCGCGGTAGATGTGGTCTTCATGGCAGCGAGCGTGCCGCCCGGGTCGTGAAGAACCTGTGAAGGACCGGTTTGCACCCGATGCTCTCAGTCGATCTTCATCGGATTCTCATGAAGTTCGGGGACATTAAGGAGCATGCCTGCCCGGATCCTGGTTGCCGAAGACGATGTCAAACAGGCCGAACTGATCCGGCGGTACCTCGAGCGGGAGGGGCACCTGACGGTCGTCGTCCACGACGGGCGCGCCGCGATCGACGAGGCCCGCCGGCGCAGTCCGGACCTGCTGGTCCTCGACGTGATGATGCCCAAGGTGGACGGTTTGGACGTCTGCCGGGTGCTCCGCGCGGACGGCGACGTCCCGATCATCATGCTGACCGCCCGCTCGACCGAGGACGACCTGCTGCTCGGGCTGGATCTGGGCGCGGACGACTACCTGACCAAGCCGTACAACCCGCGCGAGCTGGTGGCCCGGGTCCGGACGGTGCTGCGCCGGACGCGGAGCCGCGCGGAGGGCCAGGTGTACCGGGTCGGCGAGCTGGAGATCGACCCGGGGCGGCACGAGGTGCGGCTGGCCGGCGAGCTGGTCGACGTGACGCCGGCGGAGTTCAAGATCCTGGCTTGCCTGGCCGCGGCGCCCGGGCGGGCGTTCTCCCGGCAGCAGCTGCTGGAGCACGCGTTCGGGTTCGACCACTACGTCTTCGATCGGACGGTCGACGTCCACGTGATGAACCTGCGCAAGAAGATCGAACCGCCGGGCGAGGCGCCGGCGTACCTGAAGACCGTGTACGGCGTCGGCTACAAGCTGGCGGACAAGGTGGTTTCCGATGCGTCGTAGTCTGCTGGTCCGGTTCCTGGGGTTGTCGCTGGCGGTCGCGCTCGGCGCGGTGGTCGCGACGGCCGTGATCGCGTCGTACAGCACCACCGAGTCGCTGCAGGGCGAGTTCGACCAGAACGCCGGCCAGCTGCAGAACGACACCCGCATCTTCACCACGCTGAACGACTACGCCATCAACCACAACGGCTGGTCCGGTGTCGACAAAGAGCTCCGTCGACTCGCCGACGAGACCGGACGCCGGATCGCGGTCACCGAGCCGGACGGCACCGTGATCGCGGACTCGGCCCGGATGCTCGGCGCCGCGCCCGAGCTGCCCTCGGTGCCGGCGGCAACCATTGACGCGAGCAACCAGGCCGGCCTCGCGTCAGCGGTACCGCTGATGTCGTACAAGGCGGTCGGCCGGACGGTGTCGGTCGGCTCGGCGGTGCAGTTCACCTCGGCCCGGGCGTGGGCGCCGATCGGCGACCCGAGCTGGGGTCTGACCGACAAGGAGCGGGAGGAGCGGGCGAAGCTCGCGCAGCAGGCCGCCGACTGTCTGGACGCCCGCGGCTTTCCCGCCTACGTCGCGACCAGTGACGGGACGTCGACGGTGACGATCCAGGCCGGTCAGACCGATGACGGTACCGGCCTGGAGATCGTCCAGCCGGCGAACGGCTACTTGATGACCGGCGTCGAGGCGCAGCTCGCCGACAGCGTGCCGCCGACCGCCGGTAAGCCGATCACCAAGGCCGACAAGGAGCGCGCCGCGGAGGCCACGGCCCGGTCCAAGGCAGCGGCCGCCTGTACGCCGAAGGGCCTGTACGCCCCGAGCGCCAAGGCGAAGCTGGTCAACGACGACGAGGTCCGGCGGGCCAAGGAGTGCCTGGACGCGGCGCGGATCAAGTTCACCCTGACCCGCACCGAGGACGGCTTGCAGCAGGTGACGGTCCCGAAGGGGACCGAGGCCACCACCCCCGCCCAGTTCTTCGAATGCGCGCAGCAGGCGAGCTCACAGGCCCTGGCGCCGTACGTCGCACCGCCCGCCAAGCTCTTCCTCGGATCGAAGAGCACCTTCAACCTGTTCTCCGCCGAGGGCATGCTGCGGACGGCGGCGACCGCGCTCGGCGTGATGCTGATCGCGGCCCTGGTGATGCTGCTGACCGGACGGCGCCTGGTCCGGCCGATCGTCGCGCTGACCGGCGCCGCCCAGCGGATGCGCAACGGCGATCACGCGGCCCGCGTCCCGGTCACCGGCAAGGACGAGGTCGCCCGGCTCGGCCACGCGTTCAACGCGATGGCCGAATCCATCCAGCGCGCGGACTTCCAGCGGAAGGCGATGGTCAGCGATGTGGCCCACGAGCTGCGAACCCCCTTGGCCAACATCAAGGGCTACCTGGTCGCGTCGGAGGACGGCGTCGTCCCGCTCGATGCCGAGCTCGTCACCTCACTGCTCGAGGAGACCGGCCTGCTCGAACACCTCGTCGCCGACCTGCAGGACCTGGCGCTGGCCGATGCCGGCATGCTCCGGATGCATCCCGCCGAGCGCGACCTGACCGAGCTCGCCCAGCAGGTCGTCCTCGCCCACCGCCCGGCCGCCGAGGCCGCCGGCGTCACGCTCACCGCCGACGTCCCGGCCCAGGCGATGGCCGCCGTCGACAACGCCCGGATGCGCCAAGCCCTCGGCAACCTGGTCTCCAACGCCATCCGCTTCACCCCGACCGGCGGCACCGTCGTCGTCGGCGTCCGCGCGGTCGACGACGGCTACAACCTGACCGTCACCGACAACGGTGCCGGCATCGCCGAGGAGCACCTCCCACACCTCTTCGACCGCTTCTACCGCGCCGAACAGTCCCGCTCCCGCACCACCGGCGGCAGCGGCCTCGGCCTCGCCATCACCAAACACCTCGTCGAAGCCCACCACGGCACCATCACCGTCACCAGCCGCCTCGACTCCGGCTCCGTCTTCACCGCCTGGATCCCCCGCGAGCACTAACCACAGGAGGTACCACCCGAACCACCCCAGCCGAGCCCGCCGCCCAGCGGCGAACCGGGTCTACGTAGGCATCTACGTCCTGTCGTTCGTGCCGCTGTATCAAACCCGGCCCGACTACGCTCTCTTCGACGGACGCTTGCCCGGCTGAAGGACTGTCACTCGTGAGCTATTACCCCGGCGGGATCGCCGCCCCGGACTACAACCAGCGGCCGCCGCGGAAGAACCGGGCGGGGCTGGTGATCGTGTTGATGCTGGTGTTGCTGGTCGGCGTGGTCGGGACGGGGATCGCGGTGGCGGTGAAGCTGGTGAACGGCCGGGAGACGGCCGATCCAGCCCCGGCTCCGGTGACGTCGGTTGCACCGACCAAGAAGCCGACGCAGCCGGCGAAGACGACCGCGCCGGTGAAGCCAGCGACCAAGCCATCAGTGACGCCGGTGCGGCCGGTGCAGATCACGCCGGAGGGTCCGCGTGGCGGGCCGGATGCGGTGGCGAAGCAGTTGGTAGCGCGGCTCAATTCGAATGACGCGCGGGGTGTCGGTGCGCTGGCCTGCCCGGGAACGAGTGCCTTGTTGCAGACGCTGATGCGGACGCAAGTGGAACCGCCCGCCGGCCTCACGAGCGGCCGGACGATCGGCCGAGGGCCCGTATTTGCGATCGAGCTGTCCGGAACGATGAACGGTAAAGGCGTGAGCGGCGTGATCGCCATCCGCGACGCCGAGCAGGGCCTGTGTGTACAGGCCTTCTCAGTCACTCCGGAGAGTTTGGCTCGTTAACTCCAGGTGACGTTCTGACACCGGGATCCCCACGGTGTGATGTAAGCCGTATTCAGTGGACGGCTACGGCGGTAAATTTGTTTCGGGGTGCAAACAAGCCGAAGGGCCCGCCATTACAGGTGGCGGGCCCTTCGCTGTTCGGGCGGCATGCGAGCCTACACTGCAGGCACCCGAAACTTAGTTCTTCCTGACAAAGTAGAATGTTGCCAGGGCTCCGACCGTTACCGGCGTCAGGACTGAGCCCAGGTTCTTGAGCTCCGTGACGTTCTCAGTCGGCGGGAGCCGGAACGTTGCGATGACCGTTCCGAGCAGGACCATTCCCAGCAGACCGACCACGATGATGGCCAGCCTGCCGCGGGTCTCTTCCCGCTTCAGCTCGAGTTGCAGGACGTCGCCGTGAACGAGCACCGGGTTCTCGGCGATCGGACGGGACACCTCGTCTTCGCGCTCGTACTCGCCGTTCAGGCGGGCCGGCACGTGCGGTGCTGACGCGATCGGCTGGTCGCCGCGTTCCTTCAACAGTTTGACCAGACTGCTCATCAGCTCGTCGACCTGCGCCTGATGCACCCGGTCGGCAGCCGCGTCGGATTTCCCCGCACCCTGGATCGGGTCCCACCCACCGCTACCGGGCCGCGGCGGCGGGTCGGACCCTTCGTACTGGACTTCATTGGCCATCGGGCCAGCCTCCTTTTCAGCGACCGATGTTGGGGAGCCCGCAGCGCGGGACAACCGATCGGCTGTAGCCAGCATGCCACATGTGTGACGTACTTCGGCCACATGGATTACCCATCTGGCCTGTTCAATATGCAATAACAGGTGTATATCGTGCGTAGTGAATGTAGACCATGTGCGGTACCGTTGCACAGAAGGATCCGTAGGACACACCGGAGAGGAGAAGGACTGTGCTTCCAGGAAGGGAGCTGGAGCGAGAGAGGAAGCCCGTTCCAGTCTTCATATCCGCAGTGAGGAAGCGTGACCGCCGACAGCTTGTCGGCACCATCTGCTGAGAGGTCAACCCACCATGACGAAAACTGAGGAGAAGAGGCAGGTCGGCGCGTCGATCGTGCGGTTGTCCGTCAACCTGGCTGCCGATGCCATGGAGGTTCTGCGCTGGCTGGCGGACCGCCGAGGATTGTCACTGACCGAGACGATCCGACGGGCGATCACGGTTCTGAAGTTCATCGAGGACGAAGTCGATAAGGGCAACAAACTCGCCATCGTCGAGACCGACGCCGACGGCCACCAACGCGTCCGGGAGATTCTCCTGGTCGGCTGAGCCTGTGGTACCCGGGTTCCGGTTCTGTTGCGCGGGGTCCGACCAGCCTCGCTGTCAATCACCCCCCTGATCATGTCTCAGGCGAGCTCGCAAATTCCGTCTCTGAGGCCGTACAGACACTCCGAAGGGCCCATGCTGCGCACAGACGCCGTGGGCCTTTCGTGATCTAACCCGTAGCCAGGGAGCGGGCGGTGTCGAGGAGGTTGGCGCCGGTGGGGAGGGTGGCGATGATCGGGGTGTCGAGGCCGTTGGCTACGTAGCGGTTGATGTGGGCTCGGCAGGCGGCCGGTGAGCCGTGGACGATCAGGTCGTCGATCACCTCGACCGGGATGGCGGCCATCGCGGCGTTGCGGTCGCCGGCGGCCCAGGCTTCGCGGAGGGGTTGCATGGCGGGGCCGCGGCCGAGCCAGTCGTGGAAGGCGGCGTAGCCGGGGACGGTCAGGTAGGTCGCGATCAGGTAGCGGCCGATGTTGCGGGCCATCTCGGCGTCCTCGGTGACGCAGACGAAGATCCGCGCGGCCAGCTCCTTGTCCGGGCCGAGCTCGGCGCGAACCTGACGGACGTCGTCCGCGGACAGCCAGTTCGTGATCGCGCCGTCCGCCTCGCGCGCGGCCAGCTTGAGCATCTGCGGCCGGAGCGCGGCGAGCATGATCGCGGGCGGCACGTCGGGCGCCTTCTCCAGGCGGAAGCGGTTGATCGTGAAGCTGTCGAACGTCCCGTCGACCTTCTCCCCCGCGAAGGCCTGCCGCAGGAAGCGCAGGACGTCGCGGGTCCGGGCCAGCGGTGGGTCGTAGGCGATCCCGTTCCACCCGGTGACGATCGTCTCCGACGACGCGCCGATCCCGAGCACGAAGCGCCCCGGCGCGAGATCGGCCAGCGCGGCCGCGCTCATCGCCAGCGCCGCCGGACCACGGGTGTGCACCGGGACGACGGCCGTCCCCAACCGAAGCTGGTCGTTCCACTCCGACGCCAGAACCAACGGGGTGAACGCATCCGCCCCGGCCACCTCGGCCGACCACAGATCCGTGTAGCCCAACGCGGCCAGCTCGGCGATCAGCGGCCGGTGGTCCCGCAGCGGGACGCCGGTCAGCGGCACGGTCAGCCCCCAGCGCATCAGATCAGCTTCCGCAGGATCGGCAGCGGGACCGCCTTCATGAACCGCGCGAGCGGCACCCACGGCCAGGCGGGCACGTACGCGTTCGCCTTCTCCGCCTCGATCGCCTTCACCATCGACCGGACGCCGGGCACGGTGTCGACGATCAGCGGTGTGCTCTGCACATGCTCGTTCAGCGCGGACCTGATGTAACCGGGGTAGATCGTGCTGATCTCGATCGGCTTGTTCAGCATCTCCATCCGCAGGCCCTCGGCCAGCGATGCGACCCCGGCCTTCGCGGCGGCGTACGCCGTGATCGTCTTCGGCAGCCCGCGCAGCGCGGCGGCCGACGCGATGAAGACCAGATGACCCGCGTTCCGGGCGCGGAAGAGCTCCATCGCGGCTTCGGCCTGGGTGAACGCGGCCATGAAGTTCGTGTGCAGGGTCTCCCGGTTCACCTCCGGCCGGCCGGTGCCGACGGGTACGCCTTTGCCGATCCCGGCGTTCACGATGATCCGGTCGAGCCCGCCGTGCGCGGCGTCCGCCGCACGGAAGACCGTGAACACCTGCTCGTCGTCGGTGACGTCGAGCTTGTGGACGGTGATCGTCAGCTCGGGATGCCGGCCGAGGAACTCGTCGCGGAGCGCGGCCAGCCGGTCCTCGCGGCGGGCGGTCAGCGCGAGGTTGTGCCCCTTGGCGGCGAACTGCCGGGCCATCTCCTCGCCCAGTCCCGCGCTCGCACCCGTGATCAAGATGTTCCGTCTCATCGGTAAGTGAGCCTTTCGCTGCCGTCGACGTGTCCGTGCTCGTTGTAGCTGACCAGCGTCAATCCGCTGCGCCCCGACACGACCTTGGTGATCGCGGTGTTGATCGTCACCGGGTTCAGCCGCGCCCAGAGTCCGTCGCCGCCGGAGAGCAACCGGCTGACGACCGCGGCGATCGGCCCGCCCGAGGTGAACACGAGCGCGGTCTCCCCCTTGCCGAGTCGCGCGGCGGTTCGGCGTACGGCGTCCTCGGATCGATCGCAGAAGGCCTGGAAGGTCTCGTCGTACCCGGCGCCGCCGTCGATCCAGCGCTGCGTCGCCGCGGTGAACATCTCCTGGAAGGCGCGCTTCGGGTTCCCCGTCCGGGCCAGGTCGGCGATCATCAGCGCACGGACCTTGTACGCCGGTTTGTGCGCGACGATCACCTGGTCGTGGTCGAACTCGTCGTACCCGTGAACGACCTCGGCGGTGAAACCGGCCAGCGTCGCGGTCTGCTCGTGCCGGCGCATCGACCCGGCGACGACCAGATCGGGGCGGATCCCGCGGGCGGACAGATCAGTGCCCAGGGCAACGGCCTGCTGCTCGCCGAGGGTGGACAGTTTGTCGTAGTCGCGGGCGCCGAACGACGCCTGCGCATGCCGGACCAGGTAGATCGTCGGCATCTCAGCCCTGCCGGATGATCCGTCGGCAGCGGCGTTCGAGCAGGTTGACCGGGAGCCAGAAACTCTTGAACTTCGGGTTCCGGGTCTGCTTGTGGTGGTAGCGGTAGTAGATCTGCTGCGCGATCGCCGCCAGCCGGAACAGCCCGAAAACCTCGTAGAACGCCCAGCTGTCCGGTTTCAGACCGGACTGCTCGGTGTAGTAGGCAACGATCTCCGCGCGGGTCAGCATCCCCGGCGCGTCCGAGGGCTGCAAACGGAACCGGCGGAACGCCCAGTCGTCGTCCCCCTGCACCCAGTACGCCAGCGCGCTGCCGAGATCCATCAACGGATCGCCGAGCGTGGCGAGCTCCCAGTCAAGGATGCCGGCCACCCGCTGCGGATCGTCGGGATCGAGGACGACGTTGTCGAGCCGGAAGTCGTTGTGGATCACGCAGATCCGGGCGTCGGCCGGCTGGTTCGCGACGAGCCAGGCCATCACCTTCTCGAAACTCGGCACGTTCCACGTCTTCGCCTTGCGGTACCGGTCCGACCAGCCGCTGACCTGGCGTCCGACGTACCCCTCACCGCGGCCGAGATCGGACAGACCGGCGGCGGCCGGGTCAACCGCGTGCAACTCGACGAGGGTGTCGATCAGGGTGAATCCGAGCTGCCGGGTCTGCGCGGTGGTCAGGTCGACGCCGAGGGCGGACCGGCGCGGGATCGTGCCCTGGATTCGTTCCATCACGTAGAAGTCGGAGCCGATCACCGACTCATCGGAGCAGTGGGCAACCATCGTCGGGACGTACCGGAAGACGGGCTTCAGCCCGGCCTGGATCCGGAACTCGCGGCCCATGTCGTGGGCGCTCTTCGCCTTCGTGCCCGCGGGCGGACGGCGCAGGATCAGCTCCTGGCCCGGATAACTCAGCAGGTAGGTCAGGTTCGACGCTCCGCCGGAGAACTGCTTGACCTCCGGAACACCCGGCGGCAGCTCGGTCTGCTGCCGTAGCCAGGTGTCCATCGCGGCGACGTCGAACGCGTCCTCGTCCCGGACGGCGCGGGCGCCGTCACCCATGGGTGGTGCCGCCGCCGGGCGTTTCCGCGACAGAGGTGGCGTCGCGGTCGGCCCGAGCGGCGCGTGTGTGTGCCTTCGCGGCGATCTTGTTCATCTGGCGGTCGTAGAGCGGCCGGGCCCAGCGCTTGGTGAGGTAGGCCAGGCGGGCCGGGCGATCGGGGACGATCAGGAAGCGCCGCTTGGCGATCCCGGCCAGCACCACGGTCGCAATGTCGTCGGCCGAGCGCGGCGACTTCTCGATCAGCTGCCGCGCCGACATCCGCATCGCCCGGTCCGCGCCCTGGAACGAGTCGGCCAGATTGGTGCGGAAGAACGACGGACAGACCACCGACACCGCCACGCCGAACGGCTTCAGCTCGTGGGACAGCGTCTCGGACAGCGCGACCACACCGGCCTTGACGGTGTTGTACGAGCTCATCATCGGCGGATGAACCAGCCCGGCGACCGAGGCCGTGTTGACGATGTGACCGGATCGCTGCCGCTTGAAGAGCGGCGTGAACGCCCGGCAGCCGCGGACGACGCCCATCAGGTTGATGTCGACGACGCGATCCCACTCGTCCAGGGTCTCGACTTCGATCCGGCCGCCGGTGGCGATCCCGGCGTTGTTGACCAGGATGTCGAGGCCGCCCCACTGCTCATCGCACCAGGCGACCGCGGCCGTCCAGTCCTCGGGGCTGCGGACGTCCAGGCGGAGATACGGGCCGTCGCCGACGTACGTCGTACCGATGTCGGTCCGGAGGACTTGGTGGCCGGCGGCAACGAACTTCTCGACCAGGGCGGCGCCGAGACCACTCGCGCCGCCGGTCACCAGGATCCGGCTCACTTGGCGGCCTCTTCCTTGCGCTCGGCGAGATAGCGGGCCAGCTCGATCCGGGCGACGACGCCGCGGTGGACCTCGTCCGGGCCGTCGGCGAGGCGAAGCGCGCGGGCGCTCGTCCAGGCCGCGGCGAGCGGGTAGTCGTCGGACAGACCGCCGCCACCGTGCAGCTGGATCGCCATGTCGATCACGTCCTGCGCCATCCGCGGCGCGACGACCTTGATCTGGCTGACCTCGCTGAGCGCGCCCTGCAGGCCGACGGTGTCGAGCAGGTACGCCGTCTGGAGCACCAGCAGGCGGGCCTGGTTGATCGCGATCCGGGCGTCGGCGACGCGCTCCCGGTTCCCGCCGAGGTTGACCAGGGGCTTGCCGAACGCCTCGCGGCTCGTGCCGCGCTGCAGCGCCAGCTCGAGCGAACGCTCGGCCAGACCGATCAGCCGCATGCAGTGATGGACCCGGCCCGGACCCAACCGGCCCTGCGCGATCTCGACCGCGCGGCCCGGCCCGACCAGGATGTTGCTCGCCGGCACCCGGACGTCGGTGAACGACACCTCGCCGTGGCCGAACGGCTCGTCGTACCGGCCCATGGCCGGCAGCAACCGCTCGACCTTCACCCCCGGGGTGTCCCGCGGGACGAGCACCATCGTGTGCCGGTTGTAGCGATGCGCGTCCGGGTCGGTGAGACCCATGAAGATCAGCAGCTCGCAGTCGGGGTGGCCGACTCCGGTGCTCCACCACTTGCGGCCGTTGATGACGACCTCGTCGCCGTCCACGATCGCGGTCGCGGCCATGTTGGTCGCGTCCGAGGAGGCGACGCCCGGCTCCGTCATACAGAAGGCGGACCGGATCGTGCTGTCCAGCAGCGGTTTCAGCCACTGCTCCTTCTGGGCCCCGCTGCCGTACCGCAGCAGGACCTCCATGTTGCCGGTGTCGGGGGCGTTGCAGTTGAAGATGTACGGCGCGATGAACGAGCGACCGGTCAGCTCGGCGATCGGGGCGTAGTCGACATTCGACAGGCCCTCGCCGTACTGCTCGTTACCGGGCTCGGCCGGTGGGAGGAACAGGTTCCACAGACCCTGGGCGCGGGCCTTGCGCTGCAGCTCCTTGAGCAGGGGCTGCGGTTGCCACGGATCGGCGGCGGCCAGGGTCGCGGCGTGCAGTTGCGCCTCGACCGGCTCGATCTCGGTCCGGATGAACTCCTCGACCCGCCCGATCAGATCCTGAGCACGGGCGGACGGTTCGAACCCCATCGCACTCCTTCCGGGTTCCCTGGCGGGGTACCGCCGGGTACGGGTTGACCGTAGCGCACCATTTGAGCAATGCTCAACAGCGTGGACAACAGATTGACCGCGGAGGAGCGGAAGAAGCAGCTCGTCAAGATCGGCTTGATGATGTTGCGCGATCAACCGATCCACGAGCTGTCGATCGACGCGATCGCCGGCCAGGCCGGGATCTCCCGCAGCCTGCTGTTCCACTACTTCCCGAGTAAGCGCGACTACTACGTCGCGGTCATCTCCGCGGCCGGGCGCCGCCTGCTCCGGGTGACCAAACCGGATCCCGAGCTGTCCCCCGAGGAGGGGCTGCGGGAGATGCTGGTCCAGTTCGTCGCGTTCATCTCGCGGCGGCGGACGGCGTACATCTCGTTCGTCCGCGGCGCGGCCGGCGGTGACGACTACGCCGTCGAGGTGTACGACGACACCCGGGTCGGGCTCTGCCGCCGGATCCTCGGCTTCCTCGGCACCCCGGAGGTCGCCGACAACCGCGGCTCCGCGGAGTACCTCCGCATCCACGCGTGGCTCGGCTACACCGAGGACCTGGCGATCGAGTGGTCCGGCCTGGCCGAGGACGCCCGTCCGATGACCGCCGACGAGCTCATCGACCACGCCATCGACGCGCTCCACACCCTCCGCAAGCTCTGACGGCACGAGCGACAGGAGGTACCGGCCCGCGCGGGCCGGCTGCCGGTGGGCCGAGCGTGCGCGGGGAGGTACGTAGGTGACTACCTCCTGTCCTTGGTGCTGCTAGATCAGCTCTGGGGTGAGGTCGGGATCGGGCATGTCGGGGTTGAAGGGGTAGAGCGGGCGGATCACGTTGTGGTGGCCGAGGCGGAGGAGGTCCTGGTCGACGCCGCCGGGGGTGAGGGCGAGCAGCCAGTCGGCGGCCAGGTCGTAGAGCTCGGGCTCGAGGTAGCCGATCTTGACCAGGACCAGGTCGGTCTTGGCGGGGTCGAGGCCGAGCAGCGTGAAGTCGGCCAGGTGGTGGTAGGGCTTGCGGCGGGTGGTGAGGATCGCGTGCAGGCCGCCGACCTGGACGACGGCGACCGTCCCGCCGACCGGGTCGTCGGAGAGCGAGAACACGGTGCCGGTGAGCTCGACCGGGCCCGCGGGGCCGGAGTCGACCTTGCCGCCCGCGGCGACGCTGACCGGGTTGCCGACACCGGCCGCGACGCAGGCGGCGACGGCGTCCGGGTCGGTGATGCTCGCGTGGATCGCGGTCGCTCGGCCGGAGGTCAGCTCTTCGATCGTGAGTAGCTCGCGCAGCGTCCAGGAGACATCGCCCGCGCCGCCGGCGGTCGGGTTGTCGCCGGAGTCGCTGATCAGGAACGGGCGCGCCGTACTCTCCAGGCCGGCCGCGACGCACTCGTGCAGCGTGCCGGTCGGGGCGACGAACTCGAAGTCCGCGCGGGCGTCCCAGTAGGCGCGGGCGAGCTCGTTCGCGCGGTCGGTGATCAGCTGCTCGTCGTCGCCCATCACGACGACGGCGGCCTGACAGCGCGGCTCGTCGGCCCACGCGTACCCGACCCACATCGCGGCGTCCAGGACGCCGGGCTCGTCCGCGATCTCCGCCACGCGCTGGTAGATGGACGCCGCCGGCTCGATCCGCGTCGAGGTCTTCTCCCCCGGCAGCAACACCGGCACCTGAACCCAAGCCTTCTTCGGCTTCCCCAGCCCGGACCGCAGGCGCTCCACCAGATTGCGCGCCGTCCGCTCGCGGCTCTCCATCGCGTCCTCGTGCGGCGCCATCCGGTAACACGTGATCAGATCGACCGCTTCGCCGAGCTCACGCGACACGTTCCCGTGCAGATCCATCGACGTCGACACCAGCACGCCGTCCCCCAGCGCGGCCCGCACCCGCGTCGCCAGATCCGCCTCGGCGTCCTCCCGGCCCACCACGCTCATCGCGCCGTGAATGTCGAAGAACAACCCGTCGAGCTCACCGGCCGCCCCGATCCGCTCCACGATCTCCGCCGACAGAGCGTCGTACACCTCCCCCACCACAGCCCCACCCGGCAGCGACCGAGCATGTACCAACGGCACCCACTCAACCCCCGCCGCCCACTCCTTCCCGAGGAAGTCGTACCGCGCCAGCAGTTCGTCCCCCCGCCGCACATCGAAGTCGTCCAACCCCGCCCGATGCGGCGAGAACGTACTCGACTCAATAGCGATCCCCGCGATCCCGATCCTCATACTTCTCAACCTTTCACATTCATCCGACCTGTGGAGGAACGGATGACGAGCTCGGTGGCCAGTTCCAGGTGGAGGGGTTCGGTGGGGTGGTGGTTGAGGAGGCGGGTCAGTTGGGTGGCGGCCAGGCGGCCCATTTCGGCCAGGGGTTGGCGGACTGTGGTGAGGGGTGGGGTGGTGGCTTGGGCCAGGTCGAGGTCGTCGAAGCCGGCGATGGAGAGGTCGGTGGGGACGCGGAGGTTGTGGGCGGCAGCGGCTTGGAGGGCGCCGATGGCGGCTTTGTCGTTGAAGGCGATGAGGGCGGTGGGGCGGGGGGTGCGGGCGAGGAGGTCTTGGGCTGCTTGGCGGCCGTCGGCGGTGGTGGGGTGGGTGTGGCGGGTGAGGGTCGGGGTGGGGAGGATGCCGGCGTCGGCGAGGGCGGCATGGTGGCCGGAGAGGCGGGCGTCGGCGGCGAGCCATTCGCGCGGGCCGGCGATGACGCCGATGCGGGTGTGGCCGAGGGAGAGCAGGTGGGTGGTCAGTTGGCGGGCGCCGGAGTGATGAGCGGCGGAGATGGAGGGGATTTCGCGCGGTAGCGGCGTGCGCGGGTCGACGACGACGAAGGGGAAACGCCGGGAGGTCAGGCGGATCAGGTCTTCGGGGGGCTCCGGCGGGAGGATGAGGATGGCGCCGGCCAAGCCGCGCTGGGTGGGGAGACCGGCCAGGACGGGGTCGGCGGCGGCTGCCTCGCCGGCGTTGAGGACCACCTGACGACCGTGCCGATCGAGGGTCTCCGCGATCGACGAGACGATCAGGCCGAAGTAGTCGGTGAGAACGTACGGGCAGCGGACGAAGACGGCGCCGTCCACGGGCTTCGGCGTACCCCCGCGCGGGCTGGGCGCGCGCAACCCGAGCTCTTCGACCGCACGCTCGACCAGGGCCCGGGTTTCCGGCGCCACCCGGCCCTGCTGGTTCAACACTCGGGACACGGTCGCGATGGACACTCCGGTCGCCGCCGCCACCTCGCGCACGGTGACGCGTCGCTCAGGCATTTGTTACATCGCTTTGTTTCACGCTCAGCACTCTAGACGCAGGCGGCAGAGCATTGACAGAGCTGGATTCACATCGTTTCCTGAGGCCGTTTGTTGCACTTTGTTTCACACCCCTGAGGAGTGCGATGAGAACACCGATGATCGCCACTGCCCTGGCGCTCACCAGCGGTCTGCTGACCGTCCCGGCCGCCCAGGCCCACCATCCGAAGCCGCCCCAAGCGCGCGTCTGGGTGACCACCCCCGACCGCGCTGAGTTGCTCCACGAACGCCCGCCGGTCGCCTTCGACCGGACGTCGAGCGATCTGACGACGATCACGGTCGACCCGCGGACGACGTACCAGACGATGGACGGCTTCGGCGCCTCGATCACCGACTCGGCCGCCGCCGTGCTCTACCGGCTCAGCCCGGCCGATCGGGAGCAGACGCTGCGCAAGCTGTTCGACCCGAAGCAGGGCATCGGAGTCAGCTTCCTGCGGCAGCCGGTCGGCTCGTCCGACTTCACCGCCGCCGCCGAGCACTACACGTTCGACGACATGCCGCCCGGCCAGACCGACTTCAAGCTCAAGCACTTCAGCATCAAGCACGACGAGCGGCAGATCCTCCCGCTGCTCCGCCGCGCCAAACAGCTCAACCCGCAGCTCAAGGTGATGGCGTCCCCCTGGAGCCCGCCCGCCTGGATGAAGGACGGCGACTCCCTGGTCGGCGGCCGGCTCAAGGACGACCCCAAGGTGTACGACGCGTACGCGCGCTACCTGGTGAAGTTCGTCGAGGCGTACACGCGGGCCGGCGTCCCGGTCGACTTCCTGACCATCCAGAACGAGCCGCAGAACCGCAAGCCCGACCGCTACCCCGGCTCCGACGTCCCGGTCCGCCAGGAGGCCGCGGTCATCAACGCGCTCGGCCCACTGCTCCGCAAGGCCAGCCCGCGGACGAAGATCATCGGCTACGACCACAACTGGTCGACGCACCCCGGTGACATCGGGACGACGCCGCCCGGTGAGGACCCGGAGACCGACTACCCCTACAAGCTGCTGCAGTCGTCGGCGGCCAAGTGGATCGCCGGGACGGCGTACCACTGCTACTCCGGCAACGCGGCGGCTCAGACCGCGTTGCACAAGGCCTTCCCGACCAAGGGCATCTGGTTCACCGAGTGCTCCGGCTCGCACGGCCCGAACGACACCCCGCCGCAGATCTTCCGCGGCACCCTCACCTGGCACGCCCGCAACCTGATGCTCGGGACGACGCGTAACTGGGCCAAGTCCGTCGTGAACTGGAACATCGCCCTCGACTCCACCGGCGGCCCGCACCTCGGCGGCTGCGGTACCTGCACCGGCCTCGTCACACTGCAAGCCGACGGCACGGTCACCACGGACGCGGAGTACTTCACCATCGGCCACCTGTCGAAGTTCGTGAAAGCCGGCGCGGTCCGCATCGGCAGCACCTCCTACGGGACGACGGGCTGGAACGGGCAGCTGATGTCGGCCGCGTTCCGGAACACCGATGGATCGACGGCGCTCGTCGTCCACAACGAGAACGACGCACCGCGGAAGTTCGCGGTCGCGCTCGGCGACCGGTCGTTCGAGTACGAGCTGCCGGGTGGCTCGATCGCGACGTACACCTGGGGGCCGACCCGCCTCGGTACGCCGACGCCCGTGTCCCTCGACGGCGCGACGGCGACCGCCTCGGTGAACGGCGCCGAGGCCGGCCTGGCGATCGACGCCGATGGATCGACCGTGTGGGCGAGCAAGGAAGCGCGGACGACCGGGCAGTCGCTGCAGATCGACCTGGGGTCGCGTAAGCACTTCGACCAGGTCGCACTGGACAGCGGCGGCCAGGTCGGCGACTTCGCCGCTCGCTGGTCTGTTGCCGTAAGCAACGATGGCGTGCGTTGGTCGAAACCGGTCGTGGGCGCCTCGACCGGACAACTCACCACTGTCGAGCTGAAGCGGACGTCTGCGAGGTACCTCCGCATCACCTCGAACAGCACCGGTGCGCAGTGGTGGAGCCTGGCCGACGTCCGGCTCTACCGCTAGACGGTCTCGATCCGGGCGCTGCCCCGGCCGGTTCGGACCTGGTAACTGGTGCTGACGCCCGCGTCGGGGCGGAGCTTGTCGACCGCTCGGTACGACAGCTTCGCCTCGTCGCGGGTCACTTCCAGGACGCCGTACCCGTGTTGCCGCATGTCGATCAGCTGCAGATGCGGGTTGTACTGCAAGCGCTTCTGCTCCTCCGTCTTCGCCCCGGCCGCGCCCTTGAGGTCACCGGTGTTCGTCGACGACACCGACGGTACGACGAACTCGACGCCGGCCCGTTTCGTCCCGGCCGGGTTGCCGGGAGTGCCCGGCGCGAACCCGGTGTTCCACAGCTCTCCGGCGAACGTGTCGTGATCGTCGCCGGTGACGACGACCAGGTCGGAGACCCGATCGGCCGCGAGTGACATCAGCTCGGTGCGTTCGGCGCCGTACCCGTCCCAGGTGTCCATGAACGCACGCTCGCCGTTCGCCCCGGTGACCATCCCCATCATCATGTTCGGGTTCGCGAGCACCTTCCACCGCGCGCCCGACGTCCGCAGTCCGTCCTTCAGCCAGGCCTTCTGCGGCGCGCCGAGCATCGTCCGGCCGGCGGCGTCCGCGGCCTCGCAGATGATGCTGCCGCCGTCGTCACAGGGCTGATCTTCCTTGTACTGCCGGTTGTCGATGGCAAACAGCTCGGCGGTCTTGCCGAGCCGCAGCGACCGGTAGGTGCGAGTCATGTCGTCGGCGTACCGCGGCACCGGCATCCGCTCGAACCAGGTGTGCCAGGCGGCGGACCGCTTCTCCTTGAAGAACAGTTCGGGCAGCGACCAGTTGTCCACGCTGTAGTTGTTGCGGAACTCGTGGTCGTCCCACAACGGCAGGAACGCGTGCTGCGCATGCATCGCCCGCAGGTTCTCGTCGCTGCGATAGAAGGTGTACTTCGCCCGCATCGACGGCAGGATCTGCGGGTAGAGGTTCAGGTCGATCCCGCGGACGCCGGGCACGGTCGCCTCGTAGACGTAGTCGCCGAGGCAGACGACCAGGTCGAGCTCTTCCTCGGCGAGGTGTTTGTGGACGGCGTAGTACCCCTCGGTGAAGCCCTGACAGGTGAAGAAGCCGATCCGCACCGGCTGGTTGGAGTCCGCCGGGCGCAGAGTCTGGAATCGGCCGACCGGGGAGGCCTTGTCCTTCCCGCGGAACTGGTAGAAGTACTCCTCCCCCGGCTGCAGCCCGGTCGCCTGGAAGTGCACACAACCGTCCCACTGCTTCTCCGCGATCACGGTTCGCACGATGACCGGCCGGGACAGGTCCCGCTGCCGGGACACGACGATCGCCAGCTCGGCGTCCCCGTCGAGCAGCCCACGCGGGACGCGGGTCCACAGCGTCGCGCCGTCCGTCCGCGGGACGCCTGCCATGACGCCCTCGGGAAATGTCGCTCCGACGACGAGATTCGGCGATGCATCGGCCGCTCTCCGCAGCACCGGCGTACCGGCGAGCAGGGACACACCACCCAGCAGCGTTCTCCGGCGCAGTCTCATGGCGAAAATAATGAAAGATTTTCATGAACAGCGGAAGAGCTGAGAGCGACCAATCAGTAGCTTTGCGTGTCCTCACAACGTCCCAACCCCCCGGGAGAGGAATCCGAAACAGTCGCGTCACGCCGGCTTGCTACCGTCCGAGCGCATGATCGACGACCTCGAACTGCGTGCCGTCCCCAGCTCCGACCCGATTGTGCTGACGCTCGCGACCGCGCAGCAGGCCGAGCTCGCCACGCTCTACGGCGAAGACCAGCCGCAGGTCGGTCTGCATCCCGACATCGCCTTCACCCTGCTCCTGGTGGCCGGCAACCCGGTCGGTTGCGTCGGCCTGCAGCCGGTCGAGCCCGGTCTCGGCGAGATCAAGCGGATGTACGTCGAACCGTCGTCCCGGGGCTGGGGACTGTCCCGGATCCTGTTGCGCGCGGTCGAGGACCAGGCGCGTGCCGCCGGCCTGAGCCGGCTCCGGCTCGAGACCGGCACCCGCCAGCGGGAGGCGGTCGCGCTCTACACGAACCACGGCTACCTGCCGACGCCGCCGTACCCGCCGTTCGAGAACGAGCCGGAGTCGCTCTGCTACGCGAAGGACCTAGGAGAGGTCGAGGACGAGCGCGTTGCCGTCGCGATGGAAGCCGAGCCGGTTGAGGTACGGCGAGGAGTCGCGCATCCGGGGTGAGGCGAGGACCTGCTGGAAACCCTGGTCGGTGAACACGTCGCTGCGCCGGTAGACGAATTCGCCGGGTGTGAAATCGCGGTACGCCGGGAGCACGTAGTCCAGATCGATCTGGGCCCGGCCGTGGCCGGCATCGTGCGCAAGCACAACGCCGACGGTGGTCTCGCCGCGCTGGACCAGGAACGCGTATGGGCTCCGGCCCAAGGTGAACCCCGGGTTGAACTTGCTGATGTCCCGGCCGTGCGCGGCCAGCACGTGGCTCAGGTACGCGTCGTCGGAGTTGACCCGGAGGACCTCGTACTCGGCCTCGTCGTGCCGGTGCCGGAGCAGCCGCCACAGGTGGACCAGGTTGATGACCGCGAGGACGGCGTTCATCCCGACCATCGGCCAGACGCCGATCACCAGGTTGAAGCCGACCAGAACGACGCAGCCGACCAGGTTCAGCACGCGCAACCGCAGGATCCGCGTCTGCAGCAGTGACACCACCACCAGCGCGGATCCACCCCACCCGATGATGCTCCACACGTCCACACCGTGAGCGTAGACCAGCAACCGCACTGGTTTGCTCAGGCGAGACTGGGACTGTGACCGAAACGCTGCTCCTGAACGGCCGTCCGCTCCGGACCGTGACGCCTGAGTTGCTCCGGGCAACCAGCTACGCCCATTTCACCTCGATGCAGGTCCGCGCCGGCCGCGTCGACGGCCTGGAGCTGCACTTCGAACGCCTCGACCGGAGTACGCGCGAAGTGTTCGGTCAGCCACTCCACGCCGACCGGGTCCGCTCGGTACTGCGCGCGGGCCTCGAGCACACCAACGGCGATGCGACCTTCCGGCTGACCGTCCTGGGCGACGACCTGCTGCTCCGCATCGAGCCGCCGATCGCGCCCGGCGCCGAGCCGCTGCGCCTCAAGCCGTTCGAGCACCAGCGCGCCCTCCCACATCTCAAGCACACCGGCTCGTTCGACCTGATCTACTTCGGCCGCCAGGCCACCGCCGCCGGGTACGACGACGCCGTCTTCCACACCCCCGCCGGTGAGATCTCCGAAGCCGCGATCTGGAACATCTGCTTCACCCGCGGGACGACGATCGTGTTTCCGGCCGCGCGGGTGCTGAACGGGATCCGGCAGCAGGTGTTGCAGCGCGGCCTCACGTCGTACGAGGTGCTGCCGGTGCGGATCGACGAGCTCAGGAGCTACGACGCGGCGTACCTGACGAACTCGATCGACCCCGCGCTACCGGTCGCGGCGATCGGTGCGGTCAGCTACGAACCGCACGCGGAGTCGGCCGCGACGATCGCGGCGGCGTACGCGTCCCAGCAGGCTCAGGCGATCTAGCGCTCGGACCACCAGCGGAGGAGTTCCTCGCGGGCTCGGTCCTCGCCGAGGGGGCCCTGGTCGAGGCGGAGCTCCATCAGGAACTTGTAGGCCTGGCCGACCGCACGGCCCTCGGCGATGCCGAGGATCTGCATGATCTGGTTGCCGTCGAGGTCAGGACGGAGCGAGTCGAGCTCCTCCTGCTCTTGGAGGCGGGCGATGCGAGCTTCCAGATCGTCGTACGCCGTGCGCAGGGCCTCGGCGCGGCGCTTGTTGCGGGTCGTGCAGTCGGCCCGGGTCAGCACGTGCAGGCGTTCGAGCTGGTCGCCGGCGTCGCGGACGTAGCGGCGGACGGCGGAGTCGGTCCACTCGCCGTCGCCGTAGCCGTGGAAGCGCAGGTGCAGCTCGATCAACTTGCTGACCTGGTCGATCTGCTCGTTGCTGAACCGGAGTGCCTTCATCCGTTTCCGGGCCAGTTTCGCGCCGACCACGTCGTGGTGGTGGAACGTCACCTTCCGGTCACCCTCGAACTTGCGCGTCTTCGGTTTGCCGATGTCGTGGATCAGCGATGCGAACCGAACGACGAAGTCGGGCGTCGGTACAGAGAGACGCGCTTCGAGCGCGATCGCCTGATCGAGGACGGTGAGCGAGTGCTGGTAGACATCCTTGTGCCGCTGGTGCTCGTCCTCGGCGTCCCGCAGCGCGGGCAGCTCCGGCAGCACGTGTTTCGCGATCCCGGTCGAGACCAGCAGGTCGAGGCCGATCCGCGGGTGTGCGGCGAGAATCAGCTTCTCCAGCTCGTCGCGGACGCGTTCGGCCGAGACGATCGTGATCCGCTCGGCCATCGCGGTCATCGCCGCGACCACGGCCGGATCCGGCGTGAAACCCAGCTGGGCGGCGAAGCGGGCGGCCCGCATCATCCGCAGCGGGTCGTCGGAGAACGAGTCCTCCGGGCTGCCCGGCGTCCGGATCACCTGGCGGGCGACGTCCTCGATCCCGCCGAACGGGTCGACGAACTGGTGCGACGGCAGCAGGACGGCCATCGCGTTCATCGCGAAGTCGCGCCGGGCCAGGTCACCCTCGAGGCTGTCGCCGTAGGCGACCTCCGGTTTGCGCGAGGTGGGATCGTAGGACTCCGACCGATACGTGGTGATCTCCAGGACCCACTCGCCCTTGCGACAACCGATGGTGCCGAACGCCTTGCCGATATCCCAGATGTGGTCCGCCCAGCCGGCCAGCCGCCGCTCCACCTCGTCGGGGTGGGCTGAGGTGGCGAAGTCCAGGTCCTTGCTCCCGCGACCGAGCAGAATGTCCCGGACCGGACCGCCGACCAGGGCGATCTCGTGGCCGGCGGCAGCGAACCGGGCGCCGAGCTCGTCGACGACAGGAGCGATCGCCAGCAGTGACTGGACGCCTTGGCGCTGGACGGCTGACAACGATCCGGCAGAGCTTCCCGTTGGGCCTGACTGGTCGGCAAATGGTGACACGGAGAACTAGGTTACGGTGACGGCGTGTTCAGACGGCGACTGAGGCTCTCCGCGGCAGTGACCGCGAGCCTGCTGATCGTTGCCCCGGCAGCGATTTCCGCGGTTCCGGCGGTGGCTGTGGACGACGATCCGACGGTCGACGTCGCGATCGACTCGTTCTCGCCGGCCGCGCCGAAACCCGGTGACACCGTCACGATCAAGGGTTCCGTCACCAACACCAGTACGGCGACCTTCGAGAACCCGCAGGCGATCACCTGTATCGACCGCGACCGGCTGGCCGCCGCCGCCGATCTCGCCGCTGTCCCGGACGAGCAGAACGTCCCGATGCGCGAGCGCAGTACCTGTACCCGGATCACCGCCGAGCAGGCCTTCCAGGAGTTCGACGGCAAGCTGGCCCCGAAGGCCAAGGTCCCGTTCACGCTGACCATCCCGTGGAGCGAATGGGAGATCAGCAACAAGACGGGCGCCTACACCGTCGGCGTCACCTTCCGCGGCGATCCCGACGGGCAGGCGCGCCGGACGGCGGGCCGCGCACGCACGTTCCTGCCGGTGGTCGGCACCGAGCCGCCGGCCCGCAAGGTGAACACCGCCCTGATCATCCCGCTGCGGCACCGGCCGACCCAGCTCGGCGGTCAGCGCTTCGCCAACGAGTCGCTGGCCCAGGCGATGGGCCCCGGCGGTGAGCTCCGCCGGCTGCTCGACCTCGGCAAGACCCGCCGGGTGACGTGGCTGCTCGACCCGTCGCTGATCGACGAGGCCGAGCAGATGGCCAAGGGCTACGTCGTCGGCGAGGGCAAGTCGGCCCCGGCCGGCACCGGCGGCAAGGTCGCCCGGGCCTGGCTCGACGCGCTCAACGACAGCCAGATCAAGCTGCACAACCAGATCGTCCTGCTCCCGTACGGCGATCCGGACGTGGCCGGCCTGGTCGACTCGGGGGCGCCGCTGCGCGAGATCCTCCGGGAGGCGCGCACGATCTCCGAGCAGTTCCCGGTCGCCAAGGGCGGCACCAACGGCCTGTGGCTCGAGGGCGGCGCCGCGGCCAGTCGCTACCTCGCCTTCGCGACGAGCGGTTTCCGCGGCTCCCGGCCGAACGAAGAGCTGAACCTGATCAACAGCGCCGCCTGGGCGCCCGATGCTCGCGCGACGCTCGTCCCCGGCACGTCGGTCTACCAAGTCCTGACGCCGGAGGGTCCGGCCCGCCAGGCGCGGGCCGTCGTCGCGGATTCCGCGCTCACCGCCGCCGGTCCGGACGTCGGCACGGCGAACAATCCGGTCCAGGTCCGCCAGCGGCTGATCGCGGAGACCGCGTTGCTGGCCGCGACCGGCAAGGGCACGGCCAACACGGTCCTGCTACCGGCCCGCGCCTGGGACGCGACCCCGCAGGCGATCAGCGCGCTGCTCGCCGGGCTGACGCAACCGTGGATCACCCCCGTCACCGTCGACCAGGTCGTGAAGTCCACGGCGAAGACGCCCGTGCTCAAGGCCCCGACCGCGCCGCGCCGCAACGCGCTGCTCCCGGAGGCCCAGCTGGACGCGGCCGCCGCGGTGGACAAGACGCTGACGACCTTCGAGGGTCTGCTGGACGAGCCCGAGGCCGTCCAGGAGCCGCTGCAGAAAAGCCTGTTGCGGGTCGCCTCGCTGAGCTGGCTCGGGTACCCGGACGAGGCCAAGCGGTTCGGCCAGATCGAGTTCGGCTCGGTGCGTAAGCAGGTCGACGCCGTCCATCTGGTCAACACCGCGGTGGACAGCGGCCGCGCGAAAGAGATCAAGGTCAACCTGGCCGGCAGTAACGGCACCTTCCCGCTGACCATCGCCAACGATCTGGACCACCCGGTCTGGGTCGGCGTCCAGGTCACCTCGGCGAACCGGTCCGACCTGCGGATCAACGCGGTCAAGCCGGTGCTGCTCGGCGCCGGGAAGAAGTGGACGCCGCGGATCACCGCGAGCGCCGACCAGAACGGCGTCATCAAGGCCTACGCCCAGGTCGTCACCCGCGACCAGCAGCCGGTCGGCAAGCGGCAGGAGCTGCTGATCCAGGCCACCCAGTACGGCAGCGTCGGCTGGGTCCTGGTCGGCGCCGCCTGCGCGCTGCTGTTCGGGACGTCGTTCGTCCGGATCTACCGGCGGATCCGCGCCGAGCGCAAGAACCCGCCGTCCGTCGAGGCCGAGCCGCCGACCGACGACCCGCTGCACCCGGCTCCGTTGCCGGCCGCCCCCGCAACCCCCGACGCGGACGCTGGTACGCCGGTCGACGCCTCGCTGAAAGAAGGAGTCGGCTCGAAGGATGGCTGACCGCACCCTGCGCTCCGCGGCGGTGATGGCAGTCGGGACCGTGCTGTCCCGCCTGCTCGGATTCGTCCGGATCGCCCTGCTCGCGGCCGCCATCGGCACCGCGCTCCGCGGCGACATCTTCACCGCTGCCAACACGATCCCGAACAGCCTGTACATCCTGCTGGCCGGCGGCGTCTTCAACACCGTGCTGGTCCCGCAGCTGGTGCGCGCGATCAAGAACCACGACGACGGCGGTCAGGACTTCACCAACCGGCTGCTGACGTTCGGTTTCGTCGTCCTGGCGATCGTCACCACGGCGTGCGTGGTGCTGGCGCCGGCGATCGCGCAGCTGTACATGCCAGACGAGCTGCAGGACCCGTCCCGCGCGGCCGAGAAGGACGCGCTGGTGATGTTCGTCCGGCTCTGCCTGCCGCAGATCTTCTTCTACGGCGCGTTCGTGCTGGTCGGGCAGGTGCTGAACGCGCGCCGCCGGTTCGGCCCGATGATGTGGGCGCCGATCGCGAACAACATCGTCGCCTGCGCCTCGATCGTGGTCTTCCTGCTGATCTACCGGACCGGTGACAACCCGGCGACGTACACCAGCGGCGAGGAGCTGCTGCTCGGTCTGGGTCACACGGCCGGTATCGCCGTCCAGCTGCTCGTGCTGCTGCCGTACCTGAAGGCGAGCGGGCACACCTACCGGCCGAAGTTCGGTCTGCGTGGGACGGGCCTCAGCCAGACCGCCAAGCTCGGTATCTGGACGATGCTGTTCGTCGCGGTGAACCAGGTGACGCTCGTCGTCGTGACCCAGCTCGCGCTGGCCGGTAGCGCCTCCGGCGACCCGGGCGCGAAGGCCGGTCTGTTCGCCTACCAGACGGCGATGCTGATCATCCTGGTCCCGCACGGCATCATCACGGTCTCGCTGGCGACCGCGGCGCTACCGCAGATGTCCGCGCTGGCCGCGGACGGCGACGTGGCCGAGGTGGCCCAGCTGTCGGCGCGCTCGATCCGGCAGACGCTGGCCATCGTCGTCCCGGCGGCGGCCGCGATGATCGCGTTCTCCTACCCGATCGTGACGATCATCGCCGGCTACGGCTCCGGTAAGAACAACCTGCAACTGATGTCGTACACGTTGATGACATTGGCGCTCGGCGTCGTCCCGTACACCGTGCAGTACTTCCAGCTGCGCACGTTCTACGCCTTCGAGGACACCCGGACGCCGTTCTTCCTGCAGTGCGCGATCGCCGCGACGAACATCACGGCCGCGCTGGTCGGCGTCCGGGTTCTGCTCGACGAGGAGCACCTGCGGTTCAGCGGTGTGATGCTGGGCGCGGCCTTCGCGCTGTCCTACCTGGTCGCCGCGCTGATCTCCCGGCCGGTGCTTCGCCGCCGGGTGCCGCGGGTACCGGGCGCCGGGATCGGGCTGCCGCTGCTCGCGATGGTGATCGCCGCCGCGATCGGCGTCGGCGCCGGCCGGCTCGCGCTCTGGGCGCTCGGCCTGGCCGTCGACCTCGACGGGCCGATCGGCGCCGTCGTCCAGCTCGGCGTCGCGGCGCTGGTGATGTTGCCGGTGTACGCCGCCGTGGCCCGGGTACTACGCATTCACGAGGTCAACGACGTGGTGTCGATGGTCACATCGAAGCTGCCCGGACGCCGCTGATCGCGCCGCTTGTGCACTCGTGCACCGGTACAGCATCACGATGCCACTACGATGGTGGCTGCGTTAGGGCCGACCAGTGCATCTAGGAGGGCGAGAGACACCGTGTCGAACCAGACCGTCAGTCCGGGTGCTCTGCTCGCCGGCCGCTACCGGATCGCCGAGTTACTCGCGGAGATCGACGGTGCGCGGGTGTGGCGGGCAGTCGACGAGGTGCTCAGCCGAGCGGTCGTCGTGGATGTCCTGCCGGTCGGCGACCCGCGCACGAACCTGCTGTTCGACGCCGCCCGGCGCGCCGCGGCCGCGGCCGACCCGCGATTCCTGCGGGTCCTCGACTGCGACATGTACGAAGGCGTCACCTACTGCGTGCGTGAGTGGGCCGGCGGCCGTCCGCTGGAGCGGATGCTCAGCAGCGGCCCACTGACCGGTCAGCAGGCCGGCTGGCTGGCCCGCGAGGTCTCCGAAGCCCTCGAGAACCTGCACCGCACCGGTCACTCGCACGGCTCGATCAGCCCGTCGACCGTCGTCGTCACCGACGCCGGCGCGATCAAGGTGGTCGGTCTGGCCACCGAGGCCGCGCTGCGATCGGCCGGTCCGGGCTCCCCCGAGCAGGATGTCCGCGCGCTCGGCGAGCTGCTGTACGCCTCGCTGACCGGGCGCTGGCCGGGCGCGGTCCCGGCCTGGGGTCTGCACCCGGCCCCGGTCGAGCACGGCCGGCTGATGAGCCCGCGCCAGGTGCGCGCCGGCGTCCCGCGCTCGCTCGACGACATCAGCGACCGGCTGCTCAGCGACCCGCCGCGGCACCACGCGCCGCCGATCACGAGTGCGGCCGGCCTGTCCGCGGCGCTCTCCGGCGTTGTCGGCAGCTCGCACGAGCCGCCGAACCAGATGGACGAGACCGTTCAGGTCGCCCAGCAGAACGGCAGCATCGACGACGCCACCCAGGCGATGCCGCAGGCCGCGCCGCCGCCCGCGCTCGACCCGACGCCGGCGTACCAGCCGACCAACGGTCACCGCGAGGAGACGGCGTACGCCGCTGCGGAGACCCGACCGCAGCGTCGCCAGCCGGCGCCCGCGACCAGTGGCGGCGGCGGTCGGCGCCGGGTCGAGGAGCCCAAGAAGAAGCAAAAGGGCGGCTGGGGCGGGCGGATCCTGATCCTGCTCGCCGTCCTGGCGCTGCTCTCGGTGGTCGCGATGGCGCAGTTCCTGCTCAAGGGCGCGATGAACAACGACCAGGGCGGAGACGACGACACCAGCGGCGGGAAGCCGCCCGCGGCCAGCACGCCGCCGCCGTCCGCGTCCGGTGAGCCGGCCAAGATCGTCGCCGCCAAGGACTTCGACCCGAAGCCGGAAGGTAACGGCGAGGAGCACCCCGACGAGGTGGAGAACACCTACGACGGGAAGACCAGCACGACGTGGACGACGATGAACTACAAGAGCAACCCGGAGTTCGGCGGCCAGAAGCCCGGCGTCGGGATCGTCTACGACCTCGGCGCGCCGACCCCGATCTCCAAGGTCGTCGTCACCCTCGAGGGTGACGAGACCAGCCTGCAGCTGATGATCCCGAAGGACGACATCAGCAAGTCGCCGGCCAAGGTCAACGGCTGGACGCCGGTCGCGACCAAGGAGGACCAGCCCGAGGGCCCGGTCACGCTGACTCCGGACGCGCCGGCCGAGAGCCGCTACGTCCTGGTCTGGCTGACCAAGGTCCCGAAGGCCGACGGCGGCTATCGAGGCACGATCGCGGAGGTCTCGATCCAGAAATGACGGCTCACCTGGATTCGGGGTCTGCGCACCCGCCCCGGATCGGCGTCGACCACCCGGTCGCGCAACCTGTGCACGCGGCGAGTTACGACCAGCTGGACGACCACGAGCTGCTCCGGCTGCACGTCGCCGGGAACCCGGACACGTTCGGATTCCTGGTCAAGCGGCACCGGGACCGGATGTGGGCGGTCGCGATCCGCACCCTCGGCGAGCCCGAGGAGGCGGCCGACGCGCTGCAGGAGGCGTTCATCTCGGCGTTCCGCCGGGCCGACTCGTTCCGCGGCGACGCCAAGGTGACCACCTGGCTGCACCGGATCGTCGTGAACGCCTGTCTGGACCGGATCCGCCGCCGGCAGGTCCGCCAGGCCGACCCGTTGCCCGAGGACGAGGACCGCGCGGCCGAGCTGGCCGGCCCGGCCGAGGACGATCCGGCCGAGGTCCGCGAGCGCCGCATCGACGTCCTGAACGCGCTCAAGCAGATCAATCCCGACCAGCGCAGCGCCCTCGTCCTGGTGGACATGGAGGGGTACTCGATCGAGGAGGCCGCGGCCATCCTCGGGTGCGCGCCCGGCACGGTGAAGTCGCGCTGCGCCCGCGGGCGGGCCCGGCTGCTACCGCTGCTGCGGCACTGGCAGACCACGCGCGGCGGCTCCGATCTGCCCGAGAAGACCGCCGCCGAAACAGTGGGAACCGAATGATCGGCGGGACCGTCGTAGCGAAGTCGCCTGGGGTTCGCCCCGACTCTGGCGGCCCGACTGCCGACGTCTTCGACCGGAGTACTCCACCGATGACCACACCGCGCGCCTCTTGGGGCACGTCCCGTTGGGGGGCGAGTTCGCTATGACCGATTCCGGTCTGCCGACCAGTGAGCACCTCGAGCACCTGGACACGGACACCATCGCCGACCTGATCGAGAACCTGCTGCCCGCCGCCGAGGCGCACAGCGCTCGTGAACATGTGAAAGCGTGTCCGGACTGCCAGCTCACCTACGACGCCCTGCTGGAGCTGTCGGAGGATCTCGCCGAGGAGGGCCGGAGCGATATCGCGATGCCGGCCGACGTCGCCGAGCACCTGGATGCCGTGATCAGCTCCGAGGCCGTCATGCGCGCGTCCACGGTCGGCGTCCACTCGCTGGTCCAGATCCGCGAGGAGCCGCACCGGCACGTCCCGAAGCTGCTCGGCGCGGCGGCGGCCGTCGTCCTGGTGGCAGCTGTCGGCGTCGGCGTCGTGGTCGCGACCAAGGACCGGGCCGGCGAGAACGCCGCGAACACCAACCCGACCGCGATCCTGCCGACCGGGACGCCGTCCCTGCCGCTGTCCCAGATCGCTCCCGAGGCTCAGCACTGGCTGGAGAAGAGCGACGGCGCGCCGCTACTGAACGGCTCGGCCACCGAGATCGCCTGTGCCAAGGTCTTCGCCTCCGGCCGGCCGAACCCGCAGCTCCAGCTCGTCCAGCCGACGAAGATCGACGGTAAGCGCGCGACCGTGATCGGGTTGCAGGGCGGTTCGCCGCGGGACATCCAGTTGTTCGTCGTGACCGGATGTAACGACGGCGGAGCGGCCGCGCCGTACTACGACACCACGGTGACGCTCCGAAACCGCTGATCACGCCTGGTGGGCCGCCGGGACGTAAGGCTCTCGTAGTCGGTACCGTGGGAATGGTCGGCCTCAAGGATCCGTTGAGTACGACGTACCCGTCTCAACGATTCGAGGAACGCCTGCATGACTGACTCTGTGGTTCGCAACGTCATCATCGTCGGTTCCGGCCCGGCCGGTTACACGGCCGCGGTGTACGCCGCGCGCGCCCAGCTGGAGCCGCTGGTCTTCGAGGGCTCCGTCACCGCCGGCGGCGCGTTGATGAACACCACCGAGGTGGAGAACTTCCCCGGTTTCGCGCAGGGCATCATGGGCCCGGCGCTGATGGACGAGATGCGCCAGCAGGCCGAGCGGTTCGGCGCCGAGCTGGTCGCCGACGACATCGTCGCGATGGATCTGACCGGCGAGATCAAGTCGGTCACCGACTCGGCCGGCACCGTGCACCAGTCGCGGGCGGTGATCCTGGCGATGGGCTCGGGTTACCGCAAGCTCGGCGTCGAGCACGAGGACCGGTTGTCCGGTCACGGCGTCTCCTGGTGTGCGACCTGTGACGGGTTCTTCTTCCGCCAGCAGGAGATCGCGGTCGTCGGCGGCGGTGACTCCGCAATCGAGGAGGCGACCTTCCTGACCCGGTTCGCGTCGAAGGTGACGCTGGTGCACCGCCGCGGCGAGCTGCGCGCGTCCAAGATCATGGCCGACCGGGCCTTCGCGAACGACAAGATCGAGTTCGCCTGGAACTCCGAGGTCGCCGAGATCCAGGGCGATTCCAAGCTGACCGGCGTCGTCCTGCGCGACACCGAGACCGGCGAGACCCGCGAACTGCCGCTCACCGGCCTGTTCATCGCGATCGGGCACGACCCGCGCTCGGAGCTGATCCACGGCCAGATCCGGCTCGACGAGGAGGGGTACGTGTTGACCCGCGAGGGCAGCACGGAGACCAACCAGCCGGGCGTTTTCGCGGCCGGCGACCTGGTCGACCACACCTACCGCCAGGCGATCACCGCGGCCGGTAGCGGCTGTGCCGCCGCGCTGGACGCCGAGCGCTGGCTCGCGACGCTCGAGTTCGAGCACACCGTCGCGGCCGCGGACGCCACCGAGCCCGTCACCGTCTGAACCTCACAACCACCCGAAGGAGATACGCCCGTGGGCGAGAAGATGAACGCCGTCACCGACGCCGAGTTCGACCAGACCGTGCTGAAGAGCGACAAGCCGGTCCTGGTCGATTTCTGGGCCGAGTGGTGCGGTCCGTGCCGCCAGGTCTCGCCGATCCTGGAGGAGCTGAACGCCGACCACGGTGACAAGATCACGTTCCTGAAGATGAACGTGGACGAGAACCCGGTCACCCCGAGCAACTACCGTGTCACCGGTATCCCTACCATCAACGTCTACGTGAACGGTGAGCTCGCGAAGTCCATCGTCGGCGCGAAGCCGAAGGCGGCGTTGCTGAAGGAGCTCGCCGACTTCACGGCGTGACCCTCTAGGACACCGTCCGCCACGGCAAGGAGCAGTTTTGATGGAAGGCCCGCACGGCGTGTACCGAATCGGCGACAGCGGTGAGGCGGTCGCCGAGATCATCGGCAAACTGCAGCGGCTCGGCCTGCTGCACGGCGGTCACGACCGGTACGACGAGGCGACCGCGCACGCCGTCCGGGGCTTCCAGCAGCAACGCGGGCTGATGATCGACGGCATCGTCGGCCCGCAGACCTACCGCGCGATCGACGACGCGCGCTGGCGGCTGGGCGACCGGCTGCTGACGTACGTCGTCTCGCACCCGCTGACCGGGGACGACGTCCTCGCCCTGCAGGCCAAACTGCAGGAGCTCGGGTTCGCCGTCGCCCGGATCGACGGCATCTTCGGGCCGGACACCCAGCGCGCGGTGACCGAGTTCCAGCGGAACATGGGCCTGCCCGCCGACGGGACCTGCGGGCCCTCGACGTTCAAGGCCCTGCAGCGGATCAAGCCGATGGCGACCGGCGGCCGTCCGGACGCCCTGCGCGCCTCCGAGGCCGTCCGCGCCGCCGGGCCGCGGCTGTCCGGCAAGACTGTGGTGATCGACCCCGGGCACGGCGGCTTCGACTACGGCTGGGAGGGCTACGGGCTGCGCGAGTCCGACGTCGCCTACGACCTGGCTTCCCGGATCGAGGGCCGTCTGGGTGCGACCGGCGTCCGGGCATACCTGTCGCGCGGTCGCGACCAGGGGCCGGACGAGCTGGCCCGCGCCGCCTTCGCCAACGAGACCGACGCGAACCTGTGCGTCTCGCTGCACACCGACGGCTCGACCAACCCGGCCGCCCAGGGCGTCGCGACGTACTTCTACGGCAACGACCTGCACGGCGCCTCGTCGAGTGTCGGCGAGCAGTTCGCCGGGCTGGTCCAGCGCGAGATCGTCGCTCGCACCGACCTGCTGAACTGCCGCACCCACGCCAAGACGTGGGATCTGCTGCGCCGGACGAAGATGCCCGCCGTCCGGCTGGAGATCGGCTACATCACCAACCCGCACGACTCGGCCCGCCTGGCCGACCCGGCCTTCCGCGACGTGATCGCCGAGGCCATCGTGGTCGCCATCCAGCGCGTCTACCTCCCGCCGGAGCAGGACGCCGCCACCGGCATGCTGCGCTTCGGCCAACTCATCTGAGCTTTGAGTAGACTGCCTACATGAAGGCGGATGTGTTGCGGGGCCACCTCGACCCGATGATCCTCGCGGTCGTCGAGCACGAGCCGCTGCACGGGTACGCGATCATGGAGGCCCTGCTGGAGCGCAGTAACGGCGCCCTCGACCTGCCGACCGGCACGCTCTACCCGGCCCTGCGCCGGCTGGAGCGCGCCGGTTACCTGGAGAGCGAGTGGAACGCGGACGGCGGACGCCGGCGGCGGACCTACCAGCTGACCCCGGCCGGCCGGAAGATGCTTGCCTCCGGCAAGGAAGAGTGGCTGAGCTTCCGGACCGTCGTCGAAGGCGTCCTACGCCCGAACGAGGCGTAACCCGCGACCGGCCTGCAGGCCGACCAGCAGCAGCGGTACGACGACGAACGCGCTGACCGGCAGGACGTCGAGCTGCCCGGACGCGCTGCTCGACTCCCACGTCATCGCGATCCCACCGAGGCTGACCACGATCGCGCTGCCGATCGCGAGCAGCGCGGTCAGCCGGCCGCCGTGCCGCCGGACCACCGCGAAGCGCTGGCCGAAGCCGGTGGCCAGCACCGCGATCACGGCGCCGACGATCGACAAGCTCCCGATCAGCCGGACGACGACCTCGAGGAAGACGCTCAACTCGGTCGGACCACCGGCGTCCTGGTTCCAGCTCCAGACGCCGGGCTGCCAGACGAGCGGCTGCACGATCATCACTCCGAAGAGCAGCGCGGCCGTGTGCCGGCTGTGCGCGATCGACAGCTCCTCGCGGTACGCCGGGACGACGTCGGACAGGGCGCCGAAGTCAGCGACCGCAGCCCGCTCGGCCTCGTCGCGATCCATTCCGTCGGCCTCGAAGGCCTCGGTGGCGTCGATCAGGTGGTCACGCGCCTCCGCGAGCAGGTCGGCCTTCTTCCGCCGCGGCCCGGGCAGCGCCCTGCTCAGCCCGTGCAGGTACTCGTCGACAGCCGTGGACATGGTTCCGATTGTCCGGCACCGGCGGGTTTTTCACGTCGGGGATCCCACTGACGCGACCCTCGACCGGCGCCGCCGGCGGAGCACGAAGAAGCCGACGTACGAGATCACGATCAGCGCGAAGCCGACCTTCTCGGCGGTCGGGGTCGCGCCCTCGGGCCAGATCGTCCCGTCGAGGTAGTGGTTGATGTAGCCGGTCGCGTAGACCTCCTCGCCGCCGCGGCGCAGGAAGTACTTCTCCCCGCCGGTCAGCGGGCAGTCGTAGTCGATCACCACGATCGCCAGACTCCAGACGGCGACCGCGAGATGCGCCCAGATCACCTTCGGCCACTTCCAGGCCAGGAAGCCGCCGAGGACGAAGAACAGCAGGAAAGCCGCGTGCAGCACCATCATCACGTCGGCCAGCAGTCGCCACCCCATGTCAGTGCGTCCGGCTGGGCTCGGCGTCCCGGACGGTGACCGGCGGCGCGTGCTCGGGGCGGATGGCGCCCATCAGCCGCTCCACGGCAGCCTCCATCTCACTGCGCCAGGTGATCGCCGAGCGGAGGTCGAGGCGCAGCCGGGGGTGGCGCGGGTGCTCGCGGACGACGGCGAAGCCGACAGCCTGCAGGAAGTCGGTCGGCCAGACGCAGCCCGGCCCGTCCCACCGGGAGTCGCCGAAGGCCTCGATGGCCCGGAAGCCGCGTTTCAGGATGTCCCTGGCGACGGCGTGCACGATCACCTTGCCCAGGCCGAGCCCGAGGTAGCGCGGCAGGATGCGCCCGGTAGCCAGGACGACGGCGTCCGCGCTGACCGGCGCCGTCGGGAACGCCTGCACCCGCGGGAGGTAGGTCGCCGGCGCGTAGACGGCGTACCCGGCGATCTCTTCGTCGACCCGGAGGACGACGCCTGCCGGACCCCAGTCGAGCAGCAGCTGGGACAGCCACGCCTCCTTCTCCAGCGCGGTGTCGCCGTTGCGATCGGCCTGCCGCGCGGCCACCGGGTCGAGCTCCCAGAAGACGCAGTCACGGCAGGGCGCGGGCAGCTCGCCGAGCGTGGCGAGGGTCAGCGGTTCCAGCCGGCGGGCCATCGGCTCAGCCTGTTAGCTTCGTCACGATGAGCAGCTCTCGGCTCATCGGACCGCCGGTTCGGCCGCCGGCGCCGGGGGCCGAACGTCCGTCGTCTCGGCCGCGCGTGGCGCGACGTACCGCTGCTGTACCTTCGCCGCCGGCTGCCGCCGGAACAGCTCAGCCGCGAACCCCGCAAGGATTCCCAGTAACAGCCCGCCGAGCGTCCAGCCGGCTGTCTTGCCCACGCTCATCCCGAAACCTGCCTTCCGCCGCCTGCCCCTATAAGGCATGGTAGTGAGAGGTCGCGCCGTTCCACAGCCCACGCGCGCACGGGCTGTAGCGCGTAGCCTGGTTGCTTCCCCTCATCACCCCCGTCCAGGAGTGGCTCTGTGAGTGCTGACGTGCCTGATGTCCGGCAGACCCGACTCGACAACTACGTCGACCGGTACGCGGCACGGACCAAGGGCATGACCGCATCGGAGATCCGGGCGCTGTTCTCGGTGGCGAGCCGGCCCGAGGTGGTCTCGCTGGCCGGCGGGATGCCGAATATCGGCGGCCTGCCGCTGGATGTGGTCGGCAGCGCCGTCCGGGACCTGGTGATCGACCACGGCGCGACCGCGATGCAGTACGGCTCCGGCCAGGGCGACCCCGGCCTGCGGGACCAGATCTGCGACATCATGCGGCTGGAGGGGATCGAGGCCCACCCGGACGACGTCGTCGTCACGGTCGGCAGCCAGCAGGCGGTCGATCTGGTGACGCGGGTGTTCTGCGATCCGGGTGACGTGGTGATCTGCGAGGCGCCGTCGTACGTCGGCGCGCTCGGCGTCTTCCGGGCGTACCAGTGCGAGGTCGTGCACGTCGCGATGGACGACGACGGCGTCGTACCGGAAGCGCTGGAGCAGGCGATCGCGACCGTCCGCGCCGCGGGGAAGCGGATCAAGTTCTTCTACACGATCCCGAACTTCCACAACCCGGCCGGGGTTTCACTGTCGGACGAGCGGCGCCGGCGGGTGCTGGAGATCTGCCAGCGCGCCGATCTGCTGATCCTCGAGGACAACCCGTACGGCCTGCTGGGCTTCGACGGCGAGCCGCAGCGCGCGCTGCGCGCGGAGGACCGCGAGGGCGTCATCTACCTCGGGTCGTTCTCGAAGACGTTCGCGCCGGGGTTCCGGGTCGGCTGGGTGGCCGCGCCGCACGCCGTCCGCGAGAAGCTCGTGCTGGCGCAGGAGTCGGCGACGTTGTGTCCGCCGGTGTTCAGTCAGCTGGCCATCTCGTCGTACCTGAGTAGACACGACTGGCTCGGCCAGGTGAAGCAGTTCCGGGAGATGTACCGCGAACGCCGGGACGCGATGCTCGCCGCGCTGACCGAGAAGATGCCCGCGGCAACGACCTGGACGCGGCCGGGTGGCGGCTTCTACGTCTGGCTGACGCTGCCCGAAGGGCTGGACGCGAAGGCGATGCTGCCCCGCGCCGTCACCGCCCGGGTCGCCTACGTGCCCGGAACGGCCTTCTTCGCCGACGGTTTCGGCGCGCAGTGCATGCGCCTGTCGTACTGTCACCCGACGCCGGAGCGGATCACCGAAGGGGTGTCCCGGCTGGCCGCGGTGATCAATGAGGAGCTGGAACTCCGCCAGACGTTCGGTCCGTTGCCACCTGGCGCGGCCCACGGCTACGAGGCCCCGGGGCCAGAGCTCAGTTAAGTCTGTCGCGGGCGGGCAGAGGTTGCTGACTCGCTAGCGGTACCGTTCCAGTGGGCCTCGGGACCGGCGACCACGCCGGAGTCGCCTTCGAGTGATCGGGAATTTAGTGATGAGTGATCTGGGTCGAGTGCTGGTACTGGCCGGTGGGCTGTCGCACGAACGGGACGTCTCGCTGCGCTCCGGCCGCCGCGTCGCCGACGCGTTGCGCAGTGTCGGGGTCGAGGTCGAGCAGCGCGATGTCGACGCGAGCCTGGTCGAGCACCTGCGCACGGACCGGCCGGATGCGATCTTCCCGGTCCTGCACGGCGTCACCGGCGAGGACGGCGCGCTTCGCCAGGTCCTCGACCTGTACGGCGTCGCGTACGTCGGCGCCGAGCCGGCCGCGTGCCGGACGGCCTTCGACAAGCCGGTCGCGTCGACGATGGTCGGCAAGGCCGGTCTGTTCACGCCGCCGTCCGTCGTCCTCGGGCACGACACCTTCCGGGAGCTGGGCGCGACCGCGCTGATGGAGGCGGTCGTCGCGCAGGTCGGGATGCCGCTGGTGGTGAAGCCCGCTCGCGGCGGGTCGGCGTTGGGCGCCTCGATCGTGCGCTCGGTCGACGAGCTGCCGGCCGCGATGGTGAACTGCTACGCCTACGGGCCGGTCGCGCTGATCGAGAAGTACATCGACGGGATCGAGGTCGCGGTGACGGTCGTCGACACCGGCGACGGGCCGCGCGCGCTGCCCGCGGTGGAGATCGTCCCGGACTCCGGGTTCTACGACTACGAGGCGCGGTACACGGCCGGAGCGACCGAGTTCGTCGTACCGGCTCGGCTCTCACCGGAGGTGGCCGGCGCCTGCGCGGCGGCCGCGGTGACGGCGCATGTGGCGCTGGGCCTGCGGGATCTGTCGCGCTCGGATCTGGTCGTCGACGCGGACGGCGTGCCGTGGTTCCTCGAGGTGAATGTGGCGCCGGGGATGACCGAGACCTCGCTGGTGCCGCTCGCGGCCGAGGCGGCCGGGATCGAGCTCGGCGTCCTGTGCCGCGATCTGCTGGCTGCCGCCGCGGCCCGCTGAGTCCGTGGTTGCTAGATTCTTGAGGTGACCGTGTCGACCGAGCGCCCGCTGTGGCGGACGATCCTGACCCCGCGGTGGATCGCTCTGCTCGCGCTCGCGCTGGCGATCGCCGGGGTGATGACGGTGATGGGCGTCTGGCAGCTCGACGTCTACCAGTCGAAGACCGCGGCCGCCACGGCCAAGCGGGCCACCGAGCCGCCGGTCCCCCTGCAGTCGCTGTTCTCGGTCGACGAGGGCCTGCCTTCCAAGGCCGTCGGACGCCGCGTCACGGTCTCCGGCACCTGGGGCCCGACAGCAGATCAGGTCTTCATCGCCGACCGCCTGAACGGCGACCAGAAGGGCTTCTGGGTGGTCACCCCGCTGATGGTCGCCGCCACTGATGGCGCTCCGGCCGGCTCCGCGGGTGCCGTGATGGTTGTTCGCGGGTGGGTCGCTTCTGTCGACTCTCCGACCGCGCAGGCGCCGACCGGCGTCGTCCAGCTCGACGGCTCGGTGATCGCCTCCGAAGCCGCCGACTCCTCGGGTGAGGCGGCCAAGGGCCGGGTCCTCTCCTCGCTGCGGATCCCGACGATCGTCCACCTCGTCGACTACCGCTTGTACGACGGCTTCGTCGTCCAGACCTCGGCGGTCGGCCCCGGCCTGGCCGCCGTCCAACCGCCGGCGCCGCCGACCGACCACGCCGGTCTGCGGAACGTCGCCTACGCCTTCCAGTGGTGGATTTTCGCGGCCTTCACCCTCTGGATGTGGGCCCGGATGGTCCTCGACGCGCACCGCAGCCGTGACGACGAAGACCCCGCTGACGACCAGCCCGCTCCCGCCCTGGAGCCGACCGGTACCGTTTCAGCGTGACCTCTCCAGCAGACCCCGCCACCACGCAGCTCGCCCCCACCACCCGTAGCGCCCTCACCCGCTACCGGGTGATCGCCTACATCGTCGGCGTGATGCTGCTCCTGCTGCTCTTCGTCGCCATGCCGCTCAAGTACCTGGGCGACAACTCGGCCGCCATGAACATCATCGGCCCGGCCCACGGCTGGCTCTACGTCGTCTACCTGCTCGCCACCTTCGACCTCTTCCGCCGCGTCCAGTGGACCCTCCCCCGCCTGGCCCTGATGGCCGTCGCCGGCACCATCCCCTTCCTCTCGTTCTACGCCGAGCGCAAAACCACCCACGAACTCCTCAACCGCTAACCCCCTCGGGCCCCGGCCCTGGCGCCCCTCAGCGTCACCGGTGTGCACACTCCCACCGACGCTCAACGCACCCCCGCCGCCGTACCTCTGCACGACATCACCGCCGCCAACCGGGTGAGCTGGAACGCCATCCACTCCACCCACCCCGGTCACCCACCCGCGTTCTTCACCGCGGGTAGCACCGCCCTCGAACCCTCCGAGCTCGCCGCGGCCGGCAACATCACCGGCCGCCGCATCCTCCAGCTCGCCTGCTCCTGCGGCGACGAAGCCCTCTCCTGGGCCACCCTGGGTGCCACCGTCACCGCATCTCCGAAGTAGCCATCACCCAAGCCCGCGCCAAGTCCGAAGCGACACGTATCCATGTCGACTTCCACCGCGCCGACATCGTCGACCTGGTCGACTTCGAGTGGCAACCGGCGACTAATTTGGTGCGGGCGGAGCGCGATGTTTCACGTGGAACATCGCCGCGAGTATCTAAGTAGTTTTGTCGACATATCGAGCCTGTTGGTGAGGCACTGATATTCCTCTGTGAGCGCGATTCTGCGGGAGGTGGGGAATCGGCGTCGGGACTGGGATCGCGGAGAATCCGTTCTGGAGAGGAATATCGGCGGGCCGGAAATGGCGAGCGGCCCGCGCGAGAGGCGCGGGCCGCTGGGAGTGCTGGGCTGGTGAGGGCGGGGACTACTCGGCCTTGTTCGGGTCCATCAGGGTGACGATGCGCTCGAGGTCGTCGATGGAGGCGAACTCGACGGTGATGCGGCCCTTGGTCTTGCCGAGGTCGACCTTGACGCGCGTCTCGAAGCGGTCAGACAGCCGGTCGGCGAGATCGACAAGGCGCGGCGCGACCGGCTTGTTGCGGCGGCGCTGCGGGGTCGGGTCCTCGGCGTTCATATCGCCGAGTGCCACGATCTCCTCGACCGTGCGGACCGACAGGCCCTCGGCGACGATGCGCTGGGCGAGCCGCTCGATGGCGTCGCCGCTGGGTAGACCCAGCAGCGCGCGAGCGTGACCCGCGGAGAGTACGCCGGCCGCGACGCGACGCTGGACGGACGCCGGGAGCTTCAGCAGCCGGAGCGTGTTGGAGATCTGCGGCCGGGAACGCCCGATGCGGGTGGCGAGTACCTCCTGCGTGCAGCCGAAGTCGTCGAGCATCTGCTGGTACGCCGCCGCCTCTTCGAGCGGGTTCAGCTGACTGCGGTGCAGGTTCTCCAGGAGAGCGTCCCGGAGCATGACGTCGTCCTGCGTGTCCCGGACGATCGCCGGGATCGTCGTCAGACCGGCCGCCTGGGTCGCGCGCCAGCGCCGCTCCCCCATCACCAGCTCGTACTTGTCGTCCTCGAGCCGCCGGACGACGATCGGCTGCAGTAGACCGATCTCCTTGACCGAGTGCACGAGCTCGTCCATCGCGTCTTCGTCGAAGACAGAGCGCGGCTGTTTCGGGTTCGGCGTGATCTTGCCGACCTCGATCTCCGCGAACTCCGCACCCGGCACCGCCGCGAGCTCGGTCTCCGGCTGCCGCACCGCGCCGGCGACCGGCGGAGCGCCCGGGATCGAACTGGACTTGCTGCCGAGGGTCGTCGTGCCAGGAGCGGGGTTGCTGGGGATCAACGCCCCCAGTCCGCGTCCGAGTCGGGTGTTCATCGCGCTCCCTAGTTCGACAACATGCTGAGGGACAGCCTACGCACTCCGTTTCACGTGAAACGGAGTGCGGGTGAGTTCATCACCGCGTCGTCCGACGCGTCAGGCGTTGTTCCGCATCGCGATCTCGCGCGATGCCTCCAGGTACGACAGCGCCCCGGCCGAGGCCGGGTCGTAGGCAAGGACGGTCTGCCCGTGGCTGGGCGCCTCCGAGATCCGCACCGACCGCGGCACGGCGGTCCGGAGGACAGCGTCCCGGAAGTGCCCCCGGACCTCGGCCGCGACCTCGCCGGCCAGCTTGGTCCGCGCGTCGTACATGGTGAGCAGGATCGTGGAGACGTCGAGCCCGGGGTTCAGGTGCGACTTCACCATGTCGATGTGCCGCAGCAGCTGAGAGAGGCCCTCCAGCGCGTAGTACTCGCTCTGGATCGGGACCAGCACCTCACGGGCGGCCGTCAGCGCGTTCACCGTCAGCAGGCCGAGGGACGGCGGGCAGTCGATGAAGACGTAGTCGTACTTCTCCCCCGCGGCCTCGGTCTCGGCCAGGTGCGCGTCCAGGGCCCGCTTCAGCCGGCTCTCCCGGGCCACGATGCTGACCAGCTCGATCTCGGCGCCGGCCAGGTCGATGGTGGCCGGGACGACCTGGATTCCCGGGTGCTCGGCACACGGCTGCAGGAGCTTGCCCAGCGACTCACCCTCGATGACAGCCTCGTAGACACCAGGGGTGCCTTCCGAGTGGTCGATCCCGAGGGCGGTCGACGCGTTGCCCTGCGGGTCCAGATCGATGACCAGGATCTTCGCGCCGTAGAGCGCGAGACCGGCGGCGACGTTCACGGTCGTCGTGGTCTTGCCGACGCCACCCTTCTGGTTGGCGACCACGAAGACCCGGGTTTCGGCGGGCAGCGGGAACTCCCGGCCCATCGTGCGTCCTTCATTCACCAGCAGGGTCCGTTCGGTGGCGGCGGCGATCGGTGTCTCGAGAAGTCGTCGCTGAAGCTCGTCCGACGTGGCCCGCGCGGCGATCTGTGCGGCAGTCATAGCGCCCATTCCAATAGGTGCGGGACTTGGCCCGAAGAGGATGTCGGTAGGGGTTGGAGCTCGTCTGCTCACAGCTTCATCCACAGGCCTCTGTGGATGAATCCCCGTCTGCGGAGGCAGTTTGGTGCGGTCGTCATCCACAGGCGGTGGAGACTCGGAGTCATCGGTGTCGGCATCAACCAGGGACGCCGTTTCACGTGAAACACCATCATCTCCCGAAGTCTCCGTTTCACGTGAAACGGACTCCGGCGTGGACGGCGGAATGAGATCGAGACCACTGACGGCGGCCGCTCGCAGCGCCGCGCCGTCAGCAGGCGGGTGGTACTCGGTACTGCTGTCCGGGCTGCTCTCGGCCTGCACGGCCGGAGCCGGCGCCGGAGCGGTGTCGCTGGTCGGTGAGTCGGCGGGAGCAGGGTCGGCCGGCCAGCCGATGGCCTGCGACGTCCCCGGTTGCCCGGTGCTCTTCTCGGGCCACCCGAGGGCACGACTCACCAACCCGCTCACCTCCCAGATCTTCCGCGCCGGGATCCCCCTGCAGCACGTCCGGCCACAATACTCACGACAGTCGTCGGGTGGGCCAGTTCCTCCGTGCCGAGTTGATGAATGTGCCACAGCTCGGCGCCCAGCTTCGTCAGTTCACGCTCGGAGGCGTCCAGCTCCTCCTCCGCGGACTCACCTTTCATCGCCAGCATCAGCCCACCCTCGACACACAGCGGCAGACACCACGCCGCCAGTTTGCCCAACGGCGCAACCGCCCTCGAGGTCACTACGTCGTACGACGCGCGCGGCAAATCCTCGGCCCGGGCGCGGACAACCTTGGCGTTCTCCAGCCCGAGGGCCTCGACGGCCTCCTCGAGAAAGGTCGTCCGGCGCAGCAGCGGCTCGACGAGCGCCACCTGGAGATCCGGGCGAACCAGCGCCAGCACCAGCCCCGGCAGCCCGGCCCCGGTCCCTACGTCGGCAACCGACGCCTCCTCCGGGATCAGGCGCTCCAGGACGGCGCAGTTCAGCAGGTGCCGGTCCCACAGCCGCGGAACCTCCCGCGGGCCGATCAGGCCGCGCAGTGTGCCCTCGGTGGCCAGTAGTTCGGCATACGCCGTAAGCGGCACCGCCGCCCGTGGATAAAGCTTCTCCACGAGCGGCGGTGTTTCACGTGAAACGGATTCGGTCACTTGCCCACAATCATGCTGGTTGGACGACGACGCGACGCCGGGGCTCTTCGCCCTCGGACTCGCTCGTCAGGCCGGCGGCCGCCACGACGTCGTGGACGACCTTGCGCTCGAACGGCGTCATCGGGTCCAGCCGGACCGGGGCGCCGGAGGCCTTGACCTCGTCAATCGCCTTCCGGCCGACCTCTTCCAGCTCGGCCTTCCGGTTCGCCCGGTAGTTCGAGACGTCGAGCATCAGCCGCGACCGCTCACCGGTCTCCCGGTAGACGGCCAGCCGGGTCAGCTCCTGGAGCGCCTCCAGGACCTTGCCGTTCTCACCGACCAGGTTGTTCAACTCGGCGCCGACGATCGACACCGCGGCGCGGTCGCCGTCGATGTCCATGTCGATATCGCCGTCCAGGTCGGCGATGTCGAGCAGCTCCTCCAGGTAGTCGGCGGCGATATCGCTCTCCGCCTCGAGGGCCTTCAGCCGGTCGGCCGAGCCGGACTTCGTCTCGGTGTTGTCAATGCCGTCGGTCACGGCAACTCCTTCGCAGTGTTGAGGCCCGCCCCACGGGGACCAAGGACGTACGCGAGCAAGTCGGGAAAGGTCAGCCGATCAGCGCGAGCCGCCGGGCTTCTTCTGGGCGGCCTTGCGCTGCGCGGCGGTCTTCCCCGCGGGCTGACGCTTGGCGCCCGTTCCCTTCTTGCCGGCCGGCTGCTTCTTGGCAGCACCGGCCTGAGTCTTGTTGGTCGGCGCGTCCTGCTTGGGCGCGCTCTGCCCGTTGGCCGCGCTCGCGTCGGCGCCCGGAGCGCCCGTCCGGCGGTCGTTACGGGACTGCCGCTTCGGCTGCTGGCGCTGCGCCGGACGACGGTCGGTCACGGTGTCGGTGTCGCCGTCGGCAGCGCCGGCCAGGCCCTCGTCGGCCGGGCGGCCCGCACGCTTGTTGTGCTCGCGCTTGCGGGCTTCCATCGCGTCGAAGGCCGGGGTGCCCGGGGCCGGGTTGCGGCGGATCACGTAGAACTGCTGCCCCATCGTCCACACGTTGGAGACGAACCAGTAGATCAGGACACCGATCGGGAAGTTGAAGCCGCCGATCAAGAAGAAGATCGGGAAGACGTAGAGCATGATCTTCTGCATCTGCGCCGCCTGGCCCTCGAGGGCCTCCTTCGGCATGTTCTTCCGCATCAGCTGCAGCTGCGTGATGAACATCGTGGCGGTCATCAGGATGATCAGCACGATCGCGACGGCCTTGACGTTGGTCGAGCCGTCGCCGTTGGCGCGCAGGAAGGTCTGGGAGATCTCCGCACCGAAGATCTTCGCGTGCCGCAGCGACTCGACGTGCGGCGCGATCACACTGCTGTGCGCCTCACCCTTCGACGCCCCGTCGAGCACCCGGAACAGCGCCAGGAAGACCGGCGACTGGAGCAGCAGCGGCAGGCACGAGGAGAACGGGTTCGTCCCGGTCTCCTTGTACAGCTTCATCATTTCCTGACCGAGCTTCTCCCGGTCGTGGCCGTACTTCTTCTGCAGCTCCTTCATCTTCGGCTGCAGCAGCTGCATGTTCCGGCTGGACCGGATCTGCCGGACGAACAGCGGGATCAGCAGCGTCCGGATGACGATCGTCAGGCCGGCGATCGAGAGCGCCCAGGCCCAGCCGCCGTTCGGGTCGAGCACCTGGCCGAGCAGCCAGTGCCAGCCGACGAGCAGCGCGGAGACCGCCCAGTACAGCGGCGTCATGACCGCGTTGAACACGTCCACGATCCCGTCCCACAAGGCGAGTCCGGGGATGGCCAGAAGAGTTGTCACTCAAGCACCTCGCTGCACAGGCCCGGCGTCGGCGGACGGCCCGGGCTGGTTGGCGGAGACGAGCTCTCCGCGCTGGTCGACATCTGTGGGTGGAACGGGGTCGTAGCCGCCGGGGTTCCACGGGTGGCAGCGGGCGAGTCTCCGCGCCGCCAGCCAGCTACCGCGCACCGCACCGTGGCGTTCGACCGCCTGGAGGGCGTACGCCGAACAACTCGGGTAGAACCTGCAGACCTGCCCGTACAGCGGGCTGATCAGCAAGCGGTACAGCTTCAGGAAACCGATGATCCCGGCCTTCAGCGGATTCCGCAGGACCGGGGTCAGTCGCGCCAACGCCGGTCTCATCGCGGTTCCAGCAGTCGGCGCAGCACGCCGTCGACATCCGCGACCAGCTCGTCGTACGACGCCGAGGCGGACGACGGGAGGGCCCGGACGACGGTCAGGCTGCCGGCCGGCAGATCTGGGAGCCGCGTGGCCAGGACGGCACGCAGGCGGCGGTGGACCCGGTTCCGGAGAACCGCGTTGCCCACCGCCTTGTTCACCACGAAGCCGACGCGGGCCGGTTCGCGGGTGCTGCCCACAGCCGCGGGCAGCAAATGGACCACCACCGCGCGCCGACCGGCTCGCCGCCCACTACGGACGGCGCGTCGGAAATCGTCGGACCGGCGTAACCGGTGCGACGCGGGCAACACGGGGTGGTCACCGTCGAGATCGCTCAGGCCGCGAGGCGCTGGCGACCCTTGTTACGGCGGGCGGCGATGATCGCGCGCCCCGCACGGGTACGCATCCGAAGACGGAAGCCGTGCTTCTTGTGCCGGCGACGGTTGTTCGGCTGGAACGTCCGCTTGCTCACTGGAATGACTCCGGTTACTCGAGATCACATGGTCGACAGATCCGGAAGCGGACCTGCTGCTGGTGCAGTCCTGCACACCAATCGAGAACCGAAAGGTGGTCCCGCAGGGAGCGCAGCACGAAAGGGCCGGTTCAACACCGACCGATCCACGGTACGTGGCCGCCTGTGGACAGGTCAAACCAGCCGTCCCCAAAGTTGTCCACAAGCCTGTGGACAACACGGTGGATAGTCGACCGGTGAACACAGGGTCACAGCACCCGGCGGTCGACCGCAAACCGTGACGGGTCCACCACGACTACGCTCCGCCGTCCACCCGACACGCCGCAAGTTGCCCCCAATTTGCTGTTCATAGCCTGTGGATGACGGCTTGTTCCAGCGTGGCCCGACTTGTTAGCGTCAGCCCCTCACACCAGAGGTCCCGTACCGCGCAATCGGTAACCAACCTGATCCACCCGTCGTTCACAACTGTGGACAACCGTGTGGACAGTGCGGGTGTCGGGTCTAAGGTCGCGCCGCCCGGAGCAGCTTCCGGAACGCGCCGGCCACCGCAGCGATGGATTCGGGGAGCAACGCGTGGTCGAGGACCATTCCGTCGGTACTGAGTACCCGACGGCGGATTACACCGGGGTGCCGGAACACACAGCGGTGGACAGGCCTGGGGACAAGTTCGCCCCGGACGCCGAACCCCAGCTGAACCGGTACACCCTCAGCTCCACCGAGCAGCCGGCCGCCGCCGGCCAGGACCTGCGCCCGGAGCCGGCCACCGACTTCCGCTCGGAGCTCCCGATGCACCAGCCGGAGCTTCCGGTCGCCCCGCCCGAGCCGCAGCCCGAGGCCCAGCTGGAGCTCCCCGTCTCGCAGCCGGCCGACCACCTGAGCCCGTCGCTGCCGATTCCGGAGCCGCCGGCCGTCCACGGCTACCGCCCGTACCAGTACCGGTCCGCGCTGGAGCGCGCAGCGACCGAGCTGCCCGCCGCGTTCACCTCGGCTCCGCCGCCGATCGCCCCGCCGATCGGTACGGCGTACTTCGGCGCCGCACCGTCGATCAGCGCCCCGCGCTACGAGCAGAAGCCGCGCTGGACCAGCGGCCGCCCGCTGACCGCACCCCCGGCTGTACCGCAGGCCGCACCGCAGGCGGGCAACTCGTGGGAGTCCAGCGAGCAGCAGAACCCGGCGCCGGCACCGCAGTCCCCCGCAGCACAGCAGCCGGTCGCCCAGCCACCTGCCCAGCAGACTCCGACCCAGCAGCCGCCCGCACCGGCGCCGCAAGCTCCGCAGCCCCCGGCCGAGCCGTTCGCTCCCCAGCACGTTCCAGTCGAGCAGTTCGCACCGCAGCAAGAGCCGGTCGAGCAGTTCGCCGCGCAACAGCAGCCCGCTGAGCAGGCTCCGTCGCAGCAGCCGACCGAACAGTTCACTGCGCCCCAGCCGGCGGCGGAGCAGTTCCCCCAGCAGCAGGCGCCCGCCGAACAGTTCCAGCAGCAGCCGATCCACCACACGCCGGTGCAGAACACGCCCGTGCAGCACACCCCCGTCCAGCACACTCCGGTCCAGCAGGTGCCGCAGCCCCCGGCGCCTCAGACCCCAGCTCCGCAGCCGGCTGCGACCGACCTCGGTGAGGCGTGGGCTCGGGTGCTTGCCGGCCTCCCGCCGAACCAGCGCGCCTGGCTGACCAACTCGCGGCCCGTCACGCTGCACGAGAGCACCGCGATCGTCGCCGTCCCGGACGACTTCACCCGCGGTCAGCTGGAGACGCGGCTGCGTCCGGACCTGGAGCGGATCCTCTCGGAGAGCTTCGGCCGTGACATCCGCATCGCCGTCACCGTCGACCCGTCACTCGACCCCGAGCTCCAGGCGCCCCCGGCGCCGCCCGCGCCCGTCGTCCGCGAACCGCTGCGCACCGAGGGCTCGTACCAGCCGACGATCCAGTCCGCGCTGACCGACCCGAGGGACCAGGCTCCCCAGCCGCAGTACGCACCGCCGCCGCAGGAGCAGCCCGCTCCGCCGACGTACGAGCAGCCGGCCCCGGCGTACGAGCCGCAGCAGCCGCCCGCGCAGCCCTTCGGCCAGCCGCCCGCGCAGGCGCCGGCCGCCGCGCAGCAGGCCACCGAGGGTCAGGGCGAAGCCCGGCTGAACCCGAAGTACACCTTCGAGACCTTCGTCATCGGCAGCTCGAACCGCTTCGCCCACGCGGCCGCGGTCGCCGTGGCCGAGGCGCCGGGCAAGGCGTACAACCCGCAGCTGATCTACGGCGACTCCGGGCTGGGCAAGACCCACCTGCTGCACGCGATCGGCCACTACGTGCGGAGCCTCTACACCGGCGCCCGCGTCCGGTACGTCTCCAGCGAAGAGTTCACCAACGACTTCATCAACGCGATCCGCGACGACAAGGCCGCGCAGTTCCAGCGCCGGTACCGCGACGTCGACGTACTGCTGATCGACGACATCCAGTTCCTGGAAGGCAAGATCCAGACCCAGGAAGAGTTCTTCCACACCTTCAACACGCTGCACAACGCGAACAAGCAGATCGTGATCAGCTCCGACCGGGCGCCGAAACGCCTGGAGGCGCTGGAGGACCGGCTGCGGAACCGGTTCGAGTGGGGGCTCATCACCGACATCCAGCCGCCCGACCTGGAGACCCGGATCGCGATCCTGCGGAAGAAGGCGGCCACCGAGCGGCTGACCGCGCCGCCGGAGGTCCTGGAGTTCATCGCGTCCAAGGTGCAGACCAACATCCGCGAGCTCGAGGGCGCGCTGATCCGGGTGACGGCGTTCGCCAGCCTGAACCGGCAGCCGGTCGACCTGAGCCTGGCCGAGATCGTCCTCAAGGACCTGATCCCCGAGGGCAGCAAACCCGAGGTGACGGCCAGCATGATCATGGGCCAGACCGCGTCGTACTTCGGGTTGTCGATCGACGACCTGTGCGGATCGAGCCGCAGCCGGGTGCTGGTGACCGCGCGGCAGATCGCGATGTACCTGTGCCGGGAGCTGACGGATCTGTCGCTGCCGAAGATCGGTCAGCAGTTCGGCGGCCGCGACCACACCACCGTGATGCACGCCGAGCGGAAGATCCGCCAGCTGATGTCGGAGCGGCGTTCGGTCTTCAATCAGGTGACCGAACTGACCAACCGAATCAAGCATCAGGCCAAGCAGCAGTAACCACACAGCCTGGGGACACAGCTGTGGAAAAGTGTGGGTATCCCGGTGGATGACTCGCTCTGTCGTGTGGACGGCCTGTGGGGACAGAAATCTTCGTCCACGGCCGTCCCCAACCGAAGCGGGGACTGTCCACACGGAGTTCACAGGCCAATGTGGGCTCTGACCTGCGAACTCGTCGGTTTTCCACATTATCCACCGGTGCTAAGAACACTATGGAATCTGTAGAGGAATCCGAGTCCACAAAACGAACGAGCGGCCCAACCTGGGGAAAACCCGCTCTCGCGCCGCTTGCCGGGACCTGTCAGGCTGTCCCCGAAGGCCACTTATCCGACGCCGACGCGACCCGCCCGAAGCGCCACGTCATCCCCGATTGGCACAGACCACAGGTGTACGTGGCAGGATCTGCCTGGCACCCAGCCGAATCAGGAGGCACCCCGCGGTGAAGTTTCGCGTCGAGCGCGACGTACTGGCCGAGTCGGTGGCCTGGGCCGCGCGCAGCTTGCCCAGTCGCCCGAGCGTTCCGATCCTTGCCGGACTTCTCGTCGAGGCCGAGGACGGGCAGATCACTCTGTCCGGCTTCGACTACGAGACCTCCGTCCGCGTCACCGTGCCCGCACAGGTGGCCGACGTCGGTAAGTGCCTGATCTCCGGCCGGCTCGTCGCCGACATCTCCAAGAGCCTGCCGAACCAGCCGGTGGACATCGCCGTCGACGGAGCCAAGGCGCAGGTCACCTGCGGCAGCTCCCGGTTCACGCTGCAGACGCTGCCCACCGAGGAGTACCCGTCGCTGCCGGAGCTCCCGGCCGCCAGCGGCACGGTCAAGGCGGACGTCTTCGCCCAGGCCGTCTCCCAGGTGGTCACGGCGGCCGGTCGCGAGGACACCCTGCCGGTGCTGACCGGCGTCCGGGTCGAGATCGAGGGTTCGACGATCTCCCTGCTGGCCACCGACCGCTACCGGCTCGCCATTCGCGAGCTGGAGTGGACGCCGGAGTCCCCGGATGCCTCGGCGGCCGCGCTGATCCCGGCGCGGGTGCTGTCCGAGACCGCGAAGGCGATGACCGGCTCGGACGTGATCGTCTCGCTGGCCGCCTCCGGTACCGGTGATGGCATCGTCGGCTTCGAGGGTCAGGTCTCCGGCGGCAGCCGCCGGGCGACCACCCGGTTGCTGGACGGCGAGTTCCCGAAGGTCCGCGGCATCATCCCGACCGACGCGTCGATCGCGACCCGGGTCCGGATCGAGACCGCGACCTTGGTCGAGGCCGTGAAGCGCGTAGCTTTGGTGGCGGAGCGGAACGCACCGGTTCGGCTCACGTTCGCGGAGGACAGCGTGACCCTGGATGCCGGCAGTGGCGACGAGGCGCAGGCCTCGGAGTCCCTGGAGGCGCGAGTGGTCGGCGACCCGGTGACCGTGGGCTTCAACCCGACGTACCTGCTCGACGGCCTCGGCGCCATCGGGACGTCGGTCGCGCACCTCGCGTTCACGCAGGCGACCAAGCCGGCCGAGCTGACCGGGGTGGCCGATTTCGAGGCCGACCCGATCAGCCAGTTCCGGTACGTGCTGATGCCGGTCCGTCTGAACAGCTGAAAGCCAACAGAACAAGGGGATTCACGATGGAGCTCGGCCTTGTCGGTCTCGGCAAGATGGGCGGCAACATGCGCCAGCGGATCCGCAACGCCGGCCACACGGTGATCGGGTTCGACCACAACCAGGAGATCTCCGACGCCACCGACCTGGCCGACCTGGTCGGCAAGCTGACCGCGACCGACCAGCCCAAGGTGGTCTGGATCATGGTCCCGGTGCAGGCGATCGACCCGGTCGTCACCGAGCTCGCCGAGCTGCTGTCGCCCGGCGACATCGTGATCGACGGCGGGAACAGCCGCTGGACCGATGACACCCGGCGCGCGGCGCAGCTGGCCGAGAAGCAGATCAAGTTCGTCGACTGCGGCGTCTCGGGCGGCGTCTGGGGCCTGGAGAACGGCTACGCGCTGATGTGCGGCGGCGACGCCGACACCGTCGCGACCGTGATGCCGATCTTCGAGGCGCTCAAGCCTGAGGGCGAGTTCGGTTTCGTGCACGCCGGCAAGGTCGGCGCGGGCCACTTCTCGAAGATGGTCCACAACGGCATCGAGTACGGGATCATGCAGGCCTACGCCGAGGGCTACGAGCTGCTCGAGGCCGCGGACGTCGTCGAGAACGTGCCGGAGGCCTTCGAGTCCTGGCGCGAGGGCACCGTGATCCGGTCCTGGCTGCTCGACCTGCTGGTGAACGCGCTCAAGGACGACACCCACCTGGAGAAGATCGCCGGGTACGCCGACGACTCCGGCGAGGGCCGCTGGACGGTCGAGGCCGCGATCGACCACGCCGTCCCGGTGCCGGCCATCGCGGCCGCGCTGTTCGCGCGGTTCGCCTCCCGGCAGGACGACTCCCCCGCGATGAAGGCGATCGCCGCGATGCGCAACCAGTTCGGCGGGCACGCGGTCAAGGACGCCGACTCCGCGGACCCGTCGTACGCGACACCGCCGGTCAAGCACTGAGGTGTACGTCACCGCCCTGGGTCTGATCGACTTCCGGTCCTACCACCAGGCGGAGGTCGAGCTCGCCCCGGGCGTGACGGCCTTCGTCGGCCCGAACGGCCACGGCAAGACCAACCTGGTCGAGGCGATCCACTACTCCGCGACACTCGGCTCGCACCGGGTGGCGAACGACGCACCGCTGGTGCGGGCCGGAGCCACCCGCGCGATCGTGCGGACCGAGGTCCGCAGCCAGTACGACCGCGATGTCGTGATCGAGCTGGAGATCAACCCCGGGAAGGCGAACCGGGCCCGGATCAACCGCTCGCCGGTCCCGCGGCCGCGGGAGGTGCTCGGGCACCTTCGCACGGTGCTGTTCGCGCCGGAGGATCTCGCGCTGGTGAAGGGCGACCCGTCGGAGCGGCGGCGGTTCCTCGACGAGTTGCTGACGCTGCGGGCGCCGCGAATGGCCGGCGTCCGATCGGACTACGACCGCGTGCTCAAGCAGCGGAACTCCTTGCTGCGCAGCGCTTCGCAGGCTCGCCGGCAGAACCGGTCGAGTGCGGCCGAGGGTCAGCTGCGGACGCTGGAGGTCTGGGATTCGAACCTCGCGCGGACGGGCGCCGACCTGCTCGCGACGCGGTTGGAGCTGCTGGAGGCGCTGCGTCCATTGGTCGCCGAGGCGTACGACGCCGTTGCTCGGGGCAAGGGTGACGCGCGGCTGGAGTACAAGTCGTCGGTGCCGCTCGAGCCCGGCGTGACGTCGCGTGAGCAGCTGAACGATGTCATCCTCGCGGCGGTCCAGGACAAGCGGCAGGACGAGCTCGACCGCGGGGTCTCGCTGGTCGGGCCACACCGGGACGACGTCCTGCTCGGCCTCGGGGACTTGCCTGCGAAGGGATACGCGAGTCACGGCGAGTCCTGGTCGTACGCACTCGCGCTGCGGCTGGCGTCGTACGAGCTGCTGCGCGCGGACGGCGGGGAGCCGGTGCTGATCCTGGACGACGTCTTCGCCGAGCTCGACTCGCAGCGGCGGGACCGGCTGGCCGAGCTGGTGGCGCCCGCCGAGCAGGTGCTGGTGACGGCCGCCGTCGGCGCGGACGTGCCCGGTGAGCTCAGCGGCGCCCGCTTCGACGTCGGCGACGGGACCGTCCGACGTGCCTGAACCCGGAAATTCCTCTGAGAGCGGCTCCGAGAGCGAGGTCGCTCCGGAGCTTCCGGAGGAGGTCGAGCACGACAAGCAGGGCCTGGACCTGGCGAAGTCCCTCGCGGGCCGGCTCAAGCAGCAGGCCGCGGCCGGCGGCTTCAAACCGGTCAAGCGCCGGCGCCGTCCGCGCATCGACGGCGCCCAGATCAGCAGCGCCCGCCCCGACGACCGCGACCCCCAGAAACTCACCAACACCCTCGGCCGCCTGATGCGCGACCAGGGCTGGGAGGTGGACGTCGCCGTCCACGGCGTGATGGCCCGCTGGCCCACCATCGTCGGCCGCGAGATGGCCGAACACTGCAAACCGGAGTCCTACGAGAACACCGTCCTCACCGTCCGCACCTCCTCCACCGCCTGGGCCACCCAACTCAAACTCCTCGCCCCCGACCTCGTCCGCCGCCTCAACGCCGAACTGGGCGAAGGCACCGTCACCGTCGTCAACGTCCAAGGCCCCCACGCCCCCAGCTGGCGCCGCGGCCCCCGAACCGTCAAAGGCCGAGGCCCCCGAGACACCTACGGCTGATCTATCACAATCTGTAACTTGACCGTCATCCTCAGTAATCTAAATTGCTCACCACGCGACGACTTGTGGCGTGCCGATCCGGTCCGGCCGGGTGACTAGTCCTGGACGTCGTCGCCCTGACATGACCTAGGATCGGGCGCGATGCGCACGCTCGTTGACGGCTTCCGCGAGATGGTCCAGCTGATCGGGGACACGTTCCGGCTCTGGTGGCGGAACCTGCTGCCTTTGACCCTGTGGTGGCTGGCTGGGTATGTGGGGTTCAAGGCTTGTACGCGGGCGGCTATCTGGCTGGACGAGCATGCGCACGGGAGTTTGGGGACCGGGGTGTTCGCGGTCGGCGTGCTGGTGCAGCTGATCGCCTCGATCGGGATGATCCGGACGTGCGCGAACTCGCTGTACCGGTGGCGGGACGCGGCGCAGAACAAGGCCGAGGAGACCGAGGACCCGACGCAGCGTGGGTTCATGGAGCTGATCGCGGTCACGTTGCTGCCGCTGGTGGCGGTGTGGTCGGCGTGGGGCTTCCTCGAGGACCAGGTGCAGCAGCTGTCGGCGAGCAACAGCGTCGAGCGCGGGTTGCAGGCCGGGTCCGGGTTCTTCGAGGTGACCGGGACGCAGTGGCACAAGTACCTGCCGGCGATCGGGATCCTGCTGGTGATCCGGCGGGTGCTGCAGGCGATCGACGACCGGTGGCCGAGCCGGCCGGTGAAGTTCGCCCAGGTCTGGGCCGAGTCGTTCTTCCTGCTGCTCACCGTGATCTGCACGCCGTACGCGATCATCGAGGCGAAGAACTGGTTCAAGGATCGGAGCTTCTGGTACTGGTCGGTGGACTGGTGGGACGGGCTGAAGGGGTTCTTCGAGAGCATCCACATCCCGATCCCGGCGGGGATCGAGTTTCTCTGGGGGTTCACCTGGGAGACGCTCTGGCCGTTGTTCAAGCTGGGTGTGGCGGAGCCGTTGACGTGGCTCGCGATCACGACGGTGGTGTTCGGGCACCGGGTGTTGTCGAGCCAGGGGGTGTTCACCGGGACCGGTCTGGAGCGTCGGCTCGGTGGGCGGGTTGGTGCCGAGGCGCCGCAGCCGAATCGGTTCGTCACGTTGACCAACAAGGCGCCGGATCTGGTGCTGGGCGGTTTCCGGGAGAAGTTCTACCCGACGCTGAACGCGTTCCGGCTGCTGGTGCGGGTCGGTCCGGTGTTCCTCGGCGTGGTCTGCATGCTCTACACGTTCTGGCTGCTCGGCGAGGACTGGTTGTTCATCCTCATCCAGCGCCTGATCGGCGTGCACGGCGTCCGCTGGGGGCTGATGAACCACGAGCTCGCCGACCTGATCCGCAGCCTGATCTTCGAGCCGATCCGGATCGCCCTGCTGGCGGCGGCGTTCGACCTGTGTATCTCGGTCGGCAGCCAGCGGCGCGCCGAGGCGGCGGCCGCGGCTGCCCCGCAGCCGGTCAAGGCTTGATGACGTACCGGCGGTAGTTGTCCCGGTCGGTGAGCTCCAGGCCGCTCAGGTGCGGCACGGCCTCCTGCGGGACGATGAAGATCTGGGCCACCTTGTTCGCCTTGTTCCGGATCATCGGGTGGTCGCCGTCCGAGCAGCGGGTCGGCACCGGGTACTTGGAGGCGTCCGCGGCCTGCCAGCTGTTGCCGCGGTCGTCGCGGAGCTGGGTGGCGCAGCTGAAGCCGCCCTCCTTCAGGCGCAGGCCGTCGAGCGGGGTGACGCTCAGATCCGCGACGACGATGACGGCGCCGGCCGGGCGGCCGATCCGGATCTCCTCACCCTCGGTGTCGACGAGCCGGGTGTAGACGTCCAGCGAGTTCAGCTGCCAGGTCGCCTTGCCGATCGTGACCGGGCCCTTGTCGACGACCTCGTGGATCGCGCCGTCGTTGTAGTTCTGCTCCGGGTCGCCGAGATAGGTCCGGAGCGTCAGGAAACAGGCCGTGGCCAGCAGGACCAGCAGCAACGAGATCTGGGCGGCCAGCCGGGCGGCCCGGGCGCCGGTCATGACGCCACCCGGGTTTCCGACCGGGGCAGGATGTACTGTTCGGCGGCGTTGTCGATCAACTTCTGCGCGCTCTCCTCACTCGGGATGCCGAGGTCGACCGACACCTTGCGGTTCAGCACGTTCCAGAACTGCTGCGGCCGGACGTCGAGGGTCAGACCCTTCAGCTCGGTCGGATCGACCTCGAAGACGATCGCTCCGGAGACCGTGAAACCGGCCGGCCCGAACTCGATCCCGGAGTAGATCATCGAGATCGGCGAGTAGACGGCGTCCCCGTCGGAGGTCAGCGTCGCGATCGGGGTCTCGGGTTTCTGCGGGCCGCGGTCGCTCTCCCACTCCACCGCGACGAAGATGCCGTCGGTCTCGATCGGCTTCTCCGAGCTCGCCGCGGTCGGCTCCAGGACGCCCTTGACCAGCTTCATCCGGACGACGGTGAGCGACGCCTCCTGGCCGAACCGCAGCGGCTCGCCGATGGTGCCCTCGCTGATCATGATGTTCTGCTCGTCGAAGACGTGTTCCGGAGTCGCGAGCCGGGTCAGGCCGCCGATCAGCACGAACAGGATGCCGACCAGGATCGTCGCGGGGCGGTAGAGCTTCACCGGTTCTTGTCCTCCTTGACGACGACGGTCGGCCGCAGCCGGACGACGGCGGTCGCCTCGGGGTTGTGCCAGTACGGCGTCTCGTCGGCGCCGAGCAGGCCGTCGTCCGACTCGTACTTCTCCCCGAGGATGCCGACCTCGATCTCGTCGGCGGTGAAGTCCGGCGGGATCTCGAACTTGGTGTAACAGCTCTGCGGCGGCAGCCCGTACACGATTGACCAGCCCGGCTTGCCGCGGCAGTAGGCGCCGCTGGACTCGACCAGGTCGGCGCCGTCCCCCGGCACCCAGCGCAGCAGGTTCTGCCGCGGGGTGCCGCTCTGGTACTCCTCGGTGTCGATGTTGCGGATGTCGAAGTAGACCAGCAGCTCGGCCTTGGCGCTGGAGTAGTCCGTCTTCGGCTCGCGGACGATCTCGGACCGGGTGAAACCGAACTCCCACCGGCCGGCCTCGACGGTGGCCGGTTCGTCGGCGGTCACGGTCAGCGTCGGGACCGCGCGGCCCTGCCGCTCCTTCCACCCGCCGGTCGCCAGCACGATCAGCGCGAGCACGACCACGACGCCGAGCAGGATCAGCCAGGTCCGCCGGTGCCGGCGGATCACCCGATCCGCGATCAGGTCGTCGATGACGTCGTCGAGACTCTCCACGGCCTCGATCCTAGAGGGAACCGGGTGCTTGACGGGTGGTCAGTGGTCAAACGCTCGGAGGCCACTGAGCGCCCGTGAGCGCTTTCCGGCCCCCCTCCCGCGAGAGGGGACATGGCGAGGAGGGCGAAAAGACGCCCTGAGGTGAGTTTCGGGCGGCTGATGGCAGGTTCTGCTTCGGTCGACGGGTAGGATGGACCACGTACGACGAGCCGCGCCTCCAATAACACTGTAGGGGCGGCTCCCACTGTGCCGCGATGCCTCGCGAACGCGGGGTCCGAGGAGGACAACAGCCGGTGACCGACGAGCCGACCGAGATCGACGCCAACCTGTCCGCCGACCCCGGGCCCGACACCGGTAGTTATCCCGAGACGACCGACGTGATCCCGTCGAGCATCGTCGAGCGGGAGTACGACGCGAGCGCGATCCAGGTCCTGGAGGGGCTGGACGCCGTCCGCAAGCGGCCCGGTATGTACATCGGGTCGACCGGTGAGCGCGGCCTGCACCACCTCGTCACCGAGGTGGTCGACAACGCGGTCGACGAGGCGATGGCCGGTTTCTGCGACCGCATCGTCGTCACGCTGCTCGCCGACGGCGGCGTCAGCGTCAAGGACAACGGCCGCGGTATCCCGGTCGACATCGTCGAGTCCGAGGGCAAGCCGGCCGTCACGGTCGTGCTGACCGTGCTGCACGCCGGCGGCAAGTTCGGCGGCGGCGGCTACAAGGTCTCCGGCGGTCTGCACGGCGTCGGCGTCTCGGTGGTGAACGCGCTGTCCTCGACCCTGCGGGTCGACGTGAACAAGAACGAGAAGATCTACACCCAGTCCTTCACGATGGGCGTCCCGGACGCCGACCTGGCCGAGGTCGGGACGTCGGACACCAACGGGACCACGGTCACCTTCTGGGCGAACCCGGACGTGTTCGAGACCACGACGTACTCGTACGAGACGCTGGCCACCCGCTTCCGCGAGTACGCGTTCCTGAACAAGGGCCTCGAGCTGGTCATCCGCGACGAGCGCCCGGACCACGTCGACGACGACGGCAACCCGATGGAGCAGTCCTTCAAGTACGACGAAGGCCTGGTCGACTACGTGAAGTACCTGACCGGGATCCGCGAGACCGTGCACCGCGACGTGATCTCGTTCGAGGCCGCGACGGTCGAGAACACGATGAGCCTCGAGGTCGCGCTGCAGTGGAGCGGCTCCTTCCAGGAGTCCGTGCACACGTTCGCGAACGCGATCAACACCCACGAGGGCGGTACCCACGAAGAGGGGTTCCGGGCCGCGCTGACCTCGCTGGTCAACTCGTTCGGCGAGGACCAGGGCATCATCAAGAAGAAGGAGGACCGGCTCACCGGTGACGACATCCGGGAGGGCCTGACCGCGATCATCTCGGTCAAGCTCGGCGAGCCGCAGTTCGAGGGCCAGACCAAGACCAAACTCGGCAACACCGAGGTCAAGGGGTTCGTCCAGCGCGTCGTCAACGACAAGCTCGGCGCCTGGTTCGAGCAGAACCCGCAGGAGGGTAAGGAGATCGTCCGCAAGGCGACCGCCGCGGCGAGTGCCCGGATCGCGGCCCGCAAGGCGCGCGACCTGGCCCGGAACCGCAAGGGTCTGCTCGGCGGCGGCGGTCTCCCGGGCAAGCTGGCCGACTGCCAGTCGACCAACCCGGAGGAGTGCGAGGTCTACATCGTCGAGGGTGACTCGGCCGGCGGCTCCGCCAAGGGCGGCCGGGACCCGAAGTTCCAGGCCATCCTGCCGATCCGCGGCAAGATCCTGAACGTCGAGAAGGCCCGGATCGACAAGGTCCTGCAGAACAACGAGGTCCAGGCGATCATCTCCGCGCTCGGCACCGGGATCCACGAGGACTTCGACGAGGAGAAGCTCCGGTACCACAAGATCGTGATCATGGCCGACGCCGACGTCGACGGCCAGCACATCCGGACGCTGCTGCTGACCCTGCTGTTCCGCTTCATGCGGCCGCTGATCGAGCAGGGCCGGGTCTACGCCGCGCAGCCGCCGCTGTACAAGATCCGCTGGAGCAACCAGCCGCCGGAGCTTGCCTACACCGAGCGGGAGAAGGACGGCCTGCTCGAGGCCGGCCACGAGGCCGGGAAGAAGCTCCCCAAGGAGAACCCGATCCAGCGCTACAAGGGTCTGGGCGAGATGAACGCGCAGGAGCTGTGGGACACCACGATGGACCCGGCCAACCGGGTGCTGCTGCAGATCACGCTGGACGACGCCGTCCGCGCGGACGAGACCTTCCAGACGCTGATGGGCGACGACATCGAGGCACGGCGCAACTTCATCCAGCGCAACGCCCGCGATGTCCGCTTCCTCGACATCTGATCCGCGTCTTCCACCTGAACTGAACGGGACGAGCTTTCCATGACCGAAACTCCCACCTCGCCGCAGCACGACCGGGTCGAGCCCCTCGACCTGCAGACCGAGATGCAGCAGTCGTACCTCGACTACGCGATGGCCGTCATCGTCGGCCGCGCGCTGCCGGAGGTCCGCGACGGCCTCAAGCCGGTGCACCGCCGGATCCTCTACGCGATGTACGACGGCGGCTACCGGCCGGACCGCGGTTTCAACAAGTGCTCCCGCGTCGTCGGTGACGTCATGGGTCAGTACCACCCGCACGGCGACTCGGCGATCTACGACACCCTGGTCCGGCTCGCGCAGCCGTGGGTGATGCGGGCGCCGCTGATCCAGGGCCAGGGCAACTTCGGTTCGCCGGGTAACGACCCCGCCGCCGCCATGCGGTACACCGAGTGCCGGATGGCGCCGCTGGCGATGGAGATGGTCCGCGACATCGACCAGGAGACGGTCGACTTCCGCCCGAACTACGACGGTAAGTCGCAGGAGCCGGTGATCCTGCCGGCCCGCTTCCCGAACCTGCTGGTGAACGGCTCGTCCGGGATCGCGGTCGGGATGGCGACCCAGATCCCGCCGCACAACCTGCGCGAGGTCGCGGCCGCCGTCGACTGGGCGCTGGCCAACCCCGAGGCCACCCGCGAGGAGCTGCTCGCGGCCTGCCTGCAGCACATCAAGGGCCCGGACTTCCCGAACGGCGCCCTGATCGTCGGCTACAAGGGCATCGACGACGCCTACCGCACCGGCCGCGGCTCGGTCACGATGCGCGCCGTCGTCGACATCGAGGAGGACGCCAAGGGCCGCACCAGCCTGGTCGTCACTCAGCTGCCCTACATGGTCAACCCGGACAACCTCGCGCAGAAGATCGCCGAGCTGGTCAACACCGGCAAGATGACCGGGATCGCCGACATCCGCGACGACTCCTCGTCGCGGACCGGCCAGCGTCTGGTGATCGTGCTCAAGCGCGACGCCCAGCCGCGGATCGTGCTGAACAACCTCTACAAGCACACCCAGCTGCAGGACACCTTCGGCTGCAACATGCTCGCGCTGGTGGACGGCGTCCCGCGCACGCTCGGCGTCGACCTGTTCATCACGCACTGGATCAGCCACCAGATCGAGGTCATCCAGCGGCGGACCCGCTTCCGCCTCCGCGAGGCCGAGAAGAACGCGCACATCTACCGCGGGTACGTGAAGGCGCTGGACGCGCTCGACGACGTGATCGCGCTGATCCGGCGCAGCCCCGACGTCGAGCAGGCCCGGACCGGCCTGATCGAGCTGCTCGAGATCGACGAGATCCAGGCGCAGGCGATCCTGGACATGCAGCTGCGCCGGCTGGCCGCCCTGGAGCGGCAGAAGATCATCGAGCGTCTGCAGGAGCTCGAGGCGATCATCGCCGACCTGCAGGACATCCTGGACAGCCCGGAGCGGCAGCGCACGATCGTCAAGGACGAGCTCACCGAGATCGTCGAGCGGTACGGCGACGAGCGGCGGACCGAGATCATCGCGGCCGACGGCGACCTGTCCGTCCAGGACCTGGTCCCCGACGAGGACGTCGTCGTCACGATCACTCGCGGCGGTTACGCGAAGCGGACCAAGGCCGACCTCTACCGGACGCAGAACCGCGGCGGTAAGGGCGTCCGCGGCGCCGCGCTGCGCGCCGAGGACGAGATCAACCACTTCTTCGCCACCACGAACCACCACTGGATGCTGTTCTTCACCACCAAGGGCCGGGTCTACCGGGCCAAGGTGTGGCAGCTGCCGGAGTCCGCGCGCGATGCCAAGGGTTCGCACGTGGCCGGCCTGCTGTCCTTCCAGCCGGACGAGGAGATCGCGCAGGTGCTGACGCTGCGCGACTACGAGGCGGCCGACTACCTGGTGCTCGCGACCAAGAAGGGCCTGGTCAAGAAGACGGCGCTGACCGACTACGACTCGGCCCGGCAGAGCGGCATCATCGCGGTGAACTTCCGCGAGGACGACGACGAGCTGATCGGCGCCGACGTCGCCACGGCGTCCGACGACCTGCTGCTGGTGTCGCGCAAGGGTCAGTCGATCCGCTTCACCGCGAACGACGAGCAGCTCCGTCCGATGGGCCGGGCCACCTCCGGCGTCACCGGGATGAAGTTCCGCTCCGGTGACGAGCTGCTGTCGATGTCGGTCATCCGGGCCGGCGAGGACGAGGAGGCGCAGTTCGTCTTCACCGTCACCGACGCCGGGTACGCGAAGCGGTCGAAGGTTTCGGAGTACCGCCAGCAGGGTCGCGGCGGGCTCGGCATCAAGGCGGTCAAGCTGAACGACGAGCGCGGCTCGCTGGTCGGCGCGATCACCGTGTACGACGGCGACCAGGTGCTCGCGATCAAGGCCAGCGGCCAGGTCGTCCGGAGCCGGGTCGACAGCGTGCCGGTCAAGGGCCGGGACACGATGGGCGTCCGGTTCGCCGGGGTCGGCGAGTCCGACGCGGTCGTCGCGATCGCGCGGAACACCGATCTGACCGTCGAGGCCGAGGAGCTGGAGGCCGCGGAGGGCGTCGAGGGCGTCGAGGGTGCGGAAGTTGCCCAGGATGTGGACGGTTCGACAACCGAATCCACCTCTGCGAGCGTCAGTACTGACGACGAGCGTTCGACTGATTCCGATGGCGCGGCTACCGTCGAAGACGACGAAGCCGGCCAGGAGGGTAACTGATGACCAACCGCGCGAGGCCGACCTGGCCCGAGGGCGCGGACAGCTCCAAGACCCCGCGCCCCGCGCAGGGCGGGAAGCAGTCCGGCCCGGCCACCCCGGCCTCCAACGGTCGTTCCACCGCCGCTTCCAGCGGCAACGGCCGGCCAGCCACCCCGGCGAACGGGCAGCGTCCCGCCGCCGAGCTCCGGCAACCGCAGCAGCGGCCCGGCGCCCCCGCCCAGCAGCCCCCGGTCCGCCCGGCCAACCAGCCGGGCCAGTCGGGTCAGCCGGGTCAGCCGGGTCAGTCCGGGCAGTCGGGTGCGAAGACGCGTCCGGCGTCCGCGCCGAGTACGCCGAGCCGGCCGGAGCCGTGGCAGGGCGGTTCGGGTGCGAACCCGGCCGCGCGCTCCGGCGCGACGACGGGTGGTGCCGCGGCGGGAGCGTCGTCGTACGGGCTGACGGGGAAGAGCACCGACAAGGGCGAGTCCTTCAGCGACAAGGTGAGCGCGGCGCGGCAGGCCGTGCTGGATAAGGCGTCCGCCGTCACGGCCAAGAAGGACGACGGCGAGAGCGTCGATCTCGGCGCCAAGGGCCTCGGCCGGCCGCAGACCCGTAAGGCCCGGCTGCGGATGTCGCGGATCGAGCCGTGGTCGGTGATGAAGACGGCGTTCCTGCTGTCGATCGCCTTCGGCATCGTCGTCTGGGTCGCGGTCTTCATCGTCTGGACGGCGATCGAGACGGCCGGCGTCTTCGACAACATCAACAGCACCGTCACCGAGGTCCTGGGCAACCCGAACTCGGAGCCGTTCCGCGTCGAGACCTACATCAACCGCGGCAAGGTGATGGGTTTCACCACCCTGCTCGCCTGTGCCGATGTGCTGATCATCACGGCTCTGGCCACCCTCGGCGCCTTCCTCTACAACATCGCCGCCACGCTTCTCGGCGGTCTCGAAGTCACGCTCGCGTCGGAAGACTGAGCCCTCCGCACCCCCGGAGCCACCTGCTCCGGGGGTCACCCGGAACCGTTTTGTGAGACAGGCACCTGGTGGGGTAATCTCTCCCAGGTTCCACCCCGTAGATACGGGCCTATAGCTCAGTTGGTTAGAGCGCTGCCCTGATAAGGCAGAGGTCACTGGTTCAAATCCAGTTAGGCCCACCACCCGATCGCGAACCCCCGGATCCGAGGAGTCCTCCCGTGCTCAGAAAGCTCCTGCTGGTGCTCCTGGCCGGCATCGGTGGATACTTCGCTTACAAGAAGACCCAGCAGTCCCGCGCCGAAAAGGACCTCTGGGCCGAGGCCGTCGACCCGGTAACCCCGGGCCGCTGACCACTCCCCACCCGGGGGCGTAGCTCAACTGGCAGAGCACTGCCTTTGCAAGGCAGGGGTTAGGGGTTCAAGTCCCCTCGTCTCCACTCGGCGACAGGCGACCCATGCCCGCGGACTGCGCGGGCCGGGGTCGCCTCGTCATTTTGTGCGGCTGCGCTCCGCTTGCCGCCGGCGGGGGCTCCGCCACCCGCACCCCCCACGACCTCGCTTCGCTCGTCTCCCCCCTCGCCTGAGCTGGTTCGCTCACCGGCGGTGGTTGCCTGGGCTGTTCGCTCACCCGCGGTGGTTGCGTGGGCTGTTCACTCGCCTGCGGTGGTTGCCTGGGCTGTTCGCTCACCCGCGGTGGTTGCGTGGGCTGTTCACTCGCCTGCGGTGGTCGCCTGGGCTGTTCGCTCACCCGCGGTGGTTGCGTGGGCTGTTCACTCGCCTGCGGTGGTCGCCTGGGCTGTTCGCTCAGCGGTGGTGGTTGTGTGGGCTGTTCGCTCGCTGGTGGTGGGTTGGCTCGGCTGTTGGTGCGTCGGTTTGGTTGCGTCGGGTTGTGGGTGGGGTTTCACGTGGAACGGCGACCTGGTGGGTGCGTAACGTTTTGGGGGGTGGCTGAGTGGTTTCGAGTGGTTGGAGGACGGCTTGAGTCGAGGAGAGGCTGTTGAGTGAGATGCGGGCGGTTGGTGCGGGGGCGGGTGAGGTTCGCCGGGGGCGGCGGAAGTGGGTGGTGATTGCGGGGGCTGTGTGTTTGGCGGTGGTGGGTGGTGCGGTGGTGGCGGTGTTGGTTGGCAGGGAGCAGGGGACCTCGGGGTACACGGTGACCACGGAGGCCGACGGCATGGTCAAGGTGCGGCTGTATCGGCTTGATCGCCTTGAGGGGCTCGAAGAGCGGATTCGGGCGGCTGGGATCCCGGCCGAGGTGGCTCACGTGCCTTCGGGGACGATCTGCCGGCGGACGCCACCTGCTGTCGAGCAGTTCGAGCGCGGCGCCGTTGACTATGAGAGGGCCACGGAGTCCGAGAGCAGGCCGTTCATCAGCAGCATGATTCTCGACCCGAAGCGGTTCCGCGGGATGACGATGCTGCTGGAGATCGCGGGCGGGAAGTACGCGAAGACCGGGGTGCTCGGGCAGCGGGTGCGAACCGGGAGCTACGGGCCGTGCGAGGTAGTCGACCCGAGCAAGTGATCGTTGCCTGGAGCACCTTGTCGACGTGACAGCTTGTGCAGGGATTTGGGGCTCAAGCCCTTCGTCATTTGTGCGGCTGCGCTCCGCTTGCCGCCAGCGGACCCGCCCCCCACGACCTCGCTTCGCTCGCCTGGGCTGTTCAGTCGCCGGCCGTGGTCGCCTTTCCCCGCTTGCCCGCTTGCCCGCTTGCCCGCTTGCCCGCTTGCCTGGGTTGTTCGCTTGGCGGTGGTGGTTGCGTTGGTTCTTGGGTGGCTTGGTGGGCTTGCCTTAGTTGGGTGACTCGCCTGGTGGGTGGATTAGGTGGGGGAAGTGGTGGAGGGCTTGGTGGACTAGGGGGGAGAAGGTGGGGAGGTCGGCGGGGGTTGCTAGGTGGGTGCCTTGGGTGTCGGGGGAGGTGAGGGTTTGGGTGACGGGGGTTGTTACTTGGATGTGGGCTACGACGGCTGTGTGGGTCAGGGCTAGGGGGTGGCCGGCGGAGTCTTGGTGGACCTGGAAGGTGAAGCGGACGGTTTGGAGGATGCGGGCTGGGGTGACGCCGCACTCTTCTTGGAGTTCGCGGTGGAGGGTGGCGGTTTCTGATTCGCCGGGTTCGGGGGTGCCGCCGGGTAGGTCGAGGAGGCCCGTGTAGGGGCCTCGGGTTTTGCGGACCAGGACGAGGTGGTTGTGCTGGTGCCAGAGGGCGTAGATGCCGTGGTGGTGGGTGGGGCGCATGGAGTCAGTGGAGCATCTCGGGGGCTTGCGTGGGGCGGTGGGCTGGTGGGTGCGTAACGTCTTTTGGGGGGTTGGCTAAGTACTTGCGACTGTGAGGAGGGACGGGCGTGAGTGGTGTAGCTGAGATTGGGTGGGATCCGGATGCTTTTGAGGGGTTTTATCGGGAGCATGTGGAGCGGGTGCAGCGGTTTGTGGCTAGGAGGGTCGAGGATCCGTATTTGGCTGCGGATTTGACGGCTGATGTGTTCTTGGCGGCGGTGGATGCTTCGGCGGGGTATCGGGAGCAGTTGGGGACGCCGGTGGGGTGGTTGTACGGGATCGCGCGGAATGTGGTGGCGGGTGAGCAGCGGCGGAAGGCTCGGGAGTTGCGGGCCAATCAGCGGGTCTCGGGGCGGCGGTTGTTGACGGCGGATGACGTCGGGCGGCTCGAGGAGCGGATTGATGCCGAGGCCGAGGCTCGGGGGTTGCTGGTGGCGATGGGCGAGTTGCCGGCTGGGGAGCGGGCCGCGTTGGAGCTGGTGGTGATTGACGGGTTGTCGCCACAGGAGGCCGCGCAGGTGTTGGGGATTCGGTTCACGGCGTTTCGGGTGCGGTTGCATCGGGCTCGCGGGCGGCTCAGGTCGCAGTCACTCCAGTTGGTGTCGGTTCCTGAGGAGGCCGTTTCATGAATACGTTCGAGGACAAGTTGTTGAGTGAGCTGCGGGCGGTGGTCGCGGAGCGGCCGGTGCCGATCGAGGTACGGCGGAAGCGGCCGAAGCGGGTGTTGATCGCGGTGGCGGCGTGTCTGACGCTGGCGGCTGGGACGGCGGTCGCGGTCCCGCTGGTCGGCGGTGAGCAGGCGACGTCGACGGCGTACGCGGTGACGAAGCAGGCGGACGGCAAGGTGGTCGTGAAGATCTATCTGATCAAGGACGATAAGGGGCTGGAGAAGAAGATCCGGGCGGCCGGCATCACGACTGACGTGACGTTCCTGCCGGTGGGAAAGTACTGCTGGCGGAAGCCGCAGCCGGTCGAGATCCCGGTAACCGGTGCGGTCGAGCTGCGGTCGCCGCGGATCAAGGGCAAGCGCACCGAGGACTTGCCCCCTAATGCCGCCGTGCCTCTCCAGCCGGTCGACCGCAAGGAGGCGTTCATCGAGATGGCGCTCGATCCGGCGAAGCTGCGTGGCCGGACACTGCTGATCGAAACGTCCGGTGACGGGAGCCCTGGCAAGCCCGGGCACAACGGCGGGATCTGGGTGCGGCAAGTGCAGGGCAAGAGCTACGGGCCGTGTGTGGAGGTGTCGAAGCCGGGGGCGCCGCCGAGCAAATGATCGTTGCCTGGAGCACCTTGTTGACGTGACAGTTTGTGCTCGGATTGTCACGGTCTGTTTGCGGATGCGTGCAGATGTCCGGACAAGGGTGGCGGGTGTGGGACGGCGCGACGGATCGTCTTGTGGAGAGAGATCGAGTCAGGCGGTCGACCACGGGAGGTCCGGCGAGTGCTCGAGACTTATCGCGGCATTCCACATCTGTTGGACACCTGGCTCGTGCTGACCGGTATGGCACTGCCGGTCGCGCTCTCGTCGCTGCGGCGTCCGGGGAGCCTGCTCCCCCGCGTCGCGGCGTTCGGCATGCCGGCGGCGTTCGCGCTGGTACTGGCGGCGACGCTCAGCCCGACGCCGCACCGGATGGGGGTGGTCGGCCAGTGCGGGACGCATCTCGCGACGACCGGCGGGCTGACCTCGGTCCAGGGTTTGCTCAATGTGCTCTTGTTCGTGCCGGCGGCGGCGTTGCTGGCGCTGGCGAGTAACCGGCCGGGTGACGGGATCGCCGCCGGGATCGGGCTCTCGGCCTCGGTCGAGGCGATCCAGGCGCTGCTCCCGACGCTCGGCCGCTCCTGTCAGCTGCACGATCTGATCGCGAATACGGCCGGCGCCTTCGCCGGGGTCGCGCTCGCGGTCGGGCTGAAGAGCCTGACCCGCGGACGCCGGTTGGTGACGAGCCCGTACGTCGTCGAGCACGGCGCGATGGTCGTCATCCGGCCCCGGCCCCCGGCGCGGCACCGCCGGGATCAGCTCGCGCCGCGGCCCGTCCCGATCGTGGCGAAATCCGGTAACGGCCTGCGTCCGGTGGCGAGGGCACGCTGACCCATCACTGAGCGAGCAGGGAGTTATCCGGAAGGTTATCCACAACTCGTGGATAACCCAGGGGATGACGCCTGCGCCGCCTCAAGTTATCCACAGGCTACGGTCGGACGTCGAGCCCGAGCGCGGTCGCGATCACCATCGCCTGGGTCAGATCGATCCGCGCGTCCCGCAGCCCGACGGTCAGCGGATCGACTGTGGACAACTCCGAGCCGCGGAGATCCGCGCCGGTGAAATCGGCCCGGTGCAGCGCGGCGCCGGACAGATCGACGTCCCGGAAGACCGCCTTGGCGGCCCGGACGCCGGTCAGCTCGGCCTCGCGTAACCGTACCCCGGTGAATGACGTCCCGCGCAGATCCGCGCCGGGGAGGCCGGCGAACGACCAATCGCCGCCGGAGACCTCGAGCAGGTTGTAGGTGCAGTCGTCGAAGAAGCTGCCGACCAGCTTGCAGCCGGTGAACTTGGCGTCGAACAGCGAGCAGCGGACGAACGTGCAGTTCACGAAGGCGGCATCGGTATGCGTCGAGGCGTTGAACCGGACGCCGCGGAACGTGCACTCCTCGAAGACGCCGCCGCGGTTGGTCACCTCGGTCAGGTCGCTGTCGATGAACAGCACTCGCCGATACGTCTGACCGGACGGATCCGCGTCGTCCCACTCCCGGATCGTCGACTCGGTCGGCGCCGCGCCGCGGGTTCCCGCCATCGAACTCCTCCTGACCGCCGGTGTCGAGGCCACCTTGTCACGTCGTTCCGACAGTCAGTTGTGATGGTGACGAGTCAGGTTGTGATGGTGCCGCCGGAGAACGTTCAGCCGACCGACAACTACGGGCCGCACGATGGAGGAGTGAGCGGAACCGAGCGGGTGATGGTGTTCGGCGCGAGTGGCTTCCTCGGCGCCCGGATCTGCGCGCTGCTCGCCGAGCGTGGGGTCGAGTACCGCGGGCTGAGCCGCAGCCGGGGTGAGCCGCATCTGCGCTGCGACCTGGCGACCATGCACTCCTACGCCCTGGAAACCCAGATCGGGATGTACAAACCGACCGTGGTCATCAACGCGGTCGGCGCGACTGTCGGTCAGCCGGCCGACCTGGTCGCCGCCAACGTGACCGCGGTCGAGGCGCTGCTGACCGCGACCCGCGACAACGCCGGGCACGCGCGGTTCGTCCAACTCGGGTCTGCGGCCGAGTACGGCGGGGGCACGCACGGCGCCAGCCAGTCGGAGGGGTCCACCCGCCGCCCGGTCGGGCCGTACGGGCTGAGCAAACTCGCCGGCTCCGAGCTCGCCGTCCGGGCCCAGCGCAACGGCGGGGACGTCGTCGTCCTGCGGATCTTCGACGTGATCGGGCCGGGGGCGCCGGCCACCACAGTCACCGGCCGGGTGATCGAGGACCTCCGTGATCGGCAGCAGATCGAGGTCGGTTCGCTCGACGTCTGGCGGGACTTCGTCGACGTCCGGGACGTCGCCGAGGCGGTCGTCGCGGTCGCGCTCACCGACGCCAAACTGCCCGCCGTCCTGAACGTCGGCACCGGCCGCGCCACCCTGGCCCGGGACGTCGCCGGCCAGCTCTTCGAACTCAGCGGTCAACCGGCCCGCATCGTCGACGACCCCACCCACGACGGCGCCCTCGGCGACCCGTGGCAACAAGCCGACATCAGCCTCATCGCCCACCACCTCGGCTGGTCCCCCAAGATCGCCCTCGAGCAATCCCTCGCCGACGCCTGGGCCGAACCCCGCTAACCGCTGCGCGGGCCGGAGAAAGGACGGCAGCGGTGTGAGCTGGGGGGCGGGGAGACTGGGTGGGTGGAGATTCGGTTCAGTTGTCAGGGGGCGCCGGGGCGGGTGGGGGGTAATGAGGATTTGGTGGTGGCCGGGGCGGGGTTTGCGGTGGTGCTGGATGGGGCTACGCCGTATGCGGGGGTGGAGTCGGGGTGTCAGCACTCGGTGGCTTGGTTGGTGGGGCAACTTGGGCGGTTTCTGGCGCCTGGGTTGGTGACTGGGTCGGTGGCGCCGCTGGCTGATTTGCTGGCTGAGGCTATTGGCGCCGTTGGGCGGGAGCACAGTGGCACGTGCGATCTGGAGAACCCGGACAGTCCGTCGTCGACGGCGGCGATTGTGCGTGTGCAGCCGGATCGGGTGGAGCACTTGGTGTTGTGTGACTCGCCTGTCGTGGTCAGGAGCCCTGGGGGTGGAGTGGTTGTGCATGCGGATGAGCGGCTCGAGCTGTTGCGGGAGCGGACCGCTGCAGGGGTCCGGCGGCTTCGTAACGTGGCTGGGGGTTTCTGGGTCGCCAGTACGAAGCCGGAGGCGGCGTACGAGGCGGTGACGGGGACGACGGACCGGTCCGAGGTTGAGGCGATCGGCGTCTTGAGTGACGGCGCCTCCCGGTTCAGCGAGCGTTACGGGCACTCGTGGGCGGAGCTGATGACCGTGCTCACCACGGAAGGGCCGTCCAGTCTGATCGCCCGGGTCCGCGCGTACGACGAAGCCGCCACACCCACGGGGTCGAAGCGGTACGACGACGCGACGGCTGTACTGCTCTACGAGCCCGGTCGGTAGGAGGGGAAGTCCTGCCGCTGGCTGTACTGCGGTAGCTGTGCGGGCGCCGCGGGAACGGTCGACCGCTCCTCCTGCCAGCGGCCCAGCTGCACCATCAGCAGCCCGCCGGCGACGGTGGCGACGACGAGCAGGAGTGCGGCGACGCTGAACGCGATGTCGACGCCGAGCGCCACACCGACCATGAAGTCCTGCAGGCCGTAGAAGTCACGCGACCCCGCCGCCGCATCTGACTCCTGGATCGAGGAGACCAACCGGACGAAGTAGTAGACGAAGCCGACAACAGCTGTCCCGGTGGCAAGGACCAGAACGGTCCAGTAGCCGGCCCACGCCACCCACCAGCCGTACAGCAGCGCACGGACGCGTGGGGTGCGCGCCTCCTCCGGCGACGGCGCACTGGCCACAACGACGTCCTCGACGATCTGCAGTGGGTACCAGTACTGAACGATCGGGCAGAACCAGCTGCCGATCGCCCAGCCCGACTCGCGCCGGTGCAGCGACCGGCCGGGGTTGAGGAAGTCGCTGTTCTCACGCGCCGTCCACAACCAGGCCAGGAACGCCACGCAGGTCGCGATCTGCAGGTAGAAGACGATGTTCAGCACGGCGCTCGCCCCGAACATCGACCGGACGCCGCGGTCGATCTCCTCCTCCGACAGCATCAGGTAGATGAACCGCTTGACCTCGTCGTACGAGGTCCACATCAGGACCGACTGGACGACGGTGCTCAGCGCGGTGAGCCCCATCAGCACGACGGCGATCAGAGTCGGCCAGCGCAGCGCCTTGTAGCGCGGCTGTACCTGGTACGGCGCCGGCGGATAAGGCGGCGGCGGATACGGCTGGCTCACTGGTTACCTCCCCGGCCCAACGGTATCCCGGGGTTGGGAGCGATCAGACGGTCGCGAACGCTTCCCGGACGGCGGGCAGCGCCAGCTCGCGGTCCGCGGCCGACAGCCCGAGCCGGGTCCGCCGGTCCAGGACGTCGTCCGCGTCGAGCGCGCCCTCGTGCCGGACGGCGAACAGCAGCTCGGCGAACGTCGTCCGCAAGCCAGGCGCGATCGGGGCGAGCCAGGACGCCGGTCCGTCGATCACCTGTGGCGCCTCGACGCCGTACCGCCGGACGAACCGCGCGGGCGCCGCAACGGCCGCCAGCCGGACCCGGTCGGCCGCACCGACCAGCGGGATCCGATGCGTCAGACATGGTCGCCGCGTGCTGAGCGTGGACTGCGCCAGCGCCTTGTCCAGCGCGTCCTGAGCCATCCGCCGGTACGTCGTGAGCTTGCCACCGACGATCGTGACCAGACCGTCCGGACTGGTGATGACCGCGTGCCGACGGGAGATGTCAGCCGTCTTGCCCTTGTGGTGCCCGGTGTCGAGCAGCGGTCGCAGACCGGCGTAGGTGCCGAGCAGATCGGCCCGGGTGAGCGGGACCTGTACCGCGTGGTTGATGGTGTCGAGCAGGAAGTCGATCTCGCCATCCGTCGCCCGGGGTACGTCGCTGACCGGGCCTGGCGCGTCTTCGTCGGTCAGACCGACGTACACCCGATCGTCCGGTGCTGGGATCGCCATCACCACCCGGCGCAGGTGGCCAGGCACCGGCACGGTCAGGACGGCCGACAACCCGCCGAACGCTGACTGCGGGAAGACCAGGTGCGTTCCACGGCTCGGCCGCAGTTTGATGCCCTCCGCGACCTGACCGGCCCAGATGCCCGCTGCGTTGATCACCACCGACGCATCTACCTGCAGCCGCTGGCCGGTCAGCTGGTCGACCAGTACGGCGCCCTGGCCGGTCACCTCGGTCGCTGCGACCCGAGTGAGGACGCGAGCGCCGTACTGCGCCGCCGTCCGGGCAATCGCGATCACCAGCCGGGCGTCGTCGTACAGCTGACCGTCCCAGGTCAGGAAGCCGCCGCGCAGGCCCTCCGGCCGCAGCGTCGGCGCGTAGCGCAGAATCTCGGCCGCGCCGACGCGACGGGAGTGCGGGAGGTAGTCGTCGCTGGTCCGCGCGAAGGTCCGCAGGACGTCGCCGCCGAGGAAGGCACCACGCAAGAGCGCCGCCTGGGAGGCCTTGGCCTGCGGCAGCCAGGGCGCGAGCTGCGGGACCGGATGGACCAGATGTGGCGCGGTCGTCTTCATCAGGATGCCGCGCTCGACAGCACTCTCGTACGCGATTCCAACGTGCCCAGAGGCCAGATACCGCAGACCGCCGTGCACGAGCTTCGAACTCCACCGACTCGTGCCGAACGCCAGATCGTGCTTCTCGACCAACACGACGGTCAGCCCACGCGCGGCAGCGTCGAGCGCGACACCGGCACCGGTCACTCCCCCACCGATCACCAGCACGTCGACCTTGCCTGCAGTACTCAGCCAGTCCAGTTCGCGGGCGCGGCGAGCCGCATTCAGCCCCGCGTTGCCCACGGTGATCATGGGACCAAGTACCGCGTGAGCATCTCGCGGAGCTCACCGTCTAGGTGGACGTACTCGTCCTGGTCGGCCATCACCGGACCGGAGACGGCTGAGGCGAGCGAGATCAGAATGATCTGCCGGGCCAGCCAGACGTGGTCGCCGGCGCGGATCGAGCCGTCGCGCTGGCCGGCCTTGATGCCCTCCTCGACGAGCGCGAGGTGGGCGACCGTGCTGCTCCCGCGGCGCTCGAGCAGGTACGGCGTGAGGAACTCGGGGTCGAGCTCGATGATCTTGCGCATCAGCGGGTGCACCCGCGTCCGCCCGACGACCTGGACGACGCCCTCGACCAGCCGGCTGCGACCGTCGACGGCGTCCGGCTGGAAGGCCGAGACCAGCGCCGTCGTCCACTCCCGCGTCATCAGCGCGGCGACGACGGCCTGCACATTCGGCCAGCGCCGGTAGAGGGTCGCCCGGGAGACCTCGGCATGCCGGGCGATATCGGCCATCGTCATCCGGCGCATCCCGATCGCGAGTAACAGCTCGTACGCCGCGTCCAGGATCCGCTCCTCGCCGATCGCATTCGCGGGGGTCGGACGGGAGCTGGTCTCGGAACCCGATTCGCTGCTACGCTGAGACATCACACGTCAGAGTGTATCAGCGACTCTGCCTTCTGAGAACAATTCAGGGGGGTCCGGAGCCGTCCTGGGCAGGTGGCATCAGGGGTGTCATCTGTCCAGGACGCTACCCCGGCGAACAAGTCATGGGGAGTCTGCGATGACCGAGTCCGACCTTGCGGTGGTGCAACTCACGCCCGGGCGCTGGGGCGACCCGGCTCATCGGGCCGAGATCCCGCCGGCGGCCCTGGCCGCTCTGCAGCAGCTCGGCGTCCACCGGCCACCGCCGTCGGCCGAGCCCGTCGACCGCCCCGGGCCGACCGAGGCGCAGCTGTCGTTCCTGACCGCGGTCGTCGGCGCCGATCACGTCGCGACCGACCTTGCCGCGCGCTGGGCGCACACTCGCGGCTATTCGACCCCCGATCTGCTCCGGCATCGCGCCGGCGACACCGCCGGGATGCCCGACGCGGTCGTCTTCCCCGGTACGCACGACGAGGTCCTCGCGCTGCTCGCCGGCTGCGCGGAGCACGACCTCGCCGTCGTCCCCTACTCCGGCGGTACGTCGGTCGTCGGCGGGCTCGCCGCCGCGCGACGCTTCGTCACCGCGGATCTGGGCCGCCTCGACCAGCTGGTCGAGCTCGACGAGATCTCGCGGACGGCGACCGTCCAGGCCGGCGTGCGCGGGCCCGCCGCGGAGGCGTTGCTCGCCGAGCGCGGTTACACCCTCGGCCACTTCCCGCAGTCCTACGAAGGCGCGAGTATCGGCGGGTACGCGGCTGCCCGGTCGAGCGGTCAGGCATCGGCGGGCTACGGCCGCTTCGATCAGATGGTCGTCGGCCTGACCCTGGCCACTCCGCGCGGGACGGTCCAGCTCGGGATGGCGCCGATGTCGGCAGCCGGTCCGGATCTGCGCCAGCTCGTGCTCGGCTCCGAGGGTGCGTTCGGGATCATCACCTCGGTCGTCGTCCGGGTCCGCCCGCGCCCGACCGAGCGGCACTTCGAGGGCTGGCGATTCGAGTCGTTCGACGCCGCGCTGACCGCGATCCGCCGGCTCGCGCAGGACGGGCCGCTGCCGACCGTGCTCCGGTTGTCCGATGAGGCCGAGACCGCGGTGAACCACTCGGCGTACGCCGGGAGCGCGCTGGTGATCATCGGCTTCGACGGCCCATACCAACCGGCAACCGCCGCCGTCCTGACCGAAGCCGGCGGCGAGAACCTCGGCGCCGGGGTCGGCGACGCCTGGCGAACCGGTCGCTACCAAGCGCCCTATCTCCGCGATCCGTTACTGGACGAAGGTGCGCTGGTCGAGACGCTCGAGACGGCCACCTTCTGGTCGCGCATCCCGGCGTTGAAGGCCGAGGTCACCGATGCGTTGGTGAAATCCCTCAGCGACCAAGGCACGCCGCCGTTGGTGATGTGCCACGTCTCGCATGTCTACGAGACCGGTGCGTCGCTCTACTTCACTGTCGTCTGCGCGCAGAACGACCGACCGGTCGAGCAGTGGCAGACCGCGAAACAGCAAGCCAACCAGGCGATCGCGGCCGCCGGTGGCACGATCTCGCACCACCACGGCGTCGGCGCCGATCATCGGGCCGCGTACGCCGCGGAGATCGGGCCGCTCGGCGTCGAGGCGTTGCGGGCGGTCAAGGGCGTCCTCGATCCGGCCGGCGTCCTCAATCCGGGTATTCTGATCTGACCCTTGACCTCAAGTTCGCTTGAGGTATGACGGTAGGGCGCATGACTTCCGAACCTGCCAACCGTCCTGTCGCTCTGATCACCGGCGCCTCCGCCGGTCTCGGCCTCGCACTGGCCCACGGACTCGCGGATCGCGGGTGGGCGCTGGTGATCGACGCCCGCGGCGCCGACGCGCTGAAGGAAGCCGCCGACGCGCTCGCCGACCGGACCGACGTCGTCCCGCTGGCCGGTGACGTCACCGACCCGGAGCATCGCGCCGACCTGGCCGACGCGCTCCTTGAGCTCGGCCGCGTCGACCTGCTGATCAACAACGCCAGCTACCTCGGCCCGAGCCCGCTGCAGAACCTCGCGGACGCCGACCTCGACGAACTGCGCCGCGTCCATGAAGTCAATGTGGTCGCGCCGATCGCGCTCACCCAAGCTGTGCTGCCTCAGCTCGCCGCCTCCGCCGGCGTGGTCATCAACATCAGCTCGGACGCCGCAGTCGAGGCCTACGAGGGGTGGGGCGGCTACGGCGCGACCAAGGCCGCTCTCGACCACGCATCGCGAGTGCTGGCCGAAGAGCATCCCGCACTGGCCGTGTACGCCGTCGACCCGGGCGATCTGCGGACGGCGATGCACCAGGCCGCCTTCCCGGGCGAAGACATCTCGGACCGACCCGAGCCGGCGACCGTCGTACCGGCGTTTCTGCGGCTACTGGATCAGCGGCCGGCCAGCGGGCGTTACCGGGCCGCGGAGTTCGCTCCGGCGGTGACGTCATGACAGTCCATCCCCAGACTCGTTTCGAGCTACCTGAGGCTCTCAACGCGACCGAACCGCCGGAAGCCCGCGGACTGGCGCGGGACCAGGTGAAACTGCTGGTCGCGGAGGGGTCGACCGTCACGCACACCAGGTTCGACAAGATCGGTCAGCACCTGCGGCCGGGCGACCTCCTGCTGGTGAACACGTCCGGCACTCTGCCCGCCGCAGTGGACGGCACGTGGATCACCGGCGCCGGAGTAGCCCCAGTAGTCGTGCACTTCGCGACTGCACTGGACGACGGCAACTGGGTCGTCGAACTGCGCAACGGCGGTACGCCGATGTTCGGTGCGACGCCGGGCGATCAGGTGGAGCTGCCGCGCGGGCTCCTCACCCTGCTGGCGCCGTACCAGCGGGACTCCGCGCGACTGTGGATAGCAAAGCCGCCGGTACGCGACGTGGTCGGCTACCTGCATCGCCACGGCCGACCGATCACCTACAGCTATGTGAATCGCCAGTGGCCGCTGGCGTCGTACCAGACCGTCTTCTCCAGAGATCCGGGCAGTGTGGAGATGCCGAGTGCCGGTAGGCCGTTCAGCTTCGAGCTGGTCAGTCAGCTCGCCGCACAGGGCGTACTGATCGCACCGATCACTCTGCACTGCGGTGTGTCCTCGCTGGAGAGCCACGAACCGCCACTGCCCGAACGGTACGACGTCCCGGCGCACACGGCCCGGTTGGTGAACTGGGTCCGGGCGATCGGCGGCCGCGTGGTCGCCGTCGGGACCACAGCGGTCCGGGCGATCGAGTCAGCCGTGACGGACGACGGCTCAGTCGTCGCCGCGCGCGGCTGGACCGATCTCGTCCTCGGACCCGACCACCAGGTCCGGGTCGTCGACGGCCTCGTCACCGGGATGCACGCGCCCGAGGCCTCGCACCTGCTCCTGCTCGAGTCGGTCGTCGGCGGGGAGACGGTGCAGCGTGCCTACGACGCGGCCCTGGAGCAGGGATACCTCTGGCACGAATTCGGCGACACCAGCCTGCTGCTGCGGTGACGCCGCCGGTTGGTACTGCTCATTACCGGGCCGTGCGCGTTTGTCCACATGGCGTGGGCTCATGGCTCTATTGGAGGGCGCGCACGGGTGCCTGTCACCCGGTTTGATCCAACCGAGCGGAAAATGTGGCCTAGGCCGTATTAGTTACCCGCGGGTCAGCGGAAGGCCTTGTTCCGGCGGCGGTTGGTGTCCTGGAGGAAGAGCCAGCCGAGCCCGGCGCCGGTCAGGAAGCCGCCGAGGTGGCCCTGCCAGGAGATGAACGGCAGCAGGAAGGTGAGCAGGGCGGTGATACCGACGTACCCGACGATCCAGCTGACGTCGAGGTTGCGGGAGCGCTCGATCACCAGCAGCGCGCCGACCAGCCCCAGGACGGCGCCGGATGCGCCGACCGTCGGCATACCCGGGGTACTGAACAGCCAGACCACGACGCTGCCGCCGAGCGCTGCGCCGAGATAGAGCAGCGTGAAGCGGAGCCGGCCGAGCATCCGCTCCAGGACCAGGCCGAACTGATACAGCGCGAGCATGTTGGCCAGGATGTGCCAGAGCTGAAAGTGGCTGAAGTCGCCGGTGATGAGCCGCCACGGCTCGGCCGCCACGTACATCGGAGTCATCGGGAGGTAGAACCGCGCCTGCGGACTGACCTGGATGGCGATGAACACGAAGATGTTGATCGCGATCAGCACGAACGTGACGAGCTGCCCGTTCGCGCGCTGGATGCCGCCCAGCGACGTCCGGGTGCGGGGGATCGACTTCACGCCGTCCGAGAAGCACTGCGGGCATTGGAAACCGACGGCGGCGCTGTTCATACAGGCGGGGCAGATCGGCTTGTCACAGCGCTGGCAGCGGACTCCGGCGGGCCGGTCCGGGTGCCGGTAGCAGACGGTCGCGGTCACGCGGCGGGGTCCTTTCAGGTGAAACCAGGTGCGGGGCCGGGAAGGCCGGCCCCGCAGGTGGGATCAGGCGTTCTTGCGCTCGATGACCACGTTGTTGATCACGATCGGCTCGATCGGCCGGTCGCCGGGGGCGGTCGGCGCGGTGGCGATCGCGTCGACGATCTTCTGCGACTCGGCGTCCACGACCTCGCCGAAGATGGTGTGCTTGCGGTTCAGGTGCGGGGTCGGGACCACGGTCACGAAGAACTGCGAGCCGTTGGTGCCCTGGCCGAACTGGATGCCGGCGTTCGCCATCGCGAGCAGGTACGGGCGGTCGAACTGGAGCTCCGGGTGGATCTCGTCGTCGAACTGGTAGCCCGGCGTCCCGGTGCCGGTCCCGAGCGGGCAGCCGCCCTGGATCATGAACCCGTCGATGACGCGGTGGAAGCCCAGGCCGTCGTAGAACTTCTCGTGGCTCGGCTGCCCGGTCTGCGGGTCCGTCCACTCCTTGGTGCCCTCGGCGAGCCCGACGAAGTTCTCCACGGTCTTCGGCGCGTGGTTCGGGAACAGCCGGATGACGACGTCGCCCTTCGTCGTCTGCAGGGTCGCGTACAGCTCTTCGGCCACGGGTGTCACTCCTAGTCGGTTTACCTACTGACAGCGTCGATCCTGTCATGCGACCCCAAAAATCTCCGCACCTGACCCACGGGGTTTGACAACTGGGTACGCGTACGATGCAGACAAGACCGGATTTGTCCAGAGCTGTATCCGTGGCGAGGGCCGCGCACGGCATGAGGAGGGAACCGTGGGTTTGAGGAAGTCCAAGGGCAGAGTCGAGACCGCGAAGGACCGGGTTCGGCCGTTCGCCGAGTCGGCGTCGGATCGGATCGGACCGGCCGTTGGTCAGGTCCGTGACCACCTCGGCCCGGCCGTGGGCACCGCACGGGAGAAGGTGTCGCCGTACGCCGAGAAGGCTGTCGAGCGGGGCGCGCACCTGGCCCACGTCGCGGTCGAGAAGGCCGGCCCGGTGATCGACGACGCGCTGGCCAAGGTCGGCCCGGCCACCGAGCAGGCCGCCGGGAAGGCACGCGAGCGGTTCAACGACGACGTGCTGCCGAAGGTGACCGCCGCGCTGGCGTCACTGGCCGCGGCCGCCGAGCCCGTCGTCGAGGAGACGACGCGCCGGAGCAAGGCCACCAAGGCCGCGCTCCGCGGTGAGATCGACGCGCCGAAGAAGAGCCACAAGCTGCGGACGGCGGTGCTGGTCCTCGGGCTCGGCGCGCTCGCCGCGGCCGCGCTCAAGAAGCTGCTCACCCCGCCGGAGCCGGCCTGGCAGTCGACCCCGACCAGCGGGCGTGACTACAGCTCCGCGCCGGCGCCGCGGCCCGACACCGCGACGTCCAACGGGCACGCCAAGACCGACGCCCCGAAGCCGGAGGCGCCGAAGACCGACGCTCCGAAGGCCGACGCGCCGAAGGCGGAGCCGAAGACCGAGGCCAAGGCGGACGCCAAGCCGGCGGCCGCGGCCAAGGACGAGGCCGAGGTGAAGGCGGCGGCCAACGGCGCGGCCAAGAAGACCACCACCGCCAGGAAGTCCACGGACCCCAAGCCCTCGGACTCCTGACACATCAGGTACCGCAACGACGAAGGCCGCGACCTCCACCTGGGGGTCGCGGCCTTCGTGCGTCGTCCGGCGGATCAGTTCGGCTGGGGTTCGTCGGCGTCGTGGTCGGGCCGGGCGATCGAGTAGCGGCCGGCCGAGAGCAGCTGGGCCGCGTAGCGGTGGGTGATACACGGATAGGTGCCGCCGCAGTCGGTGCAGACGGCGTGGTTGCGGTGCAGCCAGGGCAGGACGCCGAACCGGCGCGTCCAGGTGAGGGGCTCACGGTCCGGTGCGTGCGCGTGCAGAGCTGACCGGGCGGCGTCCTGGATTTCGGGCGCCGTCCAGTCCTCGGCGCTCTTGTCCATCAGCGCGCTCAGGTCGGGGTGGAGGTGGTCGGTCGAGCGGGTCTTCGTCATGTGGGCGTCTTCCGAGGCAGGAGGTGGTGCGGCTGAAACGATGGCTTGAAACGTGACGAATCAGTCGCAGTTAGCAACGGTAGTCCTGTCGTGTCCAACGAGGCGCGCCGAAAGAGGCTATGTCGGTGTCAGATCTTCGTCAGGTTTCGGAGCGTGTACATCAGGTGCACACTCAGCCCCGGTCAGCTCCACTGCGCTTCGAAGCTGATCCGGGCCTCCAGCTCGAGCAGATGCCGCTTGGTCGGGATGCCGCCGCCGAAGCCGACCATCTTGCCGCCGGCGCCGACCACCCGGTGACAGGGCACCACGACCGGTAGCGGGTTGCGGTTGCAGGCGGTGCCGACGGCGCGCGCGGCCCCGGCGTCGCCGACGATCCGCGCGACCTCGCCGTACGTCTGCATCTCGCCGTAGGGGATCCGGCTCAGCTGCCCCCAGACCGCCCGCTCGAACTCCGAGCCGCTGCGCACCGACAGCGGTAGATCGAACTCCTGCAGCTCACCCGCGAAGTACGCCGCGAGCTGCTCGGCGGCTCTCGACAGCAGCGGATCGGACGCCGCCGGCCGGTCGAGCCGCTGGAACGTGACCCGGCACAACCCGGTGTCGTCCACCGCGAGCGACAGCTCGCCGATGGGTGAGTCGACCACTGACCAGCGCATGGTCACCATCTTCCCCGCCGGCACGGACACTTTCGCCGACGACCTGATGTCCTCGCCCGGTCACAGGGTGTTGTGCTATCTCTGATCCATGGCGACCCGGCCGCAGCAACCGCCGCTGGACCGATGGTTCTCTTCCGAGCGCACGCTCGGGCTGGCCGCGTCCGCGCTCGTCGTCGCCGTCACGCTGACCACCTGGGCGACCGCGTGGTCCGACTGGTACTCCTACCAAACCGTCGTTCGGTACGGCGACGACCACGACCGGCTGGCCGAGGCGGCGATCGTCTCCGGGCTGCTCGGGATCGTCGCGGGCGTCGTGCTGTTCGCCGCGGCCGCCGTCTTCATCGTCTGGCTCTGGCGGGTGCGCTGGAACGCCGAGATGTTCTGCCGGGGCGAGCACCGGTTCACCCGCGGCTGGGTACTCGGCAGCTGGATCTGCCCGGTGGTGAACCTCTGGTATCCCAAACAGGTCGTCGACGACATCGTCGCGGCCAGCGATCCGCGGACGCCGCCGCGGACCGAGTCGCTGCGCGACGTCCCCGGCACCCAGCTGGTCTGGGTCTGGTGGATCACCTGGGTGGTCGGCCTGGTGACCGGCAACATCGTCCAGCGCGGCGTGCTCGGCGGCGCGACCGAGGCCCACGACCTGCGGACGAACGTGATCCTGTCCACGATCTCGGCGATCTTCACGACCGCGGCCGCCGTCCTCGCGGTGCAGCTGATCGCGCGGATCGACGAGCTGCAGACGAACCGGCCGTGGGTGCCGTGGTGGGCGGCCGGTGAGCGGGAGTCCGGCTTCCAACCTCCTGCGCGGTAAACCAAACCGTTACACGCCGTCGGATGCCTCGTTACAAGAGGTGATGGCCGTACGAAAAGAACACGTTAAGTCGATACCCTCCGTGCTGGGACCGACTCCTCAGGCGTACCTACTTCGTGGTATCAATGTGGCTCGGTCATGCGGGGGCAGGATTTGGCCGAAACGCCGAACAGACGGAGTTCCAGCAACGCGAGGGACGCACGACGTGAGCCACCCGCAACCAGCAGTTCTGTCTGCTGTACAGAACCAAGAAGAAGAGTGGCAGCCGCACGCAGCTGAAGAGTTCCAGCAGATCGGGACGGTCGGCAAGATCGCCATCGGCCTGCTGGGGGCGTCGACGGTCACCCACCTGCTCTCCACCTGGTCCGACTGGAACACGTATTCCGTCGTCCACCGCTACCTCGGCGGGATGCCGAACGTCGACGACGCGGATCTGAACCGCGCCGACGCCATCGCCAAGGTCACCGCGGTGCCCAACGTCATCATCTCGGTCGCCGCCGCCGTGGTCTTCGTGATCTGGCTGTGGCGCGCGCGGGTCAACTCCGAGGTCTTCTGCCAGGCCGACCATCGGCGCAGCCACGGCTGGGTGCTGGCCAGCTGGTTCTGCCCGGGGCCGAATCTCTGGTACCCGAAGCAGATCGTGGACGACGTCTGGCTCGCCTCCGATCCGAAGACCCCGGTCTACACCGACGACCTGCGCCGATTCAGGACGCCGACCCTCACCTCTGTCTGGTGGGTCGCCTGGATCGGCGCTCTCGCGTTCGACGTCGTCGTCCGCCGGTTCCTGATGTGGATGGAGGCGACCGTCGGGTCGCTGCGCGGGATCGCCCTGGCCGGTACGGCGTCGCTGCTGCTGACCGCGGTCTCCGCGGTCGCCGCGACGATGGTGATCCGCAAGATCACCGCGATGCAGACCGAGCGCGAGTGGGTCCCGTGGTGGGACCAGCGCGAGCCGAAGCTGACCGCCGTCCCCACCTACGCCAACGACGACACCGATGAGCAGCCCGCGATCGCCGAGCCGATCGCGTCCGCGGCGCAGGTGCTGCCGTCGTCCCCGACCCGTCGGCTGGAGCGGCAGCCCGAGCTGCAGCTCGCCGGCGGTGGCGCGGCGACCCCGCCACCCGCGGCCAGCCCGTTCGCGCCGGCCGCCGAGTCCTTCCCGGGTGACGGCGCCGCCGCCGAGGAGGCGCCGAAGTGGAGCCCGTTCGCGCCGGTGGCGCAGAGCTGGCAGGACGACGACCAGGACGCCGGCCCGTCGACCGAGCAGTTCGACGCCGTGTCGACCTGGCAGGACGACACCGCCGGCAGCACGGCCGAGCAGACGGCGTACCAGCCGCTCAAGCCGTCCTGGAACGAGTACCTCAGCGGTGAGCCCGAGGCGGACCCGCTGACCGCGTCGACGACGAGCCGCTGGCTCGACGAGACGCCCGCCGTCCAGCCGGTCGCTGACCCGTACGCGTACCAGCCGCAGCAGCAGGCCGACCCCGAGCCGTCCTGGGCGAGCAGGTACTCCGAGCCCTACACCTCGTACGAGACCACCTCGGACTACCTGACCTCGACGTCCTCCCCCGCGGAGGCCGAAGCCGCACCCGAGCCTGAGCCCGCGCCCGTTGCGCGCGCTGGCCGCCGGGCCGCTCGGGTCGCGGTGGACAGCCCCTCGACGGTGCAGCAGCCGGCTGCGGAGTACTACGAGCCCGCGCCGGTCCTGCCGACCCACGGCGAGGACTACCTGACCCCCTCGAAGCCGCTGCCGCAGGTCCCGTCGTACGGGCCTGAGCCGTCGTACTCCGCGGAGAGCCCGTCGAGCTACGAGTACGGCGCCGCCGCGTCGTACGAGCCGACCAGCTACCAGTCGTCGTACCAGGAGCCGGCTGCGCCGTCGACGGAGTACACGTCGTCGTACACCTCGGAGTACTCGAGCGGCTACGACTCCGGTCAGTACGGCTACAACTCCGACTACACGAGCACCAGCTACGAGGGCGGCTCGTACGAGTCGTACACCCCGACCAGCTACAGCGGCTCGGAGTACACGACCTCGTCGGAGACGTCGTACGACAGCTACACCCCGAGCTCCTACTCCAGCGACTCGTACACCTCGCAGTACTCCGAGCCGGCCACGGACTACTCGTCCTACAGCCAGCCGCAGCAGCCGACCGAGGAGCCGGACCCGAACGCCCCGCGGACCCACCCGCGCCGGCGCTGGACTTAGGGCGGGTCATGCGATCCAGCGCCTACTGCGGGGCACTCGGCACGGCATCTCGCCGCACGGGTGCAAAGGTGACGATGCTCCGCATCGACCCCTTCGCCCCCGCACACCGAGCTACCGCACCGAGCACCTCCTCGCTACGGCGCCGGATCACATGACCCACCCTGACCCAATGGCCTTCGCGTTCTCCACGCTCGGCTGCCCGGGCGCACCGCTCGACCATGTGCTGGAGCTTGCCAAAGGCAACGACATCAGCGGGCTGGAGCTGCGGGCCGCGCCGGACGAGTTCACCAACACCGCGCTGTCCGCCGCCGAACGGCGGACGCTACGCGGCCGGATCGAGGACGCCGGGCTGGAGATCTTCGCGGTCAGCAGCTACGTGAAGCTCTGCGCCGTCGAGGAGCAGCCGCTCGACGCCTATCTCGAGCTGGCGGCCGACCTGGGTGCCCGCGGCGTCCGCGTCTTCCCCGGTGACGACCCCGCCGGGACGTCGGAGTCCCCCACGGCAGGTGAGATCCGGGCGCTCGACCGGGTCAGCCAGGCCGCGAAGGTCTCCCGCATCCTGCTCGAGACCCACGACTCGCATTCGGCCGGCGCGCGCATGGCCGCGCTGCTGAGCCTGATCGACAACTCGGTCGCCGACCACAACGTGCGGGTGATCTGGGACAGCGCCCACACCTGGTCGCACGGCGAGACCCCGGCTGAGGCCTTCGCACTGCTCCGCCCCTGGCTCGAGTTCGTCCAGATCAAACAGTCCGACTCGACCCAGGCCTACAAGCCGGTCGCGGTCAAGGCCGGCGACTACCCGATCCAGCAGCTCCTCGAAGCCCTCGCCGGCACCAGCTACCCACTCTCCCTGGAGTGGGAGACCAAGTGGCACCCTCACCTGCCGCCGCTCGAAGAGACCCTCCCAGCCGTCAGCCGCTGGCTCGCCGCGCGCTGACGCGAAGGTTGTCCCTCGCCACCTGGACAATCGCTTCCGCCTACCGGGTGTGACCTCTACTCTCCAGTTACCGCATGCAATGCCTCAACTACTGGAGGTCATCGTGTTCCGTCCCGCCCGATGGACTCGACTTGTTCCCCTTGCGCTGGCGGCGGTTCTCGCCGTGGGCGCCGGGAGCCAACTGCCTGCCACCGTGCAGGCCTCGGCGCCGCCGGATCGGAAGCTGGAGGCCGCCGAGGCCGGCGAGCTGATCCAGTTGCTTCGGGTGAACACCCCGACGCAGGCCGATCGGAAGCGGCTGACAAGTCTGGATCTCGACCTGGCCGAGTCGGCCGGTCCCGGTTTCGTCGACGTGGTCGCCTACGGCAGCAGCGACCAGCGGCTGCTGCGCTTGGCCGGTTTCACCTGGAAGACGCTCGAGGACGATCTCGAAGGCGCCGACCGGGACCGCGAGAAGGCCGACGCGGAGTACGCGCAGGCCGTGAAGAGCCGGAAGATCCTCGCCACCTTGCCCAGTGGACGGACGTCGTACCGGCAGCTCTCCGACTTCACCGGCAACCTGGCGAGCCTGGCCCAGCAGTACCCGACCAAGGCCCGGCTGATCACGCTCAAGGAGAAGTCGCTCGAGGGCCGGACGGTCCAGGGGCTGGAGATCTCGCACGATGTCGCGACCAGCAGCGGCAAGCCGGTGTTCCTGATGATGGGTCTGCACCACGCGCGGGAGTGGCCGTCGGGTGAGCTGACCATCGAGTTCGCCTACGACCTGTTGCAGAACGACGGGACCAACGCGCGGATCACGAACATCCTGGCCAAGTCCAAGGTGATCATCGTGCCGGTGGTGAACCCGGACGGCTTCAACCTGAGCCGCACGCTCGGCTACGAGATGAAGCGGAAGAACTGCCGGATCACCAACGGGCAGCTGCCGACGGCCGGCCAGTGCGCGCAGTCGTCGAACCAGTCCCGGGGCGTCGACCCGAACCGGAACTACTCCGGCTTCTGGGGTGGCCCGGGCGCCTCGACCAGCCTGACCTCGGAGACCTACCGCGGTCCGAGCGCGTTCAGTGAGCCGGAGACGCGCAACATCCAGTCGCTGGTGTCCGCGCATCAGGTGACCACGCTGATCACCAACCACACCTACTCGAACCTGGTGCTGCGCCCGCCGGGCTACGCCAGCGCCGCGAACACCCCGGACGAGACGGTCTACAAGTCGCTCGGCGACCAGATGGCCGCGCAGAACGCCTACACCAGCCAGAAGTCCTACCAGCTGTACGACACCACCGGTACGACCGAGGACTGGTCGTACTACGCGACCGGCGGGCTCGGCTTCACCTTCGAGCACGGCGCCAGCAGTTTCCACCCGGCGTTCTCGAACGTGGTCAACTACTACTTCGGCTCCGGCAGCACGGCCGGTAAGGGCAACCGGGAGGCGTACCTGATCGCGGCCGAGTCGACGATCAACCCGGCGCGGCACTCGGTCATCACCGGCAGCGGCCCGGCCGGCGCCGTCCTGCGGTTGAAGAAGTCGTTCACCACCAAGACGTGGAACGGCACGCTGCTGCCCGACGTCCTGGAGACCACGATGACCGTGCCGGCGGGTGGTACGTACACGTACCACGCCAACCCGTCGACCCGCCCGATCACCATCCAGAACGGCGGCGGTACGGAGTCCTGGACGTTGACCTGTGAGCGCCCGACCGGTCAGGTCCTGGAGACCCGCTCGATCACTGTCGCCCGCGGCGCGAGCGTGACCGCCAACCTGACCGCCTGCTCCTCGGCGTTCTAACCGGCGCTCGACTCCCGGATCTCCAACGTGTACGGGACGGTGAGGCTGCGTCGCTCGGCCTCACCGCTCCCGGCGATCCGCTCGAGCAGCAGCGCGACGGTCTGCTCGGCGAGCCACTCCTTGTCCGGGGAGATGGTGGTCAGGGACGGCGAGTGGTAGCGGCCGTCCTCGATGTCGTCGAAGCCGACGACCGCGACGTCGTCCGGTACTGACAGGCCGGCGTCGGCCAGGGTGCGGAGCGCGCCGAGCGCGAGCAGGTCGTTGAAGCAGAACACCGCATCCGGCGGCTCGGGGAGTGCGAGGAGCTCGCGCATCGAGGCCGCGCCGTCCAGCCGGTGGTAGCCGGTGCCGGCCAGCTCGAGGGCCGGGTCGTGCGGGATGCCGGCCGCCTTGAGCGCTTTGCGATAGCCCTTCCGCCGGACGGCGCCCGTCCCCGAAGCGCCCCCGCCGCCGACCCCGATCGCGGCGATCCGCCGGCGGCCGAGGGAGATCAGGTGCGTGGTCGCGTCGAACGCCGCCTGGACCGAGTCGACCGCGACATGGTCGAACGTGCCGCCCGTCGTCCGCTCGCCGAGCAGGATCAGCGGCTTACCGCTCGCGGCCGCGCCGATCTTGGCCGGGGTGCTGGTGATCGGTGAGAACACGATGCCGTCGATCAGCTGACCGCGCATCCCGTCCAGCACCAGCTGCTCGGCGGCCGACTCGCCCTCGGTCTGCTCGATCAGCACGGTGATCCCGCGCTTCTTCGCCGCCCGGCTGAAGGCGGCGCCGAGCTCGGCGAAGTAGGCCGAGGCCATCTCCGGGATCGCCAGCGCGATGAAATCCGACCGGCCCTTGCGCAGCGAGCGGGCGCTCACATTCGGCCGGTAGTCGAGCGCGGCGATCGCGGCCTCGACCTTCGCCCGGGTATGCGCGGTGATGTGCGGGTAGTCGTTGATGACGTTGGACACCGTCTTCACCGACACCCCGGCCCGCGCCGCCACGTCACTCAGCCTGGTCGCCATCGACACCTCCTGTCACAGCCTGTTGCCCGAGTCTGCCACGCTCGGAAAGCGCGAGCCGTTTACAGTCGATGTCAATCGTTGTAAGAATCCTCGGTAATCGTTGTAATGCTCCATTCCCCAGGAGGTTCGTGTGGCGCGGCTGGTAGTGGATCCGGCGTTCGTCGTCGGTGCGGTGGACCGGCGGTTGTTCGGTTCGTTCGTCGAGCACATGGGGCGCTGCGTGTACACCGGCATCTACGAGCCGGAGCATGTGACGGCCGATGCCGACGGCTTCCGGCAGGACGTGCTGGAGCTGGTCCGCGAGCTCGGCGTCACCGCCGTCCGCTATCCCGGCGGCAACTTCGTCTCGAACTACGACTGGGAGGACGGCGTCGGTCCGAAGGACCAGCGGCCGCGCCGGCTCGACCTCGCCTGGCGGGCGATCGAGCCGAACCAGTTCGGCACCGACGAGTTCGTCGCCTGGTCGGCGAAGGCCGGCGTCGAGCCGGTCTGGGCGGTCAACCTCGGCACCCGCGGGATCAAGGAGGCCGTCGAGCTGCTCTCGTACACCAACCTGCCGGCCGGGACCGAGCTCCCCGACCGCCGGGTCGCGAACGGCCACGAAACGCCGTACGGGATCAAGGTGTGGTGCCTGGGCAACGAGATGGACGGCCCGTGGCAGATCGGGCACAAGACCGCCGAGGAGTACGCCCGGCTGGCCGAGGAGACCGCGAACGCGATGCGGCGCGTCGATCCGGACCTCGAGCTGGTCGCCTGCGGGTCGAGCAACTCCGGGATGCCGACATTCGGCGAGTGGGAACGCGTCGTCCTCGAGCGCACCTACGACCTGGTCGAGCACATCAGCCTGCACGCGTACTACGAGCCCCGCGACGGCGACCAGGCGAGCTTCCTGGCTTCGGCCGAGAACATGGACCGGATGATCTCGTCGGTGATCGCGACCGCCGATCACGTCAAGGCACTGAAGCGCAGCGACAAGGAGATCACCTTGTCGTTCGACGAGTGGAACGTCTGGCGGCAGCAGGACTTCCCCGGTGAGCTCGGCCTCGGCATCCGCGAGGTCGGCCCGCTGATCGAGGACACCTACACGGTGGACGACGCGGTGGTGGTCGGCAGCCTGCTGATCACGCTGCTCCGGCACGCCGACCGGGTGAAGATCGCTTGCCTCGCGCAACTGGTCAACGTGATCGCGCCGATCCGCACCGAGCCGGGCGGCGCCGCCTGGCGGCAGACGATCTTCCACCCGTTCGCGCTGACCGCGAAGTACGCCGGCCCGACCGTCCTGCGGACCGCGGTCGACGGGCCGGAGGTGGAGACCGCGAAGTTCGGCAAGGTGCCGGCGCTGTGGAGTACGGCGACGTACGACGAGAGCACCGGCGAGATCGCGATCTTCGTGGTGAACCGCAGTGAGACCGACAAGATCGACCTGGAGATCCCGCTCGCCGCCGGCCTGACGGTGACCGAGCATCTCGCCCTGTACGACGACGACCGGGGGGCCGTGAACTCGGCCGCCGATCCGGACCGGGTGACGCCCCGGCGGATCGACGGCACCGAGCTCGTCGACGGCATCTGCACCGCCACGCTGCCACCGGCTTCGTGGCACCTGATCCGCCTGACCTGAGAGGGGAACCCGCCCGTGCCTCCGAAGAGACTCCTGGCCGCCGCCGTGGCGGTCGCGACCGTCGCCGCCGGTACGTCGGCCGCCACCGCGGCGCCTGATCCCGGCGTCAAGACCACCAACGCGATCTCGTCGAGTTTCGCCGACACGTTCGCCGACCCGGCGATCATCCAGGGCCGCGACGGCTACTGGTACGCCTACGCCACCTCCGACCCGCTCGTCTCGAACGGCCCGTTCGGCCTGATGCACATGGCCCGGACCAAGGACTTCGGCTCCTGGGAGTACCTCGGGACGGTCTTCAACGAGCAGACCAAACCGGCTTGGGCAGCGCCCGGCTCGTTCTTCTGGGCGCCGGACATCCGGTACTTCGGCGGCCGGTACGTCATGTACTTCACCGTCACCGATACCGCGGCCAACCCAGGCGGCGATCCGGCGATCGGGGTCGCGACCGCGCCCACGCCGTCCGGGCCCTGGACGGCGACCGACGGGCCGGTGGTGACGCCGAAGCCGGACGGGAACGGTGGCTACTTCGGGACGATCGACCCCGCGATGCTGACGGCCGCTGACGGTAAGCGGTACATGTACTACGGCGGTTTCTACGGCGGCATCTCGGTCACCGAGCTGACTCCGGACGGCTTGCACGCCGTCGGGGAGCCGACCCAGGTGACGATCGGCGACCGCTACGAAGGCTCGTACGTCGTCTACCGCGACGGCTGGTACTACCTGACGGCGTCCGCGATGAACTGCTGCGCCGGACCGACCACCGGCTACTCGGTCTTCGCCGGTCGTTCGCGCTCACCGAAGGGTCCGTTCGTGGACGCCGACGGCGCGGCGATGACGGACTCGCGCGTCGGCGGGACGACGGTTCTCACGCAGAACGGGAACAAGTGGATCGGGCCCGGCCACCACGCGTTCATCACCGACGCGGCCGGTCAGGACCACATCGTCTACCACGCGATCGACCGCGAGAACGCCTGGCTGACCGACCCGTTCGGCATCAACCGGCGGCCGATGCTGATCGATCGGATCGACTGGATCGACGGCTGGCCGCGGACGCGAGCCGGTGCCGGTCCGTCCGAGGGGCCGGTGCCCGCGCCGACGACGGGGTCCGGGCTCGGGATCAACTCGGCCGACCCGGCCGGTGGGCTGCAGCTGGCGGCTCGGCGTCCTGGTGATGCGCTGGGTGGGCCGACGGCGGCGATCTCCGGAGCGGCGCAGACGCGGCGGTCCGCGCCGGGTGGTTCGCTGCGGGTCGAGGCGGATGTGAAGCTGGGCTCGTCGTTCAGCACGGTGCTCGGTGGTAGCCAGGTTGTCGCATCGGTTGCCCATGGCAAGATCACGATCGTGGCGGGACGGCGGACGGCGTCCGCCAAGCTGCCGGCCGATTTCGACCGCACGCAGTGGAACAAGCTGAGCGTCCAGGTCTCCGGCTCGACGGTGAGTGCGCGGCTGGACGACGCGGGGCTGGCCGAGGTGTACGCCGAAGCGCGCCTCGACGTCCCGGGATTGAAGCTGAAGCCGGCGCCGGTGCGCTGGATCGGGTCGGCGGAGGTGGACAACCTGACTGTGCGTCCGGTTGCGGCGCCGGTTCGCCGACTGGCCGCCGTCCCGCAGACCGGGAAGCTGCTCGCCGGGGACGACTTCAACGGCGCGCTCGGCGCGAACTGGTCCTGGATACGGCCGGACGCCGCGGCAGTCGTTGCTAATGGCAAGCTTTCCTGGCCGCTGCAGAATGCGGACCTGGTCGGCGGCGGGAACAACGCCGGCCTGCTGTTCCACACGCCGCCCGCGGGCGACAAGTGGATCGCGGAGACCAAGCTGCACCTCGACACCGGCGCGGACGACGTCCGCAACTACCAGCAGGCCGGGATGATCGCCTACCTGAACGACAGCGACTTCGCGCGGCTGGGCAACGTGTCGATCTGGAAGACGCGGCAGACGGAGTACGGGCGTGAGCTCGTCGTCCGCCCGTCGGACGGCGCCACCAACTACGGCGCGGCCGCGATCGGCCGCTCGGCGCCGACCCAGTGGATGCGGCTGGCGTACCACAAGAACGCGGCCGGCGAGCACGTCTACCAGGCGGGGACGAGCGTCGACGGCAAGCGCTGGACCTGGGGCGCCGCCTGGGTGCTGTCGGCCCCGGCGAAACTCGGGCTCTACGCGCACGGCGAGTTCACCGGTGCGAACCCGGCGCCGGTCGCGACCTTCGACTACCTGAAGTTCTACGAGAGTCGGTGAGATGACCAACCCGGTCTACGGCGACAACTTCGCCGACCCGTTCGTGCTCGCGGTGGGCGACGCGTTCCTGGCGTTCGCCACGAACGGGCCGCTGGGTAACGTGCAGACACTCCGGTCCATCGACCTGGTGTCCTGGGAGCGCGTCGGCGACGCGCTCCCCGCGTTACCCGGCTGGACCGCGCCCGGTCGGGTGTGGGCCCCCGAAGTCATTGCCCACGACAACAACTACCTGCTCTACTACACCTCCGCCGACCCGGCCACCGGCCACCAGGCCGTTGGCGTCGCGACCGCGGTCACCGCCGAAGGTCCATATGTCGACAAATCCCCATCTCCACTTCTCAGCCAGGCCGCCGAGGGCGGCTCCATCGACGCCTCCCCCTTCCGCGACCCCACCGGCGCCCTCTGGCTCTACTGGAAGAACGACGGCAACGCGATCGGCGTCGACACCTGGATCTACGCCCAGCGCCTGTCCTCCGACGGCCTCGCCCTCGAAGGCCCGTCGTACCGCCTCTTCAAACAGGACCTTCCCTGGGAAGGCGCCCTGGTCGAGGCCCCCTACGTCGTCGAACGCCACGGCCTCTTCCACCTCTTCTACTCCGCCAACGCCTTCGACAAACCCGACTACGCCGTCGGCCACGCAGTAGGCCCCTCCCCCACCGGCCCCTTCACCAAATCCGGCGACCCCATCCTCACCTCTCCCGCCGGCCCCGGCCACAACATGGTCCTCACCGCCCTCAACCGCGACTGGTTCATCTACCACGCCTGGGACCCCACCCAAGTAGGCACCGACCCCCGCGGCCGCACCATGCACATCACCGAACTCACCTGGCACGGCGACCAACCGATTGTCAGCTCGACCGCGCCAACACCTCGGTGAGGATGTCGAGGGCCTTCTCCAGGTCTTGGGTGGTGGGGGTGGCGTAGCCGATGACGAGGCCGGGTGGGCCGGGGGTGGTGCGGCGGTAGTCGGAGAGGGGGGAGATGGTCAGGCCGGCTTGGCGGGCTTGGGTGGTCAGGGCGCGGTCGTTGAGGTGGGTGGGGAGTAAGAGGGTGATGTGGAGGCCGGCTTCTTGGCCTACTACGCGGCCGTAGGGGGCCAGGGCGGCGCAGGTTCGGGTGCGGCGGTCGGCGTAGCGGCGGCGGTGTTTGCGGATGACCTGGTCGAGGTAGCCGTCGCGGAGCATGGCGAGGAGGGCGGCTTGCATGGGCCAGGCGGGCCAGTCGCCGGAGGTGGCGCGGACGGCGGCTAGACGGTCGATGGTGGGTGCGGCGGCGACCAGCCAGCCGAGGCGGAGGGCCGGGCTGAGGGTTTTGGAGAGGGTGCCGAGGTGGACGACGCGGTCGAGGTCGAGTTGGGCGAGGGCGGGGAGCGGGGCGACGTCGAAGCGGAACTCGCTGTCGTAGTCGTCCTCGATCAGCAGTGCGTTCGTCCGCCGGGCCCAGCGGATCAGTTCGTTGCGGCGGGCAACGGGTAGCCGGCCGCCGAGCGGGTACTGATGGGACGGCGTCATGTACGCCGCCGTGACGTCGTCGGGGAGTTCGCCGACGCGCAGGCCGTCGCGATCGACCGGGACGTCGACGATCTCCAGGCCGTGGTCGCGGGCGGCGGCGACCGCGTTCAGGTAGCCCGGGTCCTCGATCGCGATCCGGTCGCCCGGGCGCTGGGTGGCGGTGAGCAGCAGCCGGAGGCCGTGCACGGTGCCGTTGGTGATCAGGATGTTCTCCGGCCCGCAGGCGATCCCGCGGACGCGGCCGACGTGCTCGGCGAGCGCCGTCCGCAAGGCGGGGAGCCCGGCGGCGTCGTCGTACCCGCGCGGTGGGGACTGCGCCGACACCTCGCGCCAGGCGCGTCGCCAGCCCGGGTCCGGGGTCGGGTCGATGAACGGGATGCCTGGGCGCAGCGTCAGCAGTTCGCGCTCGGGCGCCGGGGCGGACGCCGTACGCCGGGGAACGGCCGGGCGCAGCGGCGCGACGTCCGTGACGAACGTGCCCGCGCCGGTGCGGCCCTCGATCCAGCCTTCCGCGTGCAGCTGGTCGTACGCCGCCTGCGCCACCGCTCGTGACACCGAGACCTGCTTGGCCAGGTCGCGGGTGGACGGCAGCCGATGCCCAGCCTGCAGCCGACCGTCCAGAACAGCCGCCCGGAACTGCTCGGCCAGCTGCAGATGCAGCGGCAGTACGCCGGCGCGATCGACGATGAGCGGGAGTGAGGTCTGCACGGAATGGACTACCGATTTCCTCGATGAATGGACCGTGTCAGCATGCCACTCGTCCCCGACTCTGGAGACATGACGACCAGATTGCAGCCGACCGACCGGACCACTCTGCGCCGTTCCAAGGAGCGCGCCGCCACCGAACGGGCGGCCTTGGCCGATGTGCTGGCCGGCGGGATGTTCTGTCATCTCGGCGTCGTGGTCGACGGCGATCCGCTGGTGCTGCCGACGGCGTACGGCGTGGACTTCGACCGCGGGCCGGACGGGACGCTGTACCTGCACGGGTCAGTCGCGTCCCGGAGTGTGGTGGCCGCGCCGCGGCAGACAATGTGTGTGACGGTGACGCACGCGGACGGGCTGGTGCTCGCGCGATCGGCGTTCCATCACTCGGTCAACTACCGGTCCGCGGTGATCTTCGGCGTCCCGCGGTTGGTGGCCGACCCGGAGGAGAAGCTGCACGGGCTGAATCGGATCGTCGACCACCTCGTCCCGGGGCGGTCCGCCGCGACCCGGCCGCCGAACCGCAAGGAACTGGCCAAGACGTCGGTGCTCGCGCTGTCGCTCACCGAGGCGTCGGTGAAGACGCGCTCCGGGCCGGCCAACGACGAGGAGCAGGACCTCGACCTGCCCTACTGGACAGGCGTGATCCCGCTCCACGTGACCGCCGGCGAGCCCGAGAACAACCCGGACTGCGACCTGCTCGTCCCGGCCCACGTCCGCTCCCGCGCGAACCGCTTGGGCGCGCCTTCCTAGGCCGCGGTGCCCTTGTTGTAGCTCTTCTGCGCCCAGAAGTAGCCGACGACGGTGATCGCGACACACCAGGCGATCGCCTGCAGACCCGAGCCGTCCTTGATCGGCGTCCCGATCAGCAGGTGCCGCAGGGTGTCGATGATCGGCGTGAACGGCTGGTACTCGGCGAACCAGCGGATACCGCTCGGCATCGCGTCGAGCGGGAGGAAGGTGTTGCTCAGGAAGGGCAGCACGAAGCTGATCGGCAGCACGATGTTGCTCGCGCCCTCGGCGGTCTTGCTGATCAGGCCGAGCGCGATCGCGAACCAGGTCAGCGCGATCGTGACCGCGATCAGCAGACCGGCCGCGAGCAGCCAGTCCACGACCGAGGCGTTCGGCCGGAACCCGATCAGGACGGCGAAGCCGACCACGAAGGCCAGACTGACCGTGGTCAGGACGACGTTGCCGAGCACATGCCCGGTCAGCACGGCCGGCCGGAAGATCGCCATCGTCCGGAACCGGGCCACGATGCCCTCGGTCATGTCCATCGCGGCGCCGATCGCGGGTGACATCGTGCCGGAGGCGATCGCCATCAGCAGCAGCCCCGGCGTCAGGAAGTCGAGGTAGTCGAACCCGCCGGCGCCGCCGCCGAGCCCGGCCGAGAACGTGTCGCCGAAGATCAGGCCGAACAGCAGCAACATGATGACCGGCATCCCGACCGCGCCCAGCGAGAGCGCCGGGTAGCGCAGGGCGTGCCGCAGGTTGCGGCGCAACATCGTGGCGGTGTCGGCTACGGGGTACGAAACAGTGCTCATGCGCTCATCGCTTTCTCGGACGAAGTGGGCTGACCGGTGACGGCGAAGAACACGTCGTCCAGGTCGGGGGTGTGGACCGTCAGCTCGCTGACCTCCAGCGCGGAGTCGTCGATCCGGGTCAGCAGGTCGCGCAGCGCGAGGACGCTGCCGTCGTTCGGCACCTGCAGGGTCAGGGCTTCGGGGTTCGGTACGCCGGTTGCCAGCGCCTGGCCCGCGAGCGCGAACTGCTCCGGCGAGTTGAAGCGCAGCAGCACGTGTCCACCGGGGACGAGCCGCTTGAGCTGCTCCGGCGTCCCCTCGGCGACCAGGCGGCCGCCGTCCAGGACGGCGATCTGGTCGGCGAGCTGATCGGCCTCCTCGAGGTACTGCGTGGTGAGGAAGACCGTGACGCCGGTGGCGACCAGCGCCCGGATCGTCGTCCACATGTTGTGCCGGCTGCGCGGGTCGAGGCCGGTGGTCGGCTCGTCCAGGAAGATGATCCGCGGGCTGCCGACCAGCGTCATCGCGAGATCGAGCCGGCGCTTCATCCCGCCGGAGTACGTCATCGCGAGTTTGCCGCCGGCCTCGACCAGGTCGAACTGCGCGAGCAGCTCGTCGGCCCGGGCCCGCGCCGTCCGCCGGTCGAGGTGGGCCAGGTCGGCCATCATGATCAGGTTCTCCCGGCCGGTCAGCAGCCCGTCGACCGCGGAGAACTGACCGGTGACGCCGATCGCCGCGCGGACGGCGTCCGGCTCGGCGGCCAGGTCGTGACCGGCCACCCGGATCGTGCCGGCGTCCGCGGTGATCAGCGTGGTCAGGATCTGGACGGCGGTGGTCTTGCCGGCGCCGTTCGGGCCGAGCAGGGCGAAGATGGAGCCTTCGGCAACGGACAGGTCGATCCCGCCGAGCACGACTTTGTCGCCGTAGGACTTGTGCAGTCCGCGGGCCTCGATCGCTGGGGACATGGTGCCTTCTTTCACAGGAATCTGGGCAGGGTGAACCGCCCGGCCGACCGCGCGCGGGTCGCCAGGTGGGAGGTGGTGCGGAGAACTAGATGTCGAGGTCCTCGACCGCGGGCTGGTCGGCGGCCTCTTCGACCAGGGCGTACAGGTCCGCGGGGATCAGGGCGCGCAGCTCGTCGACCGTCTCGACGACCGTGAGGGTCGCCTCGCCCGGCGCCATGCTCCAGGACTGATCGGTGCTCCAGTTGCCGACCCAGGACCGCCACCCGGTCAGGTAGCGGTCGTCATCGGCGTTCTGGGTGAACTGCTGGCGGCGATCGGCGTGCAGCACGAACTTTCCACTCCGGCTGCGGTACACCTTGAACGCCTCGTAGCCGGTCGCGCTGGACCGGCCGCCCTCGGCGAGCAGCACACCGGAGAACCGCTGCTTGCGACCGGCGCCCCGGCCGACCCGCACGGTGATCTCGTCGTACCCCTCGAGGCGACCCTCCGCCAGCTCGACGTACTTGCGCAGTGCGATCGAGATGGCCGAGGACAGGTTGCCGGCGAGCTCCTGAGCGCGTTTGTAGACCGGGAGGTCGTCGTCCGACACGTAGATCGTCTTGTTCGGCATGAGTACAACTATACATACACATCTACGTAGAGGAAGAGCAGGAGATGAACGATGTGGAAACTGCCTGCTTCAAACCAGACTTATCCACAGATATCCACCGGTTTTCGGTGGATACCGTGGATAACTTGGCCGCAAGCTGGGGATAAGTCGGCCGAAACGGTGTGCACAGCTGGGGATACGGGTGTGGATAACTTCGGCGGTCGCCGGATCCGAAGTCCAGGTTTAAGGTAAGCCTTGCCTTAATTTCTGACGATGAAGGAGTCCGACGGTGCTGACCCGGCGCAGTCTGTTGCTCGGAGCGGGAGCCGCGATCGCGCTCGCCGCCTGTTCGAAGTCGGAGCAGCTGACCGGCGGCGCGAGTGGCGGGCCGTGGGAGTTCACCGACGACCGCGGGGTGCGGGTCACTCGGCCGGCCCGCCCGACCGCGGTGGTCGCGCAGATCCAGTCCGCGGCGGCGCTGTGGGATCTCGGGCTGCGCCCGGTCGGCGCCTTCGGCAAGGCGACCAAGGCCGACGGCAGCCCGGACATCCTGGCCGGGAACGTCGACCTGACCAAGCTGACGCTGTTCTCGGAGACCTGGGGCGAGTTCGCGGTGGAGAAGTTCGCCGCGCTGAAACCCGACCTGCTGGTCGCGCCGATCCAGGTGCCCAAGGAGCTTTGGTACGTGCCGAAGGAGTCGGTCGGAGCGATCGAGGCGATCGCGCCGACACTCGGCATCGACTACGTCGGCGTACCGGTCGACAAGGTGATCGATCGGTACGCCGAGTTGGCGGGCGCGCTGGGCGCCGACCTGGACGCCGAGCCGGTGCTGAAGGCCAAGGCGGAGTTCGCGGCCGCGTCGAAGGCCGTCACCGACCAGGCGGCCCGGCAGCGGGGGCTGAAGGTCCTGTTCGTCTCCGGCGCTCCGGACAACCTGTACTTCGGCAACCCGGACGCGTTCTCGGATATCGCGCTGCTGAAGCGGCTCGGGGTCGGGTTCGTCGTCCCGAAGGTCGACCCGAAGGAGCCGCACTGGGAGGCGGTCTCCTGGGAGCTCGCCGACAAGTACCCGGCGGACGTGATCCTGTACGACGTGCGCAATCCGGCGCCGTTCACCACCGAGCTGGCCAAGTACCCGACCCTCGGTCGGCTACCCGCCGCCAAGGCAGGCCAGGTCTACGCGTGGAACCCGGAGACGCCGACCAGCTGGGCGCAGTTTGCGCCCGCGTTGCGGCAGCTGACCGCGGACCTCGCCAAGGTGCGCCCGATCACCGGCTGAGGCCCGCGGTTACGGCGGTCAGAAAGAGGTCAGACCCACTGGGTCGAGACAACGAAGCCCAGCGCGATCAGACCCATCCCGACCAGCAGGTTCCAGTTGCCGAGGTCGCGCATACCCGGGATGTCCTGGCCGGCCACGTAGAAGACGACCAGCCAGGCCAGCCCGAGCAGCCAGGAAGCCAGCATCAGCGGCGCGACCCACACGCGGCTGGTGGTACGCGGCTGCTTCGGCGTCTTCTCGGCCTTGACCTTCTCGGTCTTCTTCGTTTTGCGGCTACTCGACTCGGGCACGGCTGAACTCCTTGTAAGGACGCATAAGCTGACCTCTGTCGGTCAGGCAGGCCCAGACCTGTCGGGTCCGGTCCCGGGTTAGCGTAGTGCAACGTAGTCCAGACAGCAGGTCGGAGAGCTTCCGTGCGGAGATTGAAGCGGATTTCGCTGTGGCGCGCAGGCGTGCCACTGGCGCTGCTGTGCGCCGGGCTGCTGTTCGCGACCAGCGCGACCAGCGCGCGGGGCACCGACCTGCGCCCCAGCCGGAACACGACGCTGGCCGGTCTCGTCGAGGAGCAGAGCCGCCGCAGCGCGACGCTCGTCCGCCAGCATGCCGCCCTCACCCAGGACATCGAGCGCCTGCAGACTCAGCAGGGTTCGATCGACCCCAAGCTGTCCAAACGGCTCAAGGAGCTGTCGCTCGCGGTCGGGACGACGCCGGTCACCGGCTCCGGGCTGACCGTCACGCTCAAGGACGCTCCGCGGGAGGTCGTGAAGGACAACCCGGATGTGGACGCCGACTGGCTGGTCATCCACCAGCAGGACATCCAGGCCGTGGTGAACGCGCTCTGGGCCGGCGGCGCCGACGCGCTCTCGATCCAGAACCACCGGGTGATCTCGACGACCGGCATCAAATGCGTGGGCAACTCGGTCGTCCTGCACGGCGTCCCGTACCTGCCGCCGTACAAGATCACCGCGATCGGCGACCGGCGGAAGCTGCAGAAGGCGCTCGACGACTCGAAGTACATCAAGAACCTGCAGGACTACGTGGTGAAGTTCCAGCTCGGGTACGACGTGAAGAACGAGTCCCAGATCGCGATGCCCGCCTACGAGGGCACGCTGGATCTGCAGAGCGCGACCGTCCCCGGTTTCGAGCGGACGCCGTCGGTCAGCCCGTCCGCCACCGGCGGCCGCTAGTCCGCTCTGCCAGAATGGGCCGCATGCCGCGGATCCTCGTCGTCGACAACTACGACTCGTTCGTCTACAACCTGGTCCAGTACCTGCAGCAGTTGCAGGCCGAGACCATCGTGCTGCGCAACGACGAGGTCACTCCTGACCAGGTCACGGCGTACGACGGCGTCCTGCTCTCGCCTGGTCCGGGGACACCCGAAGAAGCCGGCGCGTGTGTGGACATCGTCAAGGAGGCCGGCGGCCAGGTGCCGATCTTCGGTGTCTGCCTCGGCCTGCAGGCGATCGGCGTCGCGTACGGCGGCGTCGTGGGCCGGGCCGACGAGCTGCTGCACGGCAAGACCAGCCAGGTCTTCCACGAGGGCGCCGGCGTCCTGGCCGGGCTGCCGTCGCCGTTCACCGCGACGCGGTACCACTCGCTGGCCATCGCGCAGGACTCCGTCCCCGACGAGCTGCAGGTCACCGCGCGGACCGAGGCCGGCGTGATCATGGCCGCTCGGCACCGGGATCTGCCGGTCGAGGGCGTCCAGTTCCACCCGGAGTCCGTACTCACCGAGGGCGGTCACCGGATGCTCGCCAACTGGCTGGAGATGTGCGGGGACGCCGGCGCCGTCGAGCGCTCGGCCGGCATGGCCCCGCTGGTCAGCTAGAACGCGACGAAGCCCCCGCCGGTATGTACCAGCGGGGGCTTCGTCATGGTCGGTGTCAGCCGCCGATGATCGGCGGGGTCTCCGACTCCGGCGGCGGGGTGTTGGACGGCGGCGGACTCTGCGGGTCCTCCGGCAGCCGGTTGATGGTCAGCGTGATCTTGGTGCCCTTCGGCGCCTTCGTCCCGGGCTCGATGCTCTGCGCGAGTACGGTCGCCTCCGGAGCGTTCGTGTCCTCGCCCCACTTCTGGCCGGCCACGAAACCGAGCTCCTTCAGCTTGGCCATCGCCTCCTCGGCCGAGACGTTGACCAGGTCCGGCACCTCGACCTTGACCTGACCGGTCGAGACGGTGAGCGTGAACGTCGTGCCCGAAGCGTGTTTCGCCTCCGGGTTCGGGCTGACGTCCAGGACGGTGCCGGCCTCCTTCTCGGAGTCCTTCTCGACGTTCTTCGAGGCGACCTTGAAACCGCCCGGCGCGCTCTCGATCTTCTCCCGCGCCTGGTCCTCGGGCAGGTTGAGCACGTTCGGTACCGAGAACGCCTGCTTACCGGTGGAGAAGACCACGGTCACGGTCGAGTTCTCCTCGGCCTCCGTACCGGCGGCCGGGGTCGACGAGATCGCCTTACCGCGGTCGACCGTCTCACTCGGCTGCGAGTCGCCCTGCGCGAACTTCAGCTTCGCCGCGGTCAGCGCCGCCTCGGCCTGGGACGTGGTCATATTCGCGACGTCGGGGACCGAGACCTTGTTCACCACCGGGGTGGAGGTCTGGCCGCCGCCGGCGTTGTTGTTACCGCCGCCGTTCAGGTTGTTGATCAGCGCGTAGGCGCCGATGGCCACCGCCACGATCGCCAGACCGAGCAGGAAGTAGGCCAGGCCGCGGTTGCGGCGGGCCCGGCTGTCCAGCTCGTCGTCGTCCCCGGGCGGCAGCAGGTCGTCGCCGGTCTGCCGGAAGGCCTGCGTCGCGGCGGCCGGGGCCACCGCGGTCGGAGCCATCGCGCGGGTCTCGGAGAACGCGGTCATTGGCGCGGTCACCTGCTGGCCGGCCAGCACCCGATGCAGGTCCTGACGCATCTCGTTCGCGCTCTGGTACCGCTCGTCGCGGTTCTTCACCAGCGCCTTGAGGACGACGGCGTCGACCTCCGGCGGGATGTCGGGATCGAAGGAGGACGGCGGCAGCGGCTGCTCGCGGACGTGCTGGTAGGCGACCGACACCGGGGACTCGCCGACGAACGGCGGGCGGCCGGTGAGCAGTTCGTAGAGCAGACAGCCGGTGGAGTAGAGGTCGGAGCGGGCGTCGACGGTCTCGCCGCGTGCCTGCTCCGGGGACAGGTACTGCGCGGTGCCGATCACGGCCGCGGTCTGCGTCATGTCCGAGGTGGTGTCGGCGACCGCGCGCGCGATCCCGAAGTCCATCACCTTGACCTGACCCTGCGGGGTCAGCATCACGTTCCCGGGCTTGATGTCGCGGTGGACGATCCCGGCCCGGTGGCTGTAGTCGAGCGCCTCGAGGACGCCGGAGGTGATCTCCAGTGCGCGCTCGGGCATGATCTTGCGGCCCTCGCGGATCAGGTCCCGCAGGGTCTTACCGGTGACGAGCTCCATCACGATGTACGGGATCGTGATGCCGGAGCCGTTCGGATCCGGCTCCTCCCCGGTGTCGTAGACCGACACGATGGTCGGGTGGTTCAGCGAGGCGGCCGACTGGGCCTCCCGCCGGAACCGGGCCTGGAACGTCGAGTCGCTGGCCAGGTCGACGCGCAGCCGCTTGATCGCGACCGCCCGGCCCAGCCGGTTGTCGATACCCCTGCGCACTTCGGCCATGCCGCCGCGGCCGAGCGGTTCGCCCTCTTCGTACCGGCCGCCGACGAGACGTGCCTGCGATGTCATGACTTCAGCCTTCCAACCTGTCCGGAAAAACACTCAATTTGCCCACGGTAGCTGCCGCCACCCATGGATCCCCGTTGGAAAGACGCACCGTGAGCGCATCATTCCGTATCGTGCTCACTGGCTGAGCACCGCCTCCATCACCGACTTGGCGATCGGCGCCGCCAACTTGCCGCCGGCGATGTCGTTCCGTTCGACATTGGCCTTCTCGATCATCACCGCGACCGCGACCTTCGGGTCGTCGGCGGGAGCGAACGCGGTGAACCAGGCGAACGGCGGCCGCTCCGGCGACGTCTGCGCCGTCCCGGTCTTCCCCGCGACCTGGACGCCGGAGATCCGGCCCGGCTTGCCGGTGCCGTCGTTCACGACGGTGACCATCATCTGGGTCAGCTGCTGGGCGACCTCGGGGGTGATCGCCTGGTGCAGCGACTCGGGCTTGGTCTCGGAGACCGTCTTGAGGTCACTGCCCTTCACGTTCTCGACCAGGTAGGGCTTCATCACCTCGCCCTTGTTCGCGATCCCGGCGGCCACCATCGCCATCTGCAGCGGCGTCGCGCGGACGTCGAACTGGCCGATCGCGGACTGCGCGGTCTGCGGCTGGTTCGGATCACCGGGGAACTGGCTGGCCACGCCGGACAGCTCCGGCAGGTGGCGCTCGCCGAACCCGAACTTCGCGGCCTGGTCGCGGAGCACATCCGGGCCGAGATCCAGACCGATGGTGCCGAAGGCGGTGTTGCACGAGTCGCGCAGCGCGACCGTCAGCGTCGCGTTGTCGCTGCCGCCGCAGTTCCGGCCGTTCTCGTTCACCAGCGGCGTCGTGGTCTGCGGCAGCGGCAGCTGGGCTGGCGAGTGCACCGGGGTCTCCGGCGTGTACTTCCCGCTGGAGAGCGCGGCCGCTGACGTGACCAGCTTGAACGTCGATCCGGGCGGGTAGGTCTCGCGGACCGCCCGGTTGGTGGCCGGCTTGTCCTCGTCCTTGTTCAGCTTGTCCCAGGCGTCGCGGACCTTGCCCAGGTCGTGCGAGGCCAGCTCGTTCGGGTCGTACGACGGGCGGGTCGCCAGCGCCAGCACCTTGCCGGTCTTGGGCTCGAGCGCGACCACCGCGCCGATCTTGCCCTTGAGGCCGCTGTACGCCGCCTGCTGGGCCTTCGGGTTCAGCGTCAGCGTGACGCTGGCGCCCTGCTGCGGCCGGTTGCTGATCACGTCGATGATCCGGCGGAAGGCAAGTGACGGGTCCGAGCCGTTCAGCTCGGAGTTCATGTTCAGCTCGATCCCGGACCGGCCGTACACGTAGGAGTAGTAGCCGGTGACCGGCGCGTAGACCGGCCCGTTGGCGTACGTGCGCTGGTACTTGAACCGGTCGTTGGACTCCTTGCTCTCCGCGATCGGCGTGTTGTTGAGCAGGATCGCGCCGCGGTCGACCGAGAACTGCGAGTCCCGGACGCGACGGTTGTCGTTCCGCCCGTTCAGCTCGTTGGAACGGAAGGCCTGCAGATACGTCGAGTTCGCCATCAGGGCGAGCATCAGGACGATCGCGGCCACGGCCAGTCGTCGAATTGCCGAGTTCACTGCTTCTGCACCGCCATCGCGATCGTTTCGTCGGACACTGGGGCGGCCGGAGTCTGGGGGCGGCGGGCCTGGTCGCTGATCCGGAGCAGCAATCCGATGATGGCCCAGTTCGCGACCAGCGACGTCCCGCCGAGCGCCATGAACGGCGTGGCCAGACCGGTCAGCGGGATCAGCCCGGTGACACCGCCGACGATCACGAACACCTGCAGGGAGAACGACATCGCCAGACCGGTGGCGATCAGCTTGCCGAAGATGTCCCGGCAGCCGAGCGCCGTCCGCAGACCGCGCTCGATGATGAGGGTGTACACGAGCAGGATCGCGATCAGGCCGGTCAGCCCGAGCTCCTCGGCCAGCGAGGAGATGATCATGTCGCTGTTCGCGTACAGGGTGAACTCGGGCCGGCCCTGGCCGAGACCGCGACCGAGGACGCCGCCCCACGCCTGGCCCATCAGGCCGTTGGCGATCTGGCCGCCGTCGATCGAGAACGGGTCCAGCCAGTCGGTGATCCGGCGGTGCACGTGGCCGAACGTCGTGTACGCGAAGAAGGCGCCGCCGACGAACAGCAGCCCGCCGATGATCAGCCAGCCGGCCCGCTCGGTGGCGACGTACAGCAGGAACAGGAAGAGCCCGAAGAACAGCAGCGAGGAGCCGAGGTCGCTCTCGAAGACCAGGACGCCCAAGCTGACCAGCCAGGCGACCAGGATCGGCCCGAGGTCGCGGGCGCGCGGCAGATCGAGACCGAGGAACCGGCGGCCGGCCAGCGTCAGTACATCGCGCTTCAGGACCAGGTAGCCGGCGAAGAAGATGACCAGGCAGACCTTCGCGAACTCCCCCGGCTGGAACGACATACCGGCGACGCGGATCCAGATCGAGGCGCCGTTCACGTTGATACCGAGCCCGGGGACCAGCGGCAGCACCAGCAGCACCAGACCGACCAGGCCGAGCGTGTAGGTGAACGCCTGCAGGCGGCGGTGGTCCCGGATCACGACGATGACGGCGAGGAACAGGACGACGCCGACCGCCGTCCAGGTGATCTGCTGTGGTGCGAACGGGACGCCCTTCTCGCGGCCGATCGCGGTCAGGCCGAGGTCGACGCGGTGGATCATCGCGACGCCGAGCCCGTTCAGCAGGACGGCGCAGGGCAGGATCACGGGATCGGCGTACGGCGCCCGGAAGCGCAGCGCGAGATGCGCGATCAGCGCCAGCAGACCGATCCCGGCCGCGTAGAGCCCGGTGCTGGCCGGGACCTTGCCCTGGGCGGTGATGCCGATGTTGACGTAGGCGCCGACCGAGACGCCGATCGCGATCAGCAGCAGGAACAGCTCAACCCCGCGCCGGGTGCGCGGGATGATCTGGATGACGGAGGTCGAGGCGATACTCATCGGACGCCGTCGCAGTCGTCGGGGTCGGCCTGGCCGCCCGGCGTCGGACTGGACGGCGGCGGCGTCACGGGCGGTTTCGAGACCGGCGGCTTCGAGACCGGGGTCGACGTCGGCGGCGGGGTCGACTTCACCGGCGGGTTCGCCTTCTTCGCGCACTCGTCCGCGGTGCGCTGCAACTCGCTGACGATCGCGCGGGCGCCGTCCAGGTCGTCGGCCTGGATGTTGCCCTCCACCTGCTGCCGGTTGTACGCCGGCAGCTTGTCGACCTGCAACTGCGGCTGCAGCTCGAAGACCTTGGTCAGCGTCAGACCCGGGATATCGGCGTCCACGCCCTGGAAGATCGCCACGAAGTCGCCGTCGGTGCCGACGTAGTACTGGTCCTGGGTCCAGCGGTAGCCGAACCAGCCGACCCCGCCGAGCAGCGCCAGGACGACGATCACGACGGCGATCCGGCGCGGCCAGAGGAACCGGCGCGGCGGCCGGGGCGCGTAGCGCAGCTCTTCGGGATCGACAGTGGCGTGGCGGCCACCGCCGCCGTGCCCGCTGCCGCCGGCGGCCGCCGAGGCGACGCCGGGCCCGGTGCTGCCCTGGGCGAGCTCGGCCGCGGCGCCGACCAGCTGCGGCGTGCTGCCGCTCGCGGGCGCGGTCTCGACCACGTCGGCCACGACGCAGGTCACGTTGTCGTTGGAACCGGCCTCGAGGGCATGCGTGATCAGCTCGACGACGACGGAGTCCGGCGTACCGGCGGCCATCGACGCGGCGATCACCTCGTCGGCGACGTAGTCCGGCAGGCCGTCACTGCACAGCATCAGCCGGTCGCCGGCCTGGACGTCGAGGATCTGCAGATCGGGATCGGAGTCCGGGCGGCCGTCCAGCACCCGGAGGATCAGGTTCCGGTGCGGGTGGGTGAAGGCCTCCTCCTGGGAGATCCGGCCCTCGTCGACCAGCGACTGCACGAAGGTGTGGTCGTGGCTGAGCTGGTAGAGCACGCCCTCGCGCATCCGGTACGCGCGGGAGTCGCCGAGGTGGGCCAGGCCGAGCCGCTGCCCGTCGAACATCAGCGCGGTGACGGTCGAACCCATCCCTTCGCGCTCCGGGTCCTCCTCGACGAGCTCGGACAGCCGCTCGTTGGCCCGGTGGACGGCGCCGGCCAGCGCCTCGATCATGTCGTCGCCGGAGATCTGGGCGGTGTCCAGCCGCCGGATCACCTGGACCGCCGCCGAGCTGGCCACCTCACCGGCCGCCGCGCCGCCCATTCCGTCGGCGAGCAGCAGCAGGTGCGGACCGGCGTACGCCGAATCCTCGTTGTTGCGGCGCACTCGTCCGACATCGGACAGTGCGGCGTAGTCGAGCGACAGGGTCATCGAGGCAGGCCTACTTCGCGATGTTCAGCGTCGTGCGGCCGATCCGGATCGAGCCGCCGATCTCGGCCGGGACCGGGCGGGTCACCCGTTGGCCGTCAAGGTACGTGCCGTTCGTGGAGCCGAGGTCCTCGACCCACCACTGACCCTCGGACAGGAACAGCCGCGAGTGCCGGGTGGAGGAGTAGTCGTCGTCGAGCCGGATCTGGCAGTCCGAGCCGCGGCCGATCACGATCGGCTCCTCGACCAGGGTCGCGCCGACCCCGGCCTGCGGGCCGTCGGAGATCGTCAGCGAGCCCGGCAGGCCCTTCCGCTTCTTGACCGGTTTCGGGGCCTTCGGCGTCCGGGTGGCGGCCGCGACGGCCGGGGCCGCCGCCCGGCTGTCCACCTTGGCGCCGAACAGGTCGGACCTGATCACGGACAGCACCGCGAGGACGAACATCCACAACAGGGCCAGGAACCCCAGTTTGATCAGGGTCAGGGTCAGTTCCGACATGAGCGGCCGGTCACCACCCGCTGCTCGGCGGCTGGGCCATCGGCTCGTCCGCCAGCCGCAGCGTCATGGTCGTGTTGCCGATCCGCACGGTCGAGCCGTCGACCAGCTCGACCTCGGCGGCCCGGCGGCCGTTCACCAGCGTGCCGTTGGTCGAACCGAGGTCGACCAGCACCACCCGGATCGCGCCGTTGCCCTCGGGCATCAGGCGGATCTCGGCATGCCGCCGGGAGGCGCCGGGGTCGTTGATCTGGATGTCCGCGTCGGTGCCGCGGCCGAGCACGACGCCGGGCGGATTCACCGGACGGCGGCGTCCGTTGACCTCGAGCAGCACCTGCGGGTGGCCGCGGCGCGGCTGCTGCGGTGCGGGCGGTGGGGTGACCGGGGCGCTCTGCAGCACCGTCTGGCCGTCGTTCGGCGGCACGTAGGGCTCCTGCTGGTAGGGCTGCTCGTAGGACGGAGTACGCCGTTGCGGCGTCCCGACGGTCGCACTGACCACCCGGAACTTACCGGTCGGGAGGTCGTCCTGCTGACTCAGCTCGATCTCGATCGGGCCGGAGAAGGTGTAGCGCTGGATGTCGGCGTGGTCGCGCAGCTCGTTGGCCAGCTCGTGGTTGAGGGTCCGCCCGTAGGCGTTCAGGCGCTCGAAATCGCCCGGACCCAGCTCGATGGTGAAGTGATTCGGCACCAGCCGGCGGTCCCTGGACAGGATCCGCGCGGTGTTGTCGATCTCACGCTTGAGCGCCGCCGCCAGCTCGATCGGCTCGACGTCGCCCTTGAACGCACGCGCGAAGACACCACTCACGATGCCCTCCAGACGTCGCTCGAAGCGCTGCAGCGGTCGCACGCCTCCTCCTCCACGGTCGGTCCACGGTCCGTATCCACCGGTCGTGGCGGACACACCGGGTACGACGATCGATCGTATCGGGAGGTTCGACCGAACCCGCAATGTGAAGCACCGGACATTCCCGTGCTAATGTTCCTTCTCGTCGCCAGGACACAGTTCAGACGACAGCGCGCGGGTGGCGGAATAGGCAGACGCGCACGGTTCAGGTCCGTGTGCCCGAAAGGGCGTGGGGGTTCAACTCCCCCCTCGCGCACGCAGCAGGTCCCGGTCGAGAGACCGGGATTTTTGCTTTTCCGGGGGTGCGCCCGGTCACAGGGCCGTCCGGTTGGACGAGCGCGGGTCGGCGACGGCGCGGGCGCGGTAGATGTCGCCTTTGGCGGCGGTCGCGCGCCACGGGCGGGCCTGGCGGAGGGCGACGGCGAGGGCCGGGTCTTCGCGGTCGATCGTGGCGAAGGTGAGCTCGGCAGGGCCGGCGGCCTGGGTGGTGTAGATACCCGCCGGGGTGATCAGGCCGGCCGGCGTCGGCTCGTCGGGCAGCGCCGGGACAGAGACGGCGACCCAGTAGCAGTTGATCGCGGCATGCGCGGCGGCCTTGGTCTCGAAAGAATCGTCGGCGCCGTACGTCGACAACAGCAGGCACTCGACGCCGAGCCGCTCGTACTGCGCGAACAGCTGCGGGAAGTTGACCTCGACACAGATCAGCGTGCCGAACCGGTAACCGTCGACGTCGAAGACGACCGGCTCGAAGCCAGGGCTGTAGAAATGCGTGATCTCGGTGTGCGAGCAGTACCGCTTGTCGTAGCGGTCGACCAGCGCGCCGCTGTCCGAGATCACGTAGAGGCTGTTGTGCGGCCGGTGCGGCGCGGTCAGCGGATGCGCCGACCCGAGCACCACCCACACCCCGAGCTCACCGGCCAGCGCCATGATCTCCTCGAGCTCGGCCCGCACCAACCGCCAGTCCACCTCGGCCCAGTCCGCGATCTGGGCCTTCGCGTAACCACTCAACATCCCCTCGGGAAACTGCACGAGCCGAGCCCGCCCAGCCGCCGCCTTCCGCATCAGCGACCGGACCTTCTTCCCGTTCACCGCCGGATCAGCACTGATGGTCGGTCGAGCAATAGCCGTTCGGATCCCCGTCATCGCCCTACCGTCTCAGCCCACGCCGACAGATTCCCGCACCCGCGCGGAAAGTTGTCCAGGACAACGGAAGTTGGGTCAGGCGCGGGTTCGGCGGTGGCGGGGGGTGGGGTGGTGGGGGAGGTCGGGGGCGCCCAGGAGCATCCAGAGGGCGAGGGCGGCCGCGGTGAGGAGGCCGGCGAGGCCGGCGTAGTCGGTGAGGCTCATGGTGCTTCTCTCTTCGAGGCGGGACGCTCGGCGGCGGCGAGGTCCGCGAACAACTGACGTCAAGGGACGCGGGGGTGTCGAGGGTGTGATGGCAAATAGGTGCCATGTCCGATTGGTGCCAATAGGAAAACCGTCGCGCTGCTGGGGAATCGTTTGCTTAGGTGGTCTCCGGAGGTGGCTGACGATGCAGGAAGGTGTGTTGCTCGACGCCCGGGAGGAGCGCGCGTACCGGCTGCTCGTCGGGTTGTCGGCCGCGCGAGCGATGGACCTGGCCGAGGTGGCCGAGCTGCCGGCGCCGGAGGCTGCTGAGGTTCTGCAGCGGTTGCAGGCGAAGGGTCTGGTCGCGGTGACGACCGCTGAAGACCCGGTGTTCCGTCCGCTGCCGCCGGACGTCGCACTCGGGACGACGTTGCTGCGTCGCCAGGAGTCGCTCGAGGCGGCCCGGAAGACGGTGGCGGCGCTCAGTGAGGAGTTCCGGGCCAGTGCGAGCCGGCGGGACGCGCATCACCTGGTTGAGGTGATTGTCGGCGCTACCGCGCTGCGGGAGCGGCTGCGCGACCTGCAGGAGTCAGCTCGGCAGGAAATCCTCTGGTTCTGCCGGGCGAACCCGCTGGCGATGCAGGGGGCGGACAACACCGAGGAGTACGGCGCTCTGTCACGCGGCGTCCGCTATCGGGCGATCTATGAGCGGGCTCTGCTCGCCACCCCCGGTGAGCTGGACAGCATCGCCGAAGGCGTCAGCTGGGGTGAAGAAGCCCGCACGCTGCCCACACTGCCCGTCCGGCTCGCGATTGTGGACCGGGCGACGGCTGTCTGCCCGCTGGTCCGGGACGACGAGGTGGGGATCGGTGAGCCGACCGCTGCGGTGATCAGCCGCGGTCAGCTGCTCGATGCGCTGCTGGCACTGTTCGAGAGTCACTGGGAGCAGGCGACGCCGGTGGCGCTGCAGTCCGGCGACCAGTCCGACCCGGGCGCTCTCGATGAGCACGAACGCTTCCTGCTCTCGCTGCTGGTCGCAGGGGTGCCGGACAAGTCGATTGCGTCGCAGCTCGGGATCAGCCGGCGTACTGTGCAGCGCCGGCTCGACCGGCTGATGACACTGGCCGGCGTCGACACCCGCACCGGTCTGGCCTACCAAGCCGCGAAACGCGACTGGCTCTGACCGGTGCGGGTTCCGTCGACTACTTCACGCCGTACGCCCGAATGACGGTCTGCGTGAACTTCGTTCCGTTCGGACCAGTGGCCTGGACCTTCAACGACACCGTGCCGCGAGCGTTGCCGACCAGTGCGCCGTAGTGACCGAGCGCCCCAACCACAGGGAGCTTGCGCCAGCTAGCGCCTTCGTCGAACGAGGCCCATGCCTGCAAGGTGTGCGCCCGTGGCGCCTCGAATCCGAGCAGGTGCGTGCGCGGCGTACGTCCGTTCGCATCGGTCGGCACTTGGTAGCCGACCTGCAGCAGCGACAACGGCGTCCCCTTGTCTTCAGCGGTCTTGGCGGAGCGGAACTCCCAGGCGGTCTGGGTGCGCGTTCCCCAGAGCCACTCCGCGTCATCGCGGGCCGTGTTGAGCTCCAAGCGGTACGCCGCGTCCGCACTGGTGGTGATGACGTCGTCCCAGGCGTCGGCCAGGTCCGCGATCGGCTGTCCGTTCCGAGACAGGGTGGCGGACGACGACGTGGCCTCGCCGTTCGTGTAGTGGCCGGCCGCATCCACGAACGACGGGATGCGGAACGACAACCGGTCACCGGTCCGAGTGGACACCTCACTGGGGACGACGGCCGGCCGGACGACCGGGCCGAACCACGTCTCCTTCGACGTCCCGGCACGGTAGCTGCGCGGCGGTGCGGTCAGACCGGACCGCAGCGGGCCCATGGTGTCCCAGGTGTAGAGGTGATGCACCCGCTGCTGCCAGAGCGAGTCGCCGGCGCTGACCCACTCCTCACGAGTCTTCGGCGTCTCGACGAACCGCTGCTTGTCGTTCCAGGCGTATTCCTGCCAGGGACGCCAGCCGAACCGCTGCTCCTTGGCCCAGTTGAATCCGCCGTTGTCGTTGTACTGCGCGGTGATCCGCGCGCTGTTCGCCGCAGTCACCTTGTGTACGACGCGGGCCGGGATCGAGCCGCTCGACACCTGCTGGACGTCGTACAGGTACGGGCTGGACGTCGTCAGCGTCAGCTCGATCGTCGCCTGCGCGCGGCGGGCGCGGTCGATCAGCCGCTGGCCGTCCTTCGCGGTCGTCACCATGGCCGGGATCGGCTCCCGATCCCCATTGGGGCGCCAGACCGTCCAGGCGCTCGAGTCCGCCGGACGGACCAGGATGATCGCCGCCGCACCCGCCTTGGCAGCCGCTGCGATCTGCTCCTGGTCGTTCAGCACGTCACTTGTGTGCTGGACGACCAGCGCGCCCTTGACCCGCTTGAGATCCGCATCGGCGTACACGAGGGGGAAGCGCCGCTTACCGGCGTACGACGGCGACTGGTGCAGCAGATTGATGTCCAGTGGGCCGCTGACGCCGGGAACCGCGGCCTGGACCATCGGTGCGACCAACTGCCAGCGGGACGCGAACTCGAACGTGCCGTCCTTGACCGGCTTGGTCGGCGTCACGTTGATCTGCTTGACCGAGCTGAAGTGCATCACGCCGTGACTGATCGCGCGGCCGCTGCCGAACTTGCGGTGGACGTAGTAGCTCAGGATCGCCTGCTGTTCCGCGGGTTTCGGCGTCTCGATCGTGATCGGCACGGCCTTCCGCGCGTCGATCACGTACTCCAGGTCCTTGGTCACCACGATGTTCGGGTCGGTGATGAGGCTGTACTGCTCGTTCTGCGGGTCGTTCTGGTCGACCAGCGAGTGCATGAAGTAGGTGCCCTCCTCCACCTCGGCCTCGAGGGTTTCCCCGTCGCCGATCCAGGCCAGCGTGTCGGACCGCGGGTTGGAGCCGAACAGCGTGACGACCGGAACGCCGGTCGGCTTGCCGTCGCGGTCGATCGCTCGCAGCTTCACCGTGTGCTTCGGACCCTGCTTGAAGGTGCCGACCGCGGTGTGGGTGACGACGCCGCCCGGACCGGTCGCAATGACCCAGCCGCTGTGCACACCACGCTCGAGCTTCGCGTCCGCCAGCGTCACCGGGACGTCGGTGCTTCCGCCTGCCGGAACGGTCACAGTGGCAGGCAGACCGAACGCATCTGTCTCCGGCTTGTTGGTGTCCAGGTTGGTGACGGCAATGGACAGCGTCAGCGTGATCGGGGTGGAACCGTCGTTGCGGTAGGTGATGGTCCGGCTGGCCGGACTGCCGGCGAAGTCGGCCACACCGCTGGCAGTCACCTGCTGCGCGACCGCTCGGGTCAGGTCGACACGGCCGGCGCCCTGGGCGTAGACGGACTGGCCCGGCTGGGTCTTCGCCGTGCTGGTCAGTGAGTCCTTCAGCCGGTCCGCCTTCCAGTCCGGGTGCTGCTGTGCCAGCAGCGCTGCGGCGCCGGCCACGTGCGGCGTCGCCATCGACGTACCAGAAGCTGCGGTGTAGTGGTTGTCGATCGGGCTGCCCATGTCCGTACCCGCAGCGCGGGCAGCGACGATGTCCACACCCGGTGCGGTGATCTCCGGCTTCAGTCCGCCGTCGCCGACGCGCGGACCGCGGCTGGAGAAGTCAGCGAGCTTGTCGGCCCGGTCGACCGCGCCCACGGTCAGAGCTGCGGCTGCGGCGCCCGGCGTACCGACTGTCTCGTCCTGGCCTTCGTTGCCCGCGGCCACGACGAAGAGCGTGCCGGTGCGAGCGGTGAGGTCGTTGATGGCCTGGCTCATCGGATCGGTCCCGTCGGTGGGGCCGCCGCCGAGGCTCATGTTGACGACCTTGGCGCCCTTGTCGGTTGCCCACTCCATCCCGCCGATGATCCACGACTCGTAGCCGATGCCGTCGTCGCTCAGCACCTTGCCGATCAGCAGGTCCGCCTGCGGTGCGACGCCCTTCCGGGTGCCGCCTGCGCCGGCGCCGGTCCCGGCGATGGTCGCTGCGACGTGGGTGCCGTGCCCGAAGTGGTCAGCCGGGCCGGTCGCGCTCGCGGAGAAGTCCTGGCTCTCCTTGACCCTGCCGACCAGATCCGGGTGCTGCGCGTCCACACCGGTGTCCAGTACGGCGACCTGGACGCCGGAACCCTGGTAGCCGGCCTTCCACGCATCCGGAGCACCGATCTGCGGGACGCTCTTGTCCAGCACCGGACGGACCTTGCCGTCCAGCCAGACCTTGGTGACGCCGCTGTTCAGCGCGTGGGCGCCCGTAGCGGGCCGCAGCGACTGCCACAGCGCGGACAGCTGGTCCTTGGACGCCGAAACGGCGGCTGCGTCGATCGACGGCAGCTGACGGGTGGTCGTCGTACCGGTGAGCGTCGTGGCGCTCCGCGCGCCGTCCGCGTACTTCACGATCAGTGGGAGCTGCTGGACGGCGGAATCGCCGTAGCCGTCGGCAATCAACTCGTCCACGTCGAACAGGTCGGCGTCGATCACACCGGAGGCGATGTACTGGACGGCGTCACTGGGCAGGACGCGCAGTCCGCCGTCCGCCTCCACGGTGTGGAACGCGACGCGCTCACGTCCTGGTGCGGGCTGGACAGTCGCGGCCTTCCGGCCGTTGCCGGCATCGGTGACCGATACGACGTCACCGGTGATGAGGGTGACTGAGGTGGTGCTGGGGGTGACAGCTGGGCGTGGCGGTGGCGCTGCGGTCGCGGGGGTGGCCGTGACTGCGCCCAGCGTCAGTACCGCCGCAAGGGTGGCGGCGGTGGTCCGGGTGGAAGGCATGGACAGGTCTCCTCTTCCAGAGGCAGGGGGCATGCACCTCTTCCGACCGAGTTTGCAATCCCGTTACGGACCTCCGCCCTGTCCATCACTGCCGTCCCTGCGACATGGCGCAAGCGCGCCACGACCCGTCACCATCAGCTCATGAGTGCACAACAGGTGGTCCGCAAGTGGGCCTGGCTGGCGACGCTACTGATCGGCGGGGCGCTGTACCTCGCCGTCCTCGCGGTGCTCACCGACACGAACAACCCCAATCTCTTCCCGACGATGATCCTGCTCGGAGCGCTCGTCGTACCCCTCACTTTCGTCACATTCGCGGCCGGCCGCTCCGGACGCTGGCTGATCGACGGTCCGACACTGGGCGGCTGCCTGCTGTTCGGCGGGGTCGTGGGCGTCGTGGTGGCCGGGCTGCTCGAGTACGACGCCATGCGGCGGCTGGGCACGCTGCCGATGCTCGGCGTCGGTCTGATCGAGGAGGCGGCCAAGCTGGTCGTTCCGGCGATCCTGGTGGTGTTCTTCGGACGCCGGTACCGGACGTCGGTCGGTCGCGGCATCGTCATCGGCGTCGCGGTCGGAACCGGGTTCGCCGTCCTGGAGACGATGGGCTACGCGTTCGTCGCGCTACTGCAGTCCGGCGGGAACGTCGGCGCGGCCGAGCAGACGCTGTTCATCCGCGGCCTGCTCTCCCCGGCCGGCCACGCCGCCTGGACCGGGCTGACCTGCTGGGGCCTGTGGCGGTTCGTCAGCGCGCCCAGCGGCAAGCACCTGGCCGGCTTCGCCGGGATGTACGCGCTCGCGGTCGCCCTGCACACCGCCTGGGACGGCATCGGCGGCAAAGTCACGTACGCCGTCGTCGGCGCGATCTCGATCGGCCTCCTGCTGGTCGGCCTCAAACGCGCCGCTGCGGTCGACAACGAGCTCGCCGGTGGGCAACTGGTTCGTTAATTGGTGTTACCAGGTGCGTAAGTGGTGTGGTTGCGTGATCTGCAACGGTGACTGCGTGGCTTGACCGGTTTAGCCCGTCGAGCACGCAGGATCCAGCGCGAACACGCTCTCACAGAATAGTAACGGACACTTCTGAACTATTGACCGGTCAGTCATGCCTGAGGAATTCTCGGGGCCTCTGCAGGAACAGGTTCATACCAGGGGTGATCCATGAAGTTCCGTTCGCTTGCCACGGCCGCGGTCGCGGCGCTGTCCCTCACCGCCCTCGCGGCGTGCGGCGGCTCCGGTGGCCAGGACGACGCGAGTTCCGGGCCGAAGACGATCGACGTGTGGCTGATGAAGGGGAGCGTCTCGGACGACTTCCTCAAGCGGTTCACCGACGACTTCGCCGCCAAGCACACCGACGTCAAACTCAACGTCCAGATCCAGGAGTGGAACGGGATCGGCGCCAAGATCATCGGCGCGCTGGCCAGCAAGGACGCGCCCGACGTGATCGAGGTCGGCAACACCCAGGTCGCGCAGTACTCGGCGTCCGGCGGCGTCCGGGACCTGTCCGACAAGAAGGCCGACCTGCAGGGCGACGACTGGATCGAGGGGCTGGCCGGCCCGGGCAACTACGAGGGTAAGCAGTACGGCATCCCGTACTACGCGGCGAACCGGGTCGTGGTCTACCGCAAGGACCTGTTCGCGGCGGCCGGGATCACCACCCCGCCGAAGACGCGCGAGGAGTGGCTGGCCGCGACCGCCAAGGTGAACACCGGCGGCAACCAGGGCATCTACCTGCCCGGCCAGAACTTCTACGTGCTGTCCGGTTTCATCTGGGACGAGGGCGGCGACCTGGCAGTCCAGGAGGGCGACCAGTGGAAGGGCGCGCTGGGCAGCCCCGAGGCGCTCAAGGGGATGGAGTTCTACAAGCAGATCCAGGCGCTCGGTAAGGGCCCGAAGGACTCCGACGAGGCGAAGCCGACCCAGACCGACGTGTTCGCCCAGGGCAAGGTCGCGCAGATGATCGCCGTCCCGGGCGCCGCCGAGCTGATCGTCCAGGCCAACCCCGCGCTCAAGGACAAGCTGGGCTTCTTCCCGATCCCGGGCAAGACCGCCGACAAGCCGGGCGCGGTGTTCACCGGCGGCTCGGACCTGATCGTGCCGGAGGCCTCGGACGCCCCGGACGCGGCGTACACCTTCATCAAGGAACTGGCCGGCGAGAAGTGGCAGGTCGACCTGGCCAAGTCGATGAAGTACGTGCCGAACCGCAAGGCGCTGGCCGCCCAGGTGACCGGTGACGAGGGCACGACCGCGATGGCGGCCGGCGCCGCCAACGGCAAGGCGACGCCGAACTCGCCGAACTGGGCCGCGGTCGAGGCGAAGAACCCGATCAAGGAGTTCCAGACCAAGGTGCTCACCGGCGGTGACCCGGCCGCGGCGGCCCAGGCGGCCGACGCGATCATCACCGAGGCCCTGAACAGCGGTAAGTAGTCGTGGCTGTCGCTCAACTCGAGCGGACCGCCCCCGCCCCCGAGCCGGAACCCCCGGCTCGGGCCCGGCGGGGGCGCCCGCGTTTCCTGCCCTATCTGCTGATCGCGCCGACCGTGCTCGGGATGGCGTACCTGCTGATCTACCCGCTGATCCGCAACCTGGTCATCTCGTTCCAGAAGTTCGGGGTCGCGCAGCTGATCCGCGGCGGCGCCGACTTCGTCGGGCTGGACAACTACCGGGCGATCTTCACCGACGACAAGTTCTGGTCGGTGGTCGCGCGGACGTTCGCGTTCACCGCGATCAACGTCGTCCTGATCATGGTGCTGTCCACCTTGGTCGCCCTGCTGATCGATGCCTTGGGCAAGTGGATGCGGCTGACCCTGATGGGCGGCCTGGTGCTGGCCTGGGCGATCCCGGTGCTGGCCGCGACCACGGTCTTCCAGTGGTTGTTCCAGTCCCAGCTCGGAGTGGTGAACTGGGTGCTCGTCACGCTCGGGTTCGAGCAGTACGACGGGTACGCCTGGTTCGCCGACGGGACGTCGACGTTCGCGATCATCGTGATCATGATCGTCTGGCAGTCGGTGCCGTTCGCGGCGCTGACGCTGTACGCCGCGATCACCACGGTGCCGAAGGAGATCTACGAGTCGGCCGCGATCGACGGCGCCGGACCGGTCCGGATGTTCGGGCTGATCACGTTCCCGATCCTGCGGCCGATGTTCGGGCTGATCCTCTGCCTGGAGGTGATCTGGGTCTTCAAGAGTTTCGTGCAGATCTGGGTGATCAGCCAGGGCGGTCCGGGTGACGCGACGCTGACGCTGCCGGTCTACGCCTACCAGATCGCGCAGTCGCTGAACCGCTACGACCTCGGCGCCGCGATCTCGATGGTCACGGTGCTGCTGCTGACCGTCGTGCTGCTCGCCTACTTCCGGCAGCTGTTCAAGGAAGAGGGAGAGCTGTGAAGCCGAAGCGGTTGGTCCTCAACGTGATCGCGCTGGGCGTCTTCGCGTTCGCGGTCTTCCCGGTCTACTGGATGGTCCTGACGGCCTTCAAGCCGACCAAGGAGATCCAGGCCGAGACGCCGTCCTTCCTCCCGACGCACATCACCTTCACGCATTTCAGTACGGCGGTGAACGCGGACGGCTTCTGGCTGTTCTGGCGGAACTCGGCGCTGGTCGCGATCTCCGGCGTCCTGCTCGCCCTGATCGTCGCGTGCCTGGCGGCGTACTCGGTCGCGCGGCTGAAATGGAAGGGCCGGCAGGGGTTCATCGTGATGGTGTTCGTCGCGCAGATGACGCCGTGGGAGGCGTTGCTGATCCCGATGTACGTGATCGCGCGCGACACCGACATGCTCGACAAGCTGCCGATGCTGACGCTGATCTACTTCATGATGACGCTGCCGTTCACGATCGTGACGCTGCGCGGGTTCCTGAACGCGATCCCGGCCGACCTCGAGGAGGCGGCCCAGGTCGACGGCTGCAACCAGTTCCAGGCGTTCCGGCGGATCGTCTTCCCGCTGCTCGCGCCCGGCCTGCTGTCGACGTCCCTGTTCGGGTTCATCACCGCGTGGAACGAGTTCGCGTTCGCGAACCTGTTGATCATCAAGGAGCAGGACCAGCGCACGCTGCCGGTCTGGCTCTCGTCGTTCAGCAACACCTTCGGCACCGACTGGGGCGCGACGATGGCCGCGGCCACGCTGTTCATGCTCCCGGTCCTGCTGATCTTCCTGGTCCTCCAGGGCCGCGTCACCTCGGGTGTCGCCGCCGGGGCCGTGAAGGGCTAGTCAGTCGAACGTCAGCCGCGTCGTGATCCGGTACCGGTCTCCGCGATAGATGGAGCGCGTGTACTCGATCACGGCGTGGTCGGCGTTCCGCGTCGTCCGCTCGAAGAGCAGCGCGGGCGAGTGCAGCGGGACGCCGAGCAGCTCCGCCTCCTGCGCGTCGGTGACCGTCGGCTCGGCCGTCTGGACGGCGTCCTTCGGGGCGACCTGGTAGCGGCTGCGGAGCAGGCCGTACAGCGAGCCGAGCTCGAAGTCGCGGCCGGTGATGCCGGGGACGAACCGCCCCGGGATGCGGATCTTCTCGATACACATCGGCGCGCCGTCCACCAGGCGCAGCCGGAGCGCGGTCACCAGCTCGTCGCCGGGTGACATCTCCATTCGCTGACCGAGCCGGGCTCCGGCCGGGCCGACCTCGAAGTCGATCAACTGACTCGGCCAGGGCGAGCCCTCCGGCAACGGCGCCTGGAAGTCGCCGCTCGCGGTCGGCTCCAGTATCTGGTGCACCCGCCGGGTGAAGGTCCCCCGGCCGTGCTCGCGGCTGACCAGTCCGTCGCGGGCGAGATCGTCCAGCGCGGCCCGCAAGGTCGGCCGGGAGACGCCGAGCTCCTCGCTCAGCGACCGCTCGGACGGGAGCGGCTCCCCTGGGTTGCGCGCCTCGATCAGCCGCAGCAGCTGATCGCGAGCCTCGGTCCTTCGCATCACCGCAGCTTACCAGTGGTAAACCCTCGGCGGGCATTTACGAGCGTGCCTTACGCATTGACTTTACCAATTGGATAGACCACTCTCGATCGGGAGATTATCCGCCCCGGACCTCGAAGGTTGTGATTCCCGATGATTCGATCCCGCCGAACGCGGTTGACTGCCGCCGCCGTCGTACTGGCCGCCCTCGCGGCCGGCAGTACCGTCGCCACGACGGCCGCCGCCAAGCCGTCCGCCTGCGGTGCGTTCTTCGATGACTTCAACTACAGCTCGCGCACCGACCCGAACTTCACCGGGCACGACTGGAGCGTCCGGACCGGGGCCGGTGGTCCCGGCATTCCGAACACGTGGTCCGCCGCGAACGTCACGTTCCCCACGGTTGACGGGCAGAAGTCGCTGCAGCTGCGGGCGAGTACCGACGGCACGCCCGCTGGTACCACGCAGGCGCAGGTCCAGCAGAACACGCTGCGGTTCTTCGAAGGCACCTACGCGACCCGGTTCAAGTTCAGCGACACCCCGGTCAGCGGGAACGACGGCGACCGCGTCAACCAGACCTTCTACACGATCTCGCCGCTGGACTACGACTGGGAGCCGACGTACTCCGAGCTGGACATCTCCGAGTACCTGCCGAACGGCGGCTGGGGTGAGACCGGACCGGTCAACTTCATCACCAGCTGGAACACCTACCAGGCGAACCCGTTCGACGGCTGGCGCAAGACGACCGTGCGGCCCTACAGCCACGCCGGCTGGCACACGCTGGTCGCGGTCGTCGCCGGCGGCCACGTCCGGTACTACATCGACGGAGCGCTGGCCGCTGACCACACCACCGACGACGCCGGGCGCAACGTCTACCCGCGGCGTCCGATGACGCTCAACTACAACCAGTGGTTCATCGACCTGGAGGGGCACACCGGCGGCACCAGCTCCTACGTCCAGTCGGCCGACTGGGTCTACTACGCCAAGAACGAGACCCTGACCCCCGCCCAGATCACCTCCCGCGTGAACAACTTCCGCTCCGGCGGCACCACGCACCAGGACACCATCAGCTGCTGAGTCAGCTACCGGGTCGCAGTGTGAGATGACCCTCTGGCCCATGGACAACCAGTGCCGTTCTGAGTACGGTCCGTAAACGGCGTCCGCACCACGCCACGCACGGAGGACGCCTCCGTACTCAGAAACGGTGAGGTACCGCCCGCCAGTGGCGCCTCACTGGTGGTTGGGCAAGCAGCCCGCGACAACAGCCGCGGCCTGATGGGGGCCCACCCACCTAGGTGGGGCGGCGAACGACACTCACTCGTTCCCCGCCCCACCGACTCAACCACCCAGGCCCCCAACGGTTCCTGTTGCTCCGTCGTCTGTAGGGGTGATAGCTGAACCGGAAGAACGGGTGCGAATGGCTGAGTGGGAGCGGGCCTTCGAGGAGTTGCTGGCGGGGCGAGGCGGTGCGCTGCGGTCGTACGGGATGTTGCTGACGGGTGATGCGGCCGCGGCGGCGGATCTGGTGCAGGAGGCGTTGCTGCGGGTCTTCAGCCGGCTGCGGGTCGGCGGGGACGTCGCCCAGCTCGAGGGCTACGTACGGCGCGCGATGCTGAACCAGTTCGTCGACGGACGGCGCCGCGCGGGGCTGTGGCGTGCCAAACGGCACCTACTGGTCCACCCGGTCGCACACCACGACAACGACCATCTGCTCGCGGACGACGTCCGCCGGGCGCTTGGCACGCTCTCGCCCAAGCAGCGTGCGTGTGTGGTCCTCCGCTACTACGAGGACCTCACCGTCCCCGAGATCGCGGATCAGCTGGGCTGCGCGCAAGGCACGGTCAAACGCTATTTGTCCGATGCCCGCGTGAAGCTCGCCACCCAGCTCGCCGTACCCGAGGAGACGATGACATGACCGACCTGAAGGAACTGCTCCAGACAGTCGCCGACCAAGGCGACGGAGTGCACGTCGACCAGACCGGACTGCTCCCCCGCATCCGCCGCCGTCGCCGCGTCCGCGCCGCGGCCGCCGGAATCGGCGGAGTCGGTGTGGTGACTGCGCTCGCGATCGGTGCGTACGCCGTACTCCCCGGCGCGCCCGCAGCCGTCGAGCAGCCGCCGGTTGCCAGCAGCAACCCGACAACGTCCCCGGGGACGATGGCGACGGCAGACGGGCTGACCTGCGGCAGCACGGTCCCCGCCACCGTCCACACCGGCTCCAAGGAGCTGCTCATCACCCAGGACATGATCAAGCTGGGGATGCAGCGCGACGGAAACGGCTACAGCGGAACGTTCGTCGCCCGCGTCACCAACCGATCGGACGTGAAGCTGTACGGCGGCAATCCGCCTGCCGACTATCTGGTCGTCAGGGAGACCGGAGCGCGCAACACAGTGATCGGCCGCGGCAAGGCGACGCCGGCCCGGCACAACAACGTGCTGAAACCCGGTGAGTCGAAGTGGCTGCGCGACGTGCCGTTCGCCGTTACCAGCTGCGACGGCCAGCGGATGCCCAGCGGCTGGTACCAGCTTTACCTGCCGGGCAAGGACCAGAAACTCGCAGTTGGCCGCCTGTACCTGGAGTGAGGGTTTCGGTGCACTGAACGCATGGGCAGACTGACAGCGACCTATCCCAACCGCCCTGGGAGTCGCTGTGGCCCGCCGCCCGCTGCTGATCTTCACCGCAGTACTCGCCCTGCTCGGCTTCGGCATCACGCCGTCGACCGCAGCGACGCCGATCACCGTCAGTACGGCGATCGGCCGGCAGGACAACTCCACCGCGTCCGTCACCGGGTACGTCGTCGGTCAGCCGACCGGGACCAGCACCGTCGTCCGCAGCAACTTCCCCGACGACTATGCGCTCGCGCTCGCGGACTCCGCGAGTCAGACGAGCACCTCGGCGATGCTGTACGTGCAGATCCCGGCCGCGTTCCGGGCGTCGTACGGGTTGAAGAGCAACCCGGGTCAGCTGGGGAAGCAGATCACCGTCACCGGGACGCTGGCGGCGTACTTCTCCCATCCGGGCCTGAAGAACGCCACCGCCTTCACCGGTGGCGGCGGGTCGGACCCAGGCGACCCGGGTGATCCCGGCGACTACTACGCGGCTGCCGCCGGCAAGACCGGCCCGGCGCTGAAGGCGGCGCTGCACACGATCATCAGCAACCAGACCAAGCTCAGCTACGACCAGGTCTGGAATGCGCTCAAGGACACCGACCAGGACCCGGCGAACCCGAGCAACGTCATCCTGCTCTACTCCGGCCGCTCCCAGAGCAAGACCACCAACGGCGGCGGCGTCAACGACTGGAACCGCGAACACGTCTGGGCCAAGTCCCACGGCGACTTCGGTACCGCGACCGGCCCGGGCACCGACATTCACCACCTCCGCCCCGAGGACGTCTCGGTCAACTCCGCCCGCGGCAACCTGGACTTCGACAACGGCGGCAGCGCCGTCGCCGAGTGCACCGGCTGCACCGCGGACGCCGACTCCTTCGCCCCCCGCGCCGCCGTCCGCGGCGACGTCGCCCGGATGATCCTCTACATGGCCGTCCGCTACGACGGCGGCGACGGCTTCGCCGACCTGGAGCCCAACAACTCCGTCAACAACGGCAGCGCCCCCGCCATCGGCAAACTCTCCGTCCTCAAGGCCTGGGCCGCCGCCGACCCGCCCGACACCTTCGAGAAGCGCCGCAACGACCGCATCCACACCACCTACCAACACAACCGAAACCCCTTCATCGACCACCCCGAATGGATCCAATCCATCTGGCCCTGACGATCTGCCCCGATCTGCCCCGGCTTGCCCCGCCATCTGCCCTTCCCAGCCGCAGAAACCAGCCTTCACAGTGATCTGATGGACATAGGAATTAGGGAGCTCCGCGACGGTCTCAGCCGCCACCTCGCGTACATCCGTGCGGGGCACACGATCACGGTCACCGACCACGGCAAGCCGATCGCCAAAATCGTCCCGGTCGAGGGTCTGACCAAGTTGCAGCGACTGATCGCGGAGGGAGTGGTGCGGCCGCCGGTCAGGCCGAAGCGCCCGGCGCCGCCGCCGATCAAGACGAAGGGCACCGTCAGCGACCTGATCTCCGAGCAGCGCCGATGATCTGTTACTTCGACACCTCAGCATTCGTTCCGTTGCTGATCGACGAGTCCAGCTCGTCGATCTGTCATCAGCTGTGGCAGGAGGCCGACGACGTCATCTCGTCCCGGCTGCTGTCCGTCGAGGCGTCCGAAGCGCTGGCCAAGGCGACTCGCCTCGGCCGGGTGACCGCAAAGGAACAGACCCAGGCGCTGGGCGTTCTCGAGCAGCTCTTCCACTGCGCGACCGTCGAGTCGGTGAACGAGTCGGACTTGTTGTTCGCCTCCGGTGACCGGCAGATGCTCAAAGCCGGTGCGAATCTCGGGCTTCACCTCGCGGACGTGAACGATCCGGAGTTGGGGCAGTAGTCGTCAGTTCAGCGGGCGGCCGCTGCGCTTCGGTCCTGCCGAGGTGTAGCGGCTGTTGGCTGTTGTGGCCGAGGCGGGAGTGGAGGTAGGTGGCGAAGGCTGGGTCGGGGAGGGTCAGGTGGGTGGGGGTTTGGCGGAGGAGGCCTTGGGTCAGGGGGCGGGTGGCGGTGGACTCGAGGGTCCAGCGGGCTTGGGAGGGGGTGGGGAGGGGGATGCCGGCGGGGTGTAGGTGGGCGGCTTTGGTGAGGAGGGACTTTTCGGCGGGGGTGCAGTTGTGCCAGGCGGCTTCGTAGTGGGGGCGGGAGATGGCCGCGTGGTGGGTGGTGGCGGCTTTGGCGGTGCTGAGGGTGAGGGGGACGTCGGCGGTGGCGGCCAGGGCGCGGAGGCGGGCGGGGTTGCCGTTGGCCGCGGTCAGCAGGTGGTCGACGGCTTCGGCGGTGTGCGGTACGCCGGCCCGGCGGAGGGGTTCGGTCAGGGTGGGGCGCAGCTCGGCGTCGGTGAACGGGGTGAGGGTGCGGATGTCGAAGCGGGTGACGACGTCCGATTCGATGCCGGAGCGACCGCCGGAGGCGGCGAGTAGCCGGCTGGTGGTCTGCTCACCGCCGGCTGCGACCAGGAAGACCGGCTGGCGGTTCTGTTCGAGGCGCGCGGCCAGCTCGGTGAAATCGACCAGGTCGCGTTCGGAGGCCGCATCGAGGTTGTCGATCATCAGCACGATCGGTTCGCCCTTGGCCTTGGCCAGGGCGCCGAGGCGGTCGGCCAGGTCGTTCAGGGAGCCGCCGACCGGGTCCGGGCGTTCGCTGTCGTGCTGCTCCTTGGCGACGACCTGGAACGCGCCCGGGATGCCGATGCGGACCTCGTTACCGGACTGCGGGTTCCGGCTTCGCGAGGCGAGTTTGTCGAGGTCCTTCTTCAGTCCGCGGGCCGCTGCGAAGCCGTAGTGCTTGCGGAAGCTGTCCAGGTCCTGGCTGATCGCACGCACCAGCCGGTTCTCCAATGGCTCCCGCGGTGAGGCGTCGATCCGGAGCGACTTCCAGCCCTGGCGCGCGGCCAGCTCCGCAGTGCGGTCGAGCTCGTGGCTCTTCCCCATTCCGGGCGCTCCTGTGAACAGCACTGTCGTAGCGGTCGGCGTCCGCTGGTGGAGCGAGATGGGCCGCCCCTCGGCGTCCTGTCGGTCGATCCGGTACGCCGGCTCCCGCGTCGCCCCGAAGACCCCAACCGCTCGGCCAGCCGGTACGGCGACCTGCTGCTGCACAGCGGCGGCGACCAACGCGGGCGCCGCCGGAGTCTGGTCCAGCTGGCTGTTGACCCAGTCGCGCATCCCAGTCTCGGCGAAGTCGACGTACTCACCCCGCTCGCGCAGCAGCCCGCGCGCGACCAGCTCCTGCCGGGCCTGGTCGATCGGCTGCCAGGTAGTCGTCGCCTGCGTCTCCGCCGGCATCGACAGTCCATTGACGCCCTGCGCGGCGACCCGCGCCAGCAGCTCCTTCTGCCCGTCGGTGCACCTCTGCCACCGCCCTTGGTACAGCACCGCCGACCGCGCCTCTACTCGCGCAGCAGCGGCCGCCGCGACCGTACCGGTGACTCCGGCCGGCGGCGAGGCCAGCTCAAGCGCAGTGTCCGCGAGCGTGCGCAGCCGGCTCGGGTCGCCGTTCGCGGCCCGCAGCAACGCCTCAACACCTGCGCGCTCGTACGGCACTCCTGCCCGGTCCATCGGCATTGTCAGCGCTGGCCGCAGCTCGTCGGCCGACATCGTCCCCAGCTCCCGGATGTCGAAGTCGACCCGCCCGGACACCGCCTGGATCCGGCTGGCCGTCAGAGCGCCACCCGCCGCGACCAACCACACCGGTTGGCCGCGCTGCTGCAGATGTCCGGCCAGCTCGTTCAGCCCGGCCAAGTCGGACGCCGATGCCGCATCGACGTTGTCGACCAACAGCAGCACCGGCTTGTCGGCGAGGTCACCCAGCTGATCCGCCACGTCGGTCAGCGTCGTACCGGGCGGTGCGGACGGCGTCGCGTCCCACTGGCGCTTGGTGATGAACTGGACCGGCCCGCCGCCGACCCGCACCTCAGCGCCGTGCTGCACCTTCCGCTGCCGCTGCGTCAGCTCTCGGACCGCCCGCTTCAGCTTCCGGACCTGAAACCGGCCGAACTGCTTCCGCAGCGAACCCATGTCGTCAGTGATCGCCCGCGTCAGCCGATGCTCCAGCGGTTCGCGCGCCGACGCCTCGACCCGAATCGCCGTCCATCCGCGCTGCGCGGCCAGCTCCTGCGCTCGGTCCAGCTCCAGCGTCTTGCCCAAACCGGGCGCTCCGGTGAACAGAACCGCTCGCTGCGCCGGTAGCGCCGCCGACAACGACACCGGCCGCCCCAGGCGGTCAGTACGACTCGCTGCGTACGCCGGGCGTCGCGGCGTCCCGAACACCAGGCTCATGCCGCCAAGCCTGCGCATCCCAGCTGAACACAACCCCTCCAACACCTGAACGGAGCGCGCGAATTCTGGTCTAGTCGCCATCCGGAAATCTGTCAGTCTGTGCTCATGAAGACTCGAATCCTCGCGGCGCTGTGTGCCGTTCCGCTGGCGGCCGGCGTCCTCGGCGCCGCCCCGGCCTACGCCGAACCCGACCCGCTCCTCTCGATCACCACCGTCCAGCTGAGCAAGACGTCGGTCACCGTCTCCGGACTCCAGACCGAGAAGATCGACGTCACGGTCAAGGGCGGCTACAACTCGACCGACCCCGGTGACGAGAACACCAGCCTGAACGTCTACCTCAAGCGGATCAGTGGCTCCGGCGAGCTGACCCGGATCGTCTCCACCGACCTGAAGCGGACCGCGGGCACCGTGCAGGACGGCACCTGGACCGGCCCGCTGAACGTCCCCTCGACCGCGGACGGCACGTTCGCCGTGTCCGGCGTCGGCACCGGCCCGTACGGCTCGCCCGGCAGCGGGATGCCGTACGACGTGACGCCGTACAACGGTCAGACCGTGCTCGTGAAGGGCAGTCACCAGCCGAAGATCACCTACACGGTCACGCCCGCGGTGGTCCCGGTCGGCCAGCCGTACAAGATCAGCTGGAAGGTCACCGACTCCGAGACCGGTAAGCCGTTCGGCGGCAAGGTGCGAGTCGGCGCCGGCGTCGACAACGTCTGCGCCGAGGGCGGCCCGGCCCAGACCTTCACCGACGCCAACGGCGTCCTGACCAAGTCGTACGCCGCCTCCGACGCCCAGTGGCTGCACTGCTTCGAGGTGCCGACCGAGCCGTACGCGATCGTTGCCGAGAGCATGTTCGTCAAGCGCCAGGCCGGCGTCTCCGCCACCCCGGCGACGACCAGCGCCAAGGTCGGTACGACGATCCCGGTGAACGGCTCCGTCAGCGGCGCACCGTACAAGTGCGCAGTGCACTTCCAGCGACTGCAAGGCGCGACCCAGTGGCGCACGGTCAGCTCGTCGACCGTCCGCTCCAGCGGCCGGTTCACGGTCAACGGCCAGCCGGTCGCCAAGGGCAAGCTCACCTACCGCGTCCTGCTGTCCGCCTGCGACAACTTCGCCGCCGCCTCCAGCAAGTCGTTCGCGCTCACCGGAGTCTGAGATGACCAGACCCGTCCTCGCGGCCCTGCTGGTCGCACCCCTGGCCGGGGCGGCGCTGACCGGGACGGCGAACGCCGCCGGCCCGGACTTCACCGCCACGTCGATCGTCGTCGATCGGCCGAGTGTCGCGGTCGCCAGTCTGAACACCGTGCCGGTCACGATCACCGTGAAAGGCAAGGTCAACGTCGGCGAGCCGACCGCGACCGATGTTCAGATGTACGCGCACCTGAAGCGCAGCGGCTCGGCGCCGGCCGGGATCAGCTGGGTGGTCTCCGACAACCTGAAGCAGGTCTCGGGGACAGCCGCGGACGGCGTCTGGCAGGGCAAGGTCAACGTGCCGTCCACCGCCAACGGCACGTTGACCGTCGACAGCATCGCGCTCGGCCGCTTCTACCCACCGGCCGGCTCGAATGTCGAGCCGACGCCGGTCGACGGGCCGTCGATCGCGGTCAACGGCGTGCACCAGCCGAAGTTCAGCTGGACCGCGACCCCGGCCGTCGCGGCGGTCGGCGCGCCGGTCTCGATCCGGTGGCAGGTCACCGACTCCGAGACCGGTAAGCCGTACGGCAGCAAGCTGAAGGTGATCGTTGCCGACGACCACGGTTGTGTGGAGCGGGTCGGCCCGGGCGGCTCGGTGTTGACCGACACTGCCGGCGTCCTCGTCCAGAAAACTGTCTCGGACGACGCCCTGCGGTGTCTGCTGATCCCGGGCAGCCAGGCGCCGATCGGCGGTGTCTCGACCGTGCTCCGGCATCCGGGCGTCGTCACCGCCGTACCGTCGAAGACCAGCGCCAAGGTCGGCTCGATCGTGCCGGTGAACGGCGTGGTCAAGGTCAGTCCGCTCTACTGCCCGGTCAACCTGCAACGACTGTACGGAGCCAGCCAGTGGCGGACCGTGGGCGCCGTGAAGACGGACTCCCGCAAGCGCTACACGCTCCAGGCCCAGCCGGCGTACAAGGGCCGGATTCCCTACCGTGTGCAGTTCCCCACATGCTCGAACTACGTGACTGCGGTGAGCCCCACGTTCCACATCATGGGCGTATGAAGACTCGAACCATCCTGACGGCCCTGGGCGTCGTGCCGCTGCTCGGCGCGACGCTCAGCGCCGTCCCGGCAGCTGCCGAGCCGGCGGCGTGGGGCCTTCAGGTCCAGAGCGTCGAACTGAACAAGGCGTCCGTCGCGGTGGCGGGGTTGAACACCGTCCCGGTGACGATCGTCGTCAAGGCGACGTACGACGAGGGCAAGCCGGGACAGGTGATGCACGCCGAGCTGAACGCCGATGACACCTACCCGGGCACCCAGGTGTTCTCGGAGCCGCTGACACTGATCGCCGGCTCGGGCACCGACGGCACCTGGCGGGGCACGGTGAACGTCCCGTCGACGGCGAACGGCAAGTTCGTGGTGAGCAAGGTACGGGCCGGCGCGTGGGATCCGAAGGTCCAGGCTCCGGCGATGGGCTTCGTCGAGAACGTCTCGATGACGGTCAAGGGCGTGCACATTCCGAAGATCACTCACCAGGTCGACCAGGACCCGGTGCCGTTCGGGAAGCCGTACAAGATCACCTGGCGGGTCACGGATTCCGCGACCGGCAAGCCGTACGGGACCAAGCTGAAGGTGATGTCCTTCAAGGGCGCGCCCTGCCTGGAGACCAAGGGCCTCAAGAGCCCGGTCCACACCAACACCGCCGGCACGCTGGTCGTCTCGTACCTGCCGAAGGATGCGGACAGCATGAACTGTCTGTTGCTGCCGGGAACCCAGGCGCCGATCGAAAGCCGCGTCATCGCGCCCAACCGCCCGGGTGTGGTCAGCGCGACCCCGGCGAAGACCAGCGCCAAGGTCGGGACGAGCGTCGACGTCAAGGGCAATGTGCTGGGCCTGAACATGGACTGCTCGGTCTACCTGCAGAAGCTGCAGGGTGCCAGCCAGTGGCGCTCGCTGCGCAGCACCAAACTCGGGCAGAGCGGCCGGTACACGCTGCAGGCGCAGTTGACCGCGAAGGGGAAGGGCACCTACCGGGTCCAGTTCCCGAAGTGCCGGGAGACGCTGGCCGGCGTCAGCAAGAGTTTCAGCATTACCGGAGTCTGAGTTCCGGTCCATCCGTTGCGCCCGATCGCGCAGTAGTTCGGCGCGCGTCTTGGCGTAACGGGTGGACCGGCAGCACTCTCAGCAGTATGCGGAAGACACGAGTGGTTGCGGCGCTCCTCACGGCGTCGCTGGCGGGGATGGCGTTCAGCGCCCCCGCCGCGCAGGCAGATCCGGACCCGCACCTCACGGTGACGCAGGTCCGGGTGCTCAGGACGACACCGGTCGCGGTGTCGTCGCTCAACACCGTTCCGGTCACGCTCGAGGTCGACGCGAAGTACACCTGGCCGGACGCCGAGCCGAACATGACCCTGTTCGCGATCCTGAAGCGCTCGGCAGGCACCGGACAGATCGGCTACCTCTATTCGACCCCGCTCAAGCGGTACGCCGGGACCACGCAGGACGGCAAATGGCGGGGCGTCGTCAACGTGCCCTCGACCGCGAACGGCAAGTTCAAGGTCTCCGGAATCATGACCGGGCAGTTCTGGCCCGGCAGCGGTGACATGACCGACCCGACGCCGGTGCCGAACCCGCAACCGGCAGAGCTGACCGTCAACGGCACCAACCAGCCCAAGATCACCGCTCGCGTCCTGCCGGACCCGGTGCCCTTCGGCAAGGGCTACACGATCCGGTACTCGGTCATCAACGGCCAGACCGGTAAGCCCTACGGCAGCAAGCTGCGCGTCTGGCTGCGCGACGACAACCAGTGCGTCGAAGCCTTCGGCGGCCCCGGCGAGCTCACCGACACCAACGGCTACATCAACAAGGTCGTCCCGGCCGGGCCGAACGCGGGTCAGTTCCTGAACTGCCTGCTCCTACCAGGCGACCCCGCTCCCAACGGCTGGCTGTCGATCTTCGTCAACCGCCCCGGCATCGTCTCCGCGACCCCCTCCAAGACCAGCGCCCCAGTAGGCTCCCTGGTCCCCGTCACCGGCTCCGTCGCCGGCGCGCCGCACAACTGCCCGGTCAACCTCCAGCGCCTCTACGGCGCCACCCAGTGGCGCACCGTCGGCACCGACAAGGTCCGCCAGAGCGGCCGCTTCACCCTCACCGCCCAACCGGCCTACAAGGGCAACATCCCCTACCGGGTCTCGTTCCCCGCTTGCTACAACTACAAATCCGGCCTCAGCAAGACGTTCACCATCCGCGGTACCTGATTCCGGTCTAGTGGAGCCGCCAGGAGGCTTCAAGCTGTGGGTATGACGAATCGACGCGTACTCGCCGCTCTCCTGGCGGCTCCGCTGGTTGTGACGACTCTCGGGGTGGCGCCGCAGGCGCGGGCCGAGGCGAAGATCGCGATTACCGATCTGACGGTGAGCCGGGCGAGTGTGGCGGTTTCCTCGCTGAACACGGTGCCGGTGACGGTGACGCTGGACAGTACGTCGACGTCCGAGGGGACGTACTTCGTGCAGTTCAAGCGGGTGGCGGGGTCGGGGCCGGAGGACGAGGTGTTCTCGATGCCGTTGCGGAAGGTGAAGCCTGGTACCTGGTCGGGGGTGCTGAACGTGCCGTCGACGGTGAGCGGGACGATCAAGGCGACCGCGGTGGTGGCCGGGGAATGGCAGCACGGCGTCGATCTGTGGGATCCGACGCCGGTGGACGGGCCGACGATCGCGGTGACCGGGGTGCACGTCCCGAAGGTCGTCTCGACGGTGATTCCGAAGCTGCCGCCGTACAACACGCCGTACTCGATCAGGTGGCAGGTGCTCGACTCGCAGACCGGTAAGCCGTACGGCACCAAGCTGAAGGTGATGCCGCGCGAGGACAACGCGTGCGTCGAGGGTGATGTCACGCGCACGGTGCTGACCGACACCAACGGCGTCCTGACCAAGAAGTACCCGGCCGGCGACCAGGTGATCTGCTTCTTCCTGCCCGGTAAGCCGGCCCCGATTCTCGGTGTGGGCGCGCGGGTTCAGCACCCTGTGGCGATCTCGGCGACGCCGTCCCGGACGAGCGCTCCGGTCGGGACTGTTGTCCCGGTCAACGGTTCGGTCGTCGGCTCTCCCGTTGGCTGCCAGGTGAACCTGCAGCGGTTGTACGGTGCGAGCCAGTGGCGGACGGTCGGCAGCAGCACGGTGCGCGCGAGCGGACGGTTCACGCTGTCCGCGCAACCGGCGTACAAGGGCAACATCCCGTACCGGGTGCAGTACCCGACCTGCAAGGACTTCGTCGACGGGGTCAGCAAAACCTTCCTGATCAAGGGGATCTGAGTGAAACCAGTCCGTGCAGTACTCGCCTTGTCGCTCGCCGGTACGGCGTTCGGCGTCGCGCCGGCCGCCCACGCCGCCGACCCGGGGCAGTCGGTCTCCGACGTCCGACTGAGCCGGAGCAGCGTGGCCGTGTCGTCGCTGAACACGGTGCCGGTCACCGTCGAGCTCGACGGCAAGTTCCCCGGATGGGGTGCGAACGAGACCCTGCACGTAGATCTCGAACGGTCCGGCGGCAAAGGCCACCTGGATTATCTCTACTCGGCCGAGCTGACCCGGTACGAAGGGACGGTTGCCGATGGCAAATGGCGGGGCGTGCTGCACGTGCCGTCGACCGCCAACGGCACCTTCAAGGTCGACAGCGTCATCACCAGCGGCACGCTGATCACCGGCGAGGGTGACGGTGTGAAGATCGTGAACGGGCCGACAATCGCCGTGGCCGGGAGCAACCAGCCGCGGATCACCGCGAAGGCGCTGAACGAGCCCAGCCCGGTCAGCAAGCCGTACACGATCCGCTGGTCGGTGATCAACGACCAGACCGGTAAGCCGTACGGCAGCAAGATCAAGGTCGGCCTGAACCAGGACACCGGCTGCGGCTGGAACGGCGGCTCACCGCTGCTGACCGACACGGCCGGCTACATCACCCGCACCTACCCGGCCGAGAACACCATCCCGCTCACCTGCCTGGTCGTCCCCGGCAACCCGATGCCGATCGCGAAGGGCTGGGGCAACGTCAAGCGGATCCCCGGCGTCTCGGCGACCCCGGCCCGGACGAGCGCTCCGGTCGGCACCAAGATCGCGGTCAAGGGCGCGGTCACCGGCGGGATCTACCAGTGCAAGGTGCACCTGCAGCGGCTGTACGGCGCCAGCCAGTGGCGCTCGGTCGGCAACGCGACGATCGACTACCAGACCAGCCGCTACACGCTCACCGCGCAGCCGGCGTACAAGGGCAACATCCCCTACCGCGTCCTCTTCCCGGCCTGCGGCGACCTGGTGACCGCGACCAGCAAGCAGTTCGTCATCCGCGGCACCTGAGCTTGACGGTTGGGGTGCGTGGGCTAGCCTGACTTAGGTAGACCTAACTTCCGGCTCGAGAGGACCTGTGGTCACGTGACCAGCCCCGCACCCCGCCGTAACCGCGTTTGCAAGCGGGCCGTGGTCCGTCGTACCGAACGGATCACTCCGCACATGATCAGGGTGGTGTTCGAAGCCGAGGGCTTCGTCGACAACGGCACCACCGACCACTACGTGAAGCTGATGTTCACCAAAGCCGGCGTCCAGTACGCCGAGCCGCTCGACATGGGCGCGGTCCGGGACACGCACCCGCCCGAGGAGTGGCCGACGATGCGCACCTACACGGTGCGCGGCTTCGACGACGCGACGAACGAGCTGACCATCGACTTCGTCCACCACGGTGACGAGGGCATCGCCGGGCCGTGGGCCGCGGCGGCCCAGCCGGGTGACGAGCTCTGGTACTTCGGTCCCGGCGGCGCCTACGCGCCGGAGGCGACCGCCGCCTGGCACCTGCTGGTCGGTGACGAGAGCGCGCTGCCGGCGATCGGCGCCGCGGTCGAGCAGCTACCCCCGGGCGCGCGGGCGACCGTCCTGCTCGAGGTCGAGGACGAGACCGAGGAGCAGAAGCTCGTCGGCGCCGGCGAGGTCGAGCTGACCTGGTTCCACCGGGCCGGCAGCACGCAGAGCCGCGGCGACGCGCTGGTCGCGGCCGTCGAGGCGCTGGAGTTCCCCGAGGACGGCAACACCGTCCAGGCGTTCGTGCACGGCGAGGCCGGGTTCGTCTTCCGGATCCGCAAGCACCTGTTCACCGAGCGGGGCCTGGCCCGCGACCGCGTCTCGCTGTCCGGCTACTGGCGCCTCGGCAAGAACGAGGACGGCTGGCAGGCGGAGAAGGCCGAGACCGCCGCCAAAGAGGCCGCCGCGAAGAACTAACGCGGACGGCGCCGGTCCAGCAATTGGAGCAGGATCGGCGCCTCGTTGGTCGGCAGCACCCAGTCCTCGCCCGAGGCCTGCAGGATGAGCGCCGGCCCGGCCGTCCCGACCACGGTCAGCGCGATCGGGAACTTGAGCCGTTCCGCGCCGCTCAGCTCCACCTCGAACGTCCCGGTCAGCGCGCTCAGCGGATACGTCCTGGACTGCTCCGGCGTCCGCGGCACCGGGTGTCCCTGGATGGTCACGGAGTCCGCCCCGAGCAGCACCAGGCCCGCCGGCGCGCCACGCAGCCGGAAGACCAGCTCGTACGCCGAATCGGCCAGCTCCTCGGCGTACGGCACGAGCAGCGTGTGGTTGGCCCGCCGAGCCAGCAGCAGCCCGGCCAGCAGCCCGAGGATCAAGAACGGCAGGGCCAGAATGGCCGGCCACCAGACGCCGATCACCAGCGGATAAAGCGACCCGATCAGCCCGGTCAGCCCGCCGAACAACCCGCCGATCGCCGCCCACCAGCGCGGGTGGTACCGATGCCGCCCGCGCAGGACGACGCCCGCGGCCAGCATCCCGAGCGGGACGACCGCCCCGGCCCAGGCCGCTGTCGGCCCGTTCACGCTGACCCAGGCGACAATCCCGAGCAGGAGCACCGGGAAGCCCAGATAGGTCACCGCGACGATCCGCTGCACGCGCCGGTCCCGGCGCTCCATCTCGCTCACGGGAAAACCCAAGCACATGACCGCCCCAGCACCTACTGTGCCGAGCGTGATCGTGATTCCCGCCGAGTTGATCGACGCCCACGAGGACGACGAGCCCGAGTGGCTGGCCGCCCTGCCCGCGCTCGTCGACGACTACACCGCCCGCTGGGAGCTGACCCGGACCGGCGCCGTCCTGAACGGCGCCGCCTCGCTGATCGTCCCCGTCGTCCGGGCCGACGGGACGCCGGCGATGCTCAAACTTCAGCCGACCAACGACGAGAACGTCCACGAGGCCCTGGCCCTGCGGACCTGGCAGCCGGACGACGTCGTCGGCGTCCTCGAGGACGACCTCGACACCACCACGATCCTGCTCGAGCGGCTGCACCCGCGGATGCTCAGCGACCTCCCCGATCATGTCGAGGCGACCAAGATCCTGGCCGAGCTGCTGGGCCGGTTGTCCGCCGTCCGCGCGCCCGCCGAGCTCCGCCGGCTCTCGGATCTCGCGGCCGAGCTGGTCGAGGACGCCCCCGGCCTGATCCCGGATCTCGAAGACCCGGCCGAGCAGAAGCTGGTCCGGCGGTTCGCCGACCAGGTCCGGGAGCTGATCCCCGAGGCCGGCGACCGCCTGCTGCACTGGGACCTGCACTACGACAACGTGATGGCGGCCGATCGGCAGCCGTGGATCGTCATCGACCCCAAGCCGCTGGCCGGGGATCCGGCGTTCGAGCTGTTCCCCGCGCTGAACAACCGCTGGGCCGACCTACGCGGGACCGGCGACCTGCACCAGGCCATCCGGGACCGCTTCGACCTGATGCTCGATGTGACCGGCATCCCACGCGACCGGGCCCTTGTCTGGACGGCGGGGCGCATCCTGCAGAACGTCCTCTGGGACCTGGACGACGAGGAGAGCGCGATCGATCCGGTCCAGCGTGAGATCGCCGCCGCGCTCCGGCTGGGGTGAGCGACCGCCGAACCGGGCATAACAGTCATTGATTGACGAGACAGACACCCCAGGCCAACACCAGGGGACTGCTCGTTGGATACAGTCGCGGTTCCGATGATTCCGCCTGGCGGGGGATGCGAGGGTTAGTCCGTGACCGCTCAACTCGAGTATCCCGACGTCCAGGACAGTGACGCGCTGCTGTCGATCCAGGGCCTGTGGAAAGTGTTCGGCCCGAAGGCGCAGCGGGTGCCCCGGCGGCCGGAGCTGGCCGCGCTGGACCGGCCGGCGCTCTACGCCAAGACCGGGTGTACGGCGGCCGTCCGCGATCTGAGCTTCGACGTGGCGCCCGGCGAGGTGTTCGTCGTGATGGGCCTGTCCGGCTCCGGGAAGTCGACGCTGGTGCGCTGCCTGACCCGGCTCATCGAGCCGACCGCGGGCAGTCTGATCTTCGAGGGCGAAGATCTGGTGACCGCCGACGAGAAGCGGCTCCGGGCGCTCCGCCGGAGCAAGTTCTCGATGGTCTTCCAGCACTTCGGCCTGCTCCCGCACCGCAAGGTGATCGACAACGTCTCCTACGGCCTGGAGGTCCGCGGCGAGAGCAAGCCGGACCGGCGCCGCCGTGCCCAGGAGGTGATCGACCTGGTCGGCCTCCGTGGGAACGAGCAGCTCTACCCCGAGCAGCTGTCCGGCGGGATGCAGCAGCGGGTCGGCCTGGCCCGCGCGCTCGCCAACGACCCGGATGTCCTGCTCTTCGACGAGCCGTTCTCCGCGCTAGACCCGCTGATCCGCCGCGAGATGCAGAACGAGGTCGTCCGGCTGCACCGCGAGGTCGGCAAGACGATGGTCTTCATCACCCACGACCTGTCCGAGGCGCTCAAACTCGGCGACCGGATCCTGCTGATGCGCGACGGCGCCGCCGTCCAGCTCGGCACCGGCGACGAGCTGGTCGGCGCGCCCGCGGACGACTACGTCCGGGACTTCGTCCGCGACGTGCCGCGGGCCGACGTCCTGACGCTGCGCTGGATCGCGCGGGCGCCGCGCGACGGCGAGCCGCTGGACGGGCCCGAGCTGGGCCCGGACACGCTGGTCCGCGAGGCGACCCGCCTGGTGCTCGAGTCCGACCGCCCGGTGAAGGTGGTCGACGGCGGTCAGCTGCTCGGAGTGATCGGCGACGAGGAGATCCTCGCCGTCGTCGCGGATCCGGCCGACGCGCACTGGACCGCGCGCCCGTCCGACCGCCCGGCCGACTGATGGCTGCGATCACGAGCGACGCCGAGGTGGAGATCCGGCGTCCCCGGCGCAGTGTCGTGGTCGGCGTCCTGCTCGTCGTCTGGGTCGCGGCGTACTTCCTGCTGCGCGGGATCGACACGCTGCCGCTCGGCGGCCAGGAGACGACCGGCTTCCACCGCTGGCTGACCGAGAACCGGGACGCCGTCGGCGCGGGCAACCTCTTCTTCGACGCGATCCGGACCGGCGTCGACAACATCGTCGTCCTGCTCCAGAACGTGCTCTCGCAGCCGTCGTACGGCCGCCCGGTGCCGGTGATCGGCTGGCTCGGCGTGGTCGCCGTCGCGGCGTACCTCGCCTGGGCCTTCGGGAACTGGAAGGTCGCGCTGCTGACCGCCGCCGGGCTCGGCTTCGTCGGTCTGCAGGGGCTGTGGCAGGAGAGCATGGACACGCTCGCCCTGACCATCGCGGCCGTGCTGCTGTCGCTGCTGGTCGCGATCCCGCTCGGGATCTGGGCCGGTCTGTCGAACCGCGCGTTCCGGGTCGCCACGCTGATCCTCGATCTGATGCAGACGCTGCCGACGTTCGTCTACCTCGCGCCGCTGACGCTGTTCTTCGCGATCGGACCGGCCGCCGCGACCATCGCGACACTGATCTACGCCGCGCCGCCCGCCGTCCGGCTGACCGCGCACGCGATCCGCTCGGTGCCGCCGGAGAGCGTCGAGGCGTCCCGATCGCTCGGCTCGACCCGCGGCCAGACGCTGACCAAGGTCCTGCTGCCGATGTCCCGTAGCACGGTCGTCGTCGGGATCAACCAGACGATCATGGCCGCGCTCTCGATGGTCACGGTCGCCGCGCTGATCGACGCGCCCGGCCTCGGCCAGACCGTCCTGAAGGCGCTCCAGACGCTGGACGTCGGCGTCGCGTTCAACGCCGGCCTGGCGATCGTGGTGATCGCGATCGTGCTCGACCGGGTCACCACCGCGGCCGGTGACCGGCCCTGGCGGACGGCGAGTGTCCGGCGGAAGCTCCTGCTCGGCGCGGGTGGCGCCGGCGTCCTGGTCGCGATCTGGTTCTCCCGGACCTATGTCTGGGCGGCCGAGTTCCCGAGCGGGATCGGGCTCGGCGCCAAGATCGCCGTCCTGGCCGCGAATGTCACCACCTGGGTCCAGGACGTCTTCGGCGGCCTGACGTACGGCGTCCGCGACGCCGTGACGCTGGGCGTGCTGAACCCGCTCGAGGCGCTGCTGACCGGCTCGCCGTGGTGGCTGGTCGGGATCGTCGTGGTCGCCTTGGCCGCCATCCTCGGCCACTGGCGGGCCGCGATCCCGGCCGCCGCCTGCGTGCTGCTGCTGGTTGCGACCGGCGTCTGGCAGGACAGCATGATCACGCTGGCCTCGACGCTGCTCGCGACCGTCGTGGTGGTCGCCGTCGGCCTCGCGCTGGGCGTCTGGGCCGGCCGGAACCGCCGGGTCGACCTGGTCATCCGGCCGGTGCTGGACGCCGGGCAGACGATGCCGCCGTTCGTGTACCTGGTGCCGTTCCTGGCTCTGTTCGGGACGAGCCGGTTCACCGCGATCGCGGCCGCCGTCGTGTACGCCGTCCCGGTCACCGTGAAGATCGTTGCCGATGGCATCAAGGCCGTGCCGGTCGCGACCGTGGAGGCGGCCACCTCGGTCGGCTCCAGCAGCTGGCAGGTGATCAGCAAGGTGCAGCTGCCGGTCGCCCGCCGGGCGATCACGCTGGCCGTCAACCAGGGCCTGATCTACGTCCTCGCGATGGTCGTCGTCGGCGGTCTGGTCGGCGCCGGCGCGCTCGGGTACGACGTCGCCGCCGGCTTCGCGCAGAGCGAGCTGTACGGCAAGGGGCTGGCCGCGGGTGCGGCGATCGTGCTGCTCGGCGTCCTGCTCGACCGCATCACGCAGGCGGCGGCTCGGCGTCCGCAGAAATTTCAGGGAACAGTCAGAGGAGAGAAGTCGTGAAGAAACTCCGGTCCGCCGGTGTCCTGACGGCCGTGGCGCTCGCGCTCGCGGGATGTGGCGGGGCGAAGGTCGGTGACGCGCAGCAGCCCGCCGCCGGGGGCGGGAAGGAGTGCGGCAGCTTCAACCTGACCGTCAGCCCGTGGGTGGGTTACGAGGCGAACGCCGCCGTCGTCGCCTACGTCGCCACCAAGGACCTGGGCTGCAAGGTGGTGAAGAAGAACCTCAAGGAGGAGATCGCCTGGCAGGGGTTCGGCACCGGCGAGGTCGACGTGAACCTGGAGAACTGGGGCCACGAGGACCTGAAGAAGAAGTACATCGAGACCGACAAGGTCGCGGTGGCGGCCGGCTCGACCGGGGTCAAAGGCGTGATCGGCTGGTTCGTGCCGCCGTGGATGGCCGAGAAGTACCCGGACATCACCGACTCGAAGAACCTGAACAAGTACGCCGACCTGTTCAAGACCTCCGAATCCGGCGGCAAGGGCCAGCTGCTGGACGGCGACCCGTCGTACGTCACCAACGACGAGGCCCTGGTGAAGAACCTGAACCTGAACTACAAGGTCGTCCAGAGCGGGAGCGAGACGGCGCTGATCCAGGCCTTCCGGGACGCCGAGAAGGACAAGAAGCCGCTGCTCGCGTACTTCTACGAGCCGCAGTGGTTCTTCAACGAGGTGAAGCTGGTCAAGGTCAACCTCCCGGCGTACACGCCCGGCTGCGACGCCGACCCGGCCAAGATCGCCTGCGACTACCCGCCGTACGACCTGGACAAGGTCATCTCGAAGAAGTTCGCCGACTCGGGCAGCCCGGCCATCGACCTGGTGAAGAACTTCAAGTGGACCAACGAGGACCAGAACGCCGTCGCCCGGATGATCGCCGTCGACAAGCTGACGCCGGACGCGGCTGCCGAGAAGTGGGTCACCGACAACCGCGCCAAGGTCGACGCCTGGCTCGGGAAGTAACCGCTAGAAGATCCCGGGCCCCGGGGTCAGGACGCCCGCCGGGTCGTACTTGCGCTTGAGCGTGCGCAGGTGCGGCCAGCGGTCGCCGTAGTGCTGCTGCCAGTCGGCCTGGGTGAACGGGACCGACTCGATCGGGTAGCGGGTCGCGCCGAGCGCCCGCGCCCGGTCGAACAGGCGGCGGTTGCGCTTGAGCATCTCGGTCGCGAACTCGGGTTTCGCGTCCTTCGCCCCCGCCGTCATCAGCGTGAACAGGTAGACCCAGTCGCTCCCGTCGGACGCCGGGAGCCGCAGCGAGGGCCGGGTCAGCTTGGACCGGCGGTGCGCGTAGAGGAGCACGAATCCGCCGTTGCCGACGTCCTTCGGGGTCAGCTCGGTGACGACCTCGGTGACGTACTGCTCGACCGAGCGCTCGGGCAGCCAGAGCGTCAGCCACGGCTTCATCAGGTTGTCCCAGTCCAGCGCGGCGCGGAGCTGCTCGACGGCGTCGTCGATCCGGGTGACATGCGGCAGGAAGTCGGCCTGGCTGACCGTGGCCGCGGACGGCGGCTTGGTCAGACCGCGGAGCAGCTGCGTGTCGACGGGCGGCTTGGCCGCCGGGTGGAAGGTGAAGGCGTTCAGGTGGCTGACCTCGCCCTGCTCGCCGGGGCGCCACCAGTCGCCGTAGATCTCGCTGATCTCGGCGCGCTTGATCAGCGTCTTGAAGTCCTTGAAGAAGTCCTTCGAGCTGCTGTAGGCGAGCTCGTGCCCGCGGACCTTGGCCGGCGCCGGGCCGAGCCGGACGGTCGCCTGGGTGATGATCCCGAACTGCCCGACCCCGGCCAGGACCGCCTCGAACAGCTCCCGGTCCTTGGACTTCGAGCAGCGTTTGAGCTCGCCGGCGCCGGTGACCACCTCGAGCTCGAGCACGCTGTCGACCTGGCCGCCGGACTGGATCGCGGGCGGGATCCCGCCGAGGGACAGCGTGCCGCCGAAGGTGAGGCCGAGGAAGCCGGTCAGCGCCGGCGGGGTCAGGCCCTTGGCGTGGGCGGCGTTGGTCAGCTGCAGCCAGTCGGCCCCGGCGTCCACGACCGCGCGGTCGCTCTCGATCCGGTGAATCTTGCGCAGGGCCCGCATCTCGATCACCAGGCCGCCGGACAGGCCCTGGCCGTCCGTCGTGTTGGCCAGCCCGCGCGCGGCCACCCGGACCCGGTTCCGGACGCAGTACTTGACCATGGCCTGGATGTCGCGGACCGAGCCGGGGACGAGCACCGCCTGCGGCACCTTCTGTACGTACCGGCCCGCGTCCTTCGAGGCGCCCTCCCGGCTCGGGGCGTCCAGCAGGACCTGGCCGTCGAGCGGTGGCAGCGGGTCGACATTGTCACCCGCGGTGGCGGCCCAGGAGCGGCGAACCGGGTCGAATCCGGCCACCAGGATCCCGAGCCCGAGGGCTCCGAGCAGGGCGCGGCGAGTACTCATCCACTCTCCTTCGACAGGTTGAAGTCAGGTTGAGCTTGTTCAAGGGGGCCGTGGGCAATTATCACGGGCTTGCGGAGCAACGCCGACGACACGCCGGATTTCGGGGGAAACACGGTAGCGTCGGGTCCATGATCATCGTGACAGCTGCACTGAAGGGCGGGGTCGGGAAGACAACCACGTCGGTGTACTTGGCCGCGCTGGCATCTTCCAACCGTCGTACAGCCACTCTCGTCGACGCGGATCCACAAGGCAGCGCCGCCGACTGGATCGATGCCTCGGACGACGCGAACCTGGCCCGGATCGAGATTGCCGAGGCGCCGACCGAGCGGCTGCTGACCAAGGCGCTGGACAAGGTGCCGCCCGAGGGGATCGGTATCGTCGACATGCCGCCCTCCCACGAGCGGCTGCTCAACAAGGCCCTCGAACGGGCCCGGATCGTGGTCATCCCGACCCGCGTCGGCGGGGTCGAGACGCCGCGGGTCAAGGCCGTCCTCGAGCTGGTCCCGGACGACGTCCCGGCGGGTGTCGTCATCTGTTCCGCGCGGTCGTACACCCGCGCCTACCAGGAGCTGATGGAGCAGTACGCGAAGGAGGGCATCCCGGTCTGGGGGTCCATCCCGGAGCGGGTCTCCATCACCGCCGGCCCGGACGGCCCGCTCGCGGGTGACGGGCTGGAGGCCTACAAGAAGGTCTGGCGCAAGATCCTCGCCGCCGCTCGGACCTGACGTCGTGCGCGACCCGCCCGGTCTGCCGGGCGGGTCAACGTTGCAACGGAGGCTCACCGCGGACATAGCTCCGGATCACGGTGGCGGCCGCGCCGCGGGCCCAGTCGTCGAAGGTGTGCGAGCGCAGCATCAGCCGGCAGTCGCCGGCGGCGCCGAAGGCATGCGCGGCGAAGGCCTGCCGCATCCGCTCCTCGTAGAGGTCGTACTCCGCCACGCCCTCGCCGGCGATCACGACCAGCTCGGGGCCGACCAGGTTCACCATCGCGGCCAGCGCGGAGCCGATCACCTCGCCGGCCCGGTCGAACGCCGCCCCCGCGTGCACGTCACCGTCGTGGGCGAGCTCGATCGCGTCGGCCAGATCCAGGTTCGGGCGGCCGGTGGTCTCCCGGGCGCGGGTCAGGATCGCGTCGGACGACGCCACGGTCTCGACGCAGCCTCGGCGTCCGCAGGTGCAGACCAGGTCACCGGGGGCCAGCGGCAGGTGGCCGAGCTCGCCGGAGACGCCGTACGCGCCGGAGACCACCTCGCCGTTGATGTACAGCCCGCAGCCGATCCCGGAGCCGATGGTCACCACGGCGAACGAGTCGGCGTCGACGCCGACGCCGAACCAGTGCTCGGCCACCGTCAGCGCGCGGACGTCGTTCGTCACCACGATCGGCACCTTGAGCCGCTTGCCGAGCAGCTCGGCCAGCGCGACCTCACGCCAGCCCATGAACGGCGAATCCCGGACGACGCCGTGCCGCTCGTCGACGTCACCCGACACCGCGACCCCGACGCCGATCAACGGCCCGGCGGTCTTGAGTGTCGCGGTCAGCTCCTTGGCCAGCTCGGCGAGCTGCTCGATCACCGACTCGGCCGCGGTATCGGCCAGCGGCCGGTGGCACACCGTGAGAATCCCGGCGGTGAAATCGGTCGTGACGCCGATCAGCGCGGTCGGCGTCACCTTCAGGCCGATCACCGACACGCTGTGCGGGACGACGGTCAGCGGGCTGACCGGACGCCCGATCCCGGTCTGGTCGGCGCCGACCGGCGCGGCCGCCTGATCGGTGACGAAACCGGCCTCCATCAGCGGCGCGACGGCCTTGGTGACCGCGGCCTGCGACAGACCCGTCCGCCGGGCGATCTCCACCCGCGGGATCGGGCCCTGCGTCAGGATCCGGGTCAGCACCTCGACCCCGGCCGGCGTGGCAAGGGGGAGACGACGACTCGGACGCTGCGGCACGAGAACAACCTACCGGCGTCTAGCCCTTGAGGTCGGCTCTTTCCAACGTTGGCGAGGTCAGCGCCCACCGAATGGTCCGGGTAAGCGCTTCACCGGCTCCACGGACCATAGTTTGTTCTGTCAAAGGTAAGTAGGGCAGGCGAAGTGGCCACCGGGTCCACCACGGCAGCAGCCCGACCGCGGCTGCGGTCAGGACGCCGTACGCCGGACGCGCGGCCCACGGGACGGGCGGGTGGACGAGGATGAACCGGGCGGCCTGCCGGGCCTCGGTCGTGCCGCGGAGCTCAGGCTGGTACTCCGTCAGAGTCTGCTGGAGCTCGGCCACTGTGGTCGGCGGGTCGATGACTCCGAGCTTTCCGGCGACCAGGGCGGCTTCGGCGACGTACTGGTCGCTTTCGGCCGGGGTGAGCGGGTTGGCGCCGTACCGCTGGTGCGCGGTCAGGAAGCTGTCCACCTCGGCGACGTGCACCCACTTGAGCAGATGCGGATCGCTCGCGCGGTACTTCACCCCGCCGGGGCTGATGCCGCGGATGCGCTCATGGACCGACCGGACGCGCTCGATGGCCTCTTCCGCGGCTGGGACCGCGCCGTACGTGGTGATCGCCAGGAAGTAGCTCGTCCGCTGGAGGCGGCCCCACGGGTCACCGCGGTAACCGGAGTGGGCCGAGACGGCGGCCATCGCCAGCGGGTGCAGCGACTGCAACAGCAGCGCGCGCAGACCGCCGGCGAACATGGACGCATCACCGTGGACGCGCCGGATCGGACTGTCCGGCGCGAACCAGCGGGGGCCGGGCGTGTTGTGCACCCGGTCCCGCTCAGCCAGTGGATCCGGCCCCGCGACCTTCGTCAGGATCATCCGCGCCAACTGGTCCCTCATAACCCCAGTCTGCCCACCAGCCCAAGCCTTCGATCGGCATCAGTGCACATCCACGAAGATCGGGTTGGTGTAGAGCCAGGTGTCCAGCCACGGGTCACCGTCGTTCGGCACGTGCTGGATCGGGCCGGCCGGGTCGATGCGCCGGCCCAGGTACCCGACGCCGTGCCGGCGTCCGTCGCTGCCGCGGACGCGCACGTAGTGCGACCGCTCAGCACGCCCCAACGGGATCGTCAGCTCGTACGTCCCGCTCTTGCGGTGTACGTCGACCTGCTCGACCACTCTGGTGTCGGGAGCCTTCCAGCTGTCCCGCTCGGCCGGACCGGTGACGATGCCGCGGATGACGTCCACATGCGCCAGCCGCGGGAGGAGGCCGTGGAAGTTCGGTCGGGTCGCGCTGGTCACCTTGACCCGCAGCTCGAGCCGCTCGTGCCGCCGTACCCGCAGCCGACCGCCCAGCGTGACACCGCGCTGCCGAGAGCCCGCAGGGGCCAGCCGGACCTCGATGCCGTCGACCAGCTGGCCATGGTCGACCCAGACCCGGCCGGCCCGCAGCGCGGCCATCACGTCGAGGTAGCCGTACTTGGTGACGCCGACGTGCGTCCGGCTGAACTGACCCGGCCAGAAATCGCTACCAGCCTGCGGGGTGTCGGTGTTGGTCGGTGAGGGCTTCCAGCCGAGGCTGTCGAAGTTCTGACCGGGCGGGAAGACGCCGTCCGTCCAGGTGTCCCAGATCGTCCGGTGGTTGTCGCTGTTGGTCGTGATCGAGAACAGGCGACCCTCGGCCAGCATGCTGTCCCACAGGCCGCCGACGGTCGCAGTGGCCCAGTCGAAGCCGCCGTACGTCCGGTAGGCGTCAGCGGGGTAGCCGGCCCAGCTGCCCGTGCCAGGGTTGTTCACGTACTCACCGCGCTGAGCGTTCTTCACACCGCGATAGGCGACCCAGTCCGGCGAGGCGTCGCCCTGCGAGCCCGGTGCGCCCTCCATCCCGATGCAGACGCCGGTGTCGCGCCAGCCGCGCAGCTCGTGCGGCGCGTCGATGCCGAGCCGCAGCGGGTGGTTGGCGAGGACCAGGACGTCGTCGATGAAGCCGCTGCGCTTCTGCGCGGCCAGCCACTGCAGACCCTTGATGGCGTGCTGCTCGTTCTCCGGGGTGTCCGCGGAGCGGTTCGTCAGCTTGCCGTCGTACGCGCGCTCGAACTGCTGGAGCAGGGACACGTTGTTCGGGCCGGGCGCCACCAGGACAGTGCCGTGCTCGGCGGCCGGGATGTACCACTCCAGGCCCTGGAAGATCAGCATCCGCGGATTCTCGGCCCGGGCCTTCACGACCTCGGCGTTCTCGGCGACGGCGCCCTTGTCGGCGTGGCCGAAGTTGCTGTGCTCGGTGAACGCCATCCAGTCCAGGCCGAACTGCGCGCCGCGCTGGGCCAGCTGGCTGAAGTCGTACTTCGCGTCGTGGCTGTACCGGCTGTGCACATGGTGATCGCCGACCAGGTAGACGAGCTCGGGATCACTCCCGCCCGTGGACGACGTACTGGTCGCCGCGGCGGCCTCGGTCGCACCGGCCGCGCTGACCGCGAATCCCGCGCCGAGCAGACCCGCGCCGCGGATCAGGTTCCGCCGGGACACCCCCTGCGGATCGAGGGTCGCTTCGCCGACGTCAGGATCCGCCCACTCCGGTAGCTGCATGGGCGCCACCCTGCAGGTCCGGACAAACGCGCGTCAAGGCTGCGGGTGGCCCGCAGATGAACGATCGGCGTACTCACCTTCGAGGAGTGAGTAGAGCACCGAATCCCGCCAGGCGCCGTTGGTGAAGACGTGGTCCCGCAGGTGACCCTCGTAACTGAAGCCGAGCCGCTTGACGGTGGTGATCGAGGCCTCGTTCTCCGGGCCGATCGCGGCGGTCACCCGGTGCAGACCGAGCTCGCCGAAGGCGAAACCGAGGATCAGCCGGGTGGCCTCGGTGGCGTAGCCGTGTTTCCAGTGGTCGGCGGCGATCGCGCAGCCGAGTTTGCCGTTGCGGTGCACCCCGGGCGCGACCCGCGCGAACCCGATCACACGGTCGTCGTCCCGGCGGGCGACGGCGAGCATGTAGTCGGGGCGGTCCGCCCGGGCCGAGCGCTCGATGATGCCGTTCAGCGTCTCGATGGCCTTGGCCCGGTCGTAACTGTCGAACGCCATCCAGTCGGTGACGCGGTCGTCACCGAAGATGGCCAGGTAGTCGTCGAGATCGGTCGCGCGGAACTCCCGCAACACGATCCGCTCACTGCTGATCGGCTCCATGGGGCGATTGTGGGGCGGAGCCGGGTCAGCGGGCGAGCGTCTGGACCGGTGTCCTGGTGAAGGTCTCGATCTCTTCCTGCAGCTCGCGGGCGTCACTCGCGTGCCCGGAGGCGCGGAGCGCGTTGTGGACCCGGCGGGCCGAGTGCACGACGCCGTTGATCCGGCGCTCGGTCGGCAGGTCGAGGACCGGAGCGATCGCGTCGGCCGCGCCGTCCAGCTCACCGCTGGCGATCCGGCTGATCGCCATCGCGGCCTGGCTGCCGGCGGCGTCGCCGAAGGCCCACTCCGGGTGGTTGGGGTCGTTGTAGGCGTCGACGGCCTGCCGCGAGTACTGCTCGGCCTGCTCGGCCTCGCCCGGCAACCAGGCCAGCGCGTCGGCCGCGTAGTACAGCTGCCGGTTCCGGCCGAAGGTGCAGAGACCGCCCATCTCGTCCAGGTCGTCGTGGCGAACCGTGTTCCAGGCCTCTTCGGCGCGCTCGAGCGCGGCCCGGGTGGCCTCCGGGTTGCCCAGCGCGGCCCACGCCCGGGCCTCGCTGACCGGGAGCCAGACGCTGGTCGTGCTGTTCGCCTGCTCGGCGTACCCGGCGCCGAGCTGCGCGTAGCGGACCGAGTCGTGCGGGTTGCCGGCCCAGTAGGAGACCAGCGACTGCAGACCGCGGACCCAGGCGCGCAGACCGTGGTGGTCGGCGTTGTCGGCGCAGAGGAACGCCGTCCGGGCCTGGGTGAGGGCGGCGTGCGGGTTACCGAGGTCGTGCGAGGCCTTGGCGAGCAGGCCGCCGGTCACCCCGCCGAGGAAGTAGAGCTGCCGCAGGTGCTCCGGGCGCTGCCGGCTCTCCAGCAGGGCGAACACCAGGTCCTGGGTCTCGACCAGCTGGCCGAGGATCTCCGGGAGTGGGCGCTGAGGGTACGCCTTCGCGACGTGGCGAACGTCGTCGTACACCTGTTCCATGGCCTCGCTTCCGAGACCGGACTGGGCCGCAAGGGCAAATGCCCTCGCTCGGCTGGCAGCCATGTCGAGAACCTCCATCTCAGTACCTGTCGTGATCCGTCCACTCGCGGCAGGGGCCGGCACCACCTGCTGGCCCCCCGTGTACTGCGGGGCCGGCTGCTCGGGGACGTACGGCGCGAGGAGCTCCTCGACCGGCTTTCCGAACATGCGTTGCAGGGTGCGCCGGGTCTGTGGAGTGGTGCCTGCCCGCTCGCCCGATGCGAGACGCCGCAGGTGCCGCTCGGTGATGGTTCCACCCAGCTCGACGAACTCGGCGACGATCTCGGAGTAGGTCTGGTTCCGGCGCTGGATCAAGTGCGCCAGGACCGTCTTAGGCGCCAACCTCGCCGCCATCGTTCCTCCCGTTCACGTCAGAACAGACGTTGTCTCGACTCATGCCCCACGACAAGGTGCTGTCCCCCAGATGTCCGCCAGAGGTCCTCGAGAGGTCCGGCAAAGGTCCTCTTCAGGTCCTAGAGCGGTCACGTTGGGCTCGTGCACCATTACTGCCATGACAACCAGTAAGTCCAACTGGTTGCAAGGGCTCAGAGTTACGGGGTGAGTGGCAGTGACCATCGCGGAAATCACGTCGAGACAGCACCGAAGGCGAGTTCGGGTCTGGTTCGGCGAGCACGTGATCGCTCAGTACGTCGCGGAGGCGCCGCTGGCGGCCCGCTACGAGCAGGCGATGCGCCGCCGTTTCGCCGGTCTGAAAGTCACCAACGACCTGCTCGGCCCGCTCGACAGCACCGACTGAAACACCCATTTGATGTCCGGGTCCTCCTCAGACCCGGTTCGCTGCACCCTGGGGGCTCCTCACGCTCAGGGTTCGGCTTCTGTGAAGGTCCGGCGCACTCCTCAGCACCGGACGAAACCACAGGTGTGGTCCGGGGCACTCCTCAGCCCCGGACCACACCGCCCAACAGCCCGGCTGGGCTTGGCGGTTGAGTCCCTGTATCGCCGCCGCCCAGCCGTTCCAACCACCACCTCCTGGCCGACACCTCGGGCCAGGGCCGGGGCCGAGTGTCCTGGGCGGTAGGACACCACCGGTGGTTCCTGACACCTCACCAGGAACCACCCCCTGAGGTGGTCGGCTCCGCTGTGTGACCGCCGCGCCTGGGCGGTCACACAGCGGAGCCACTCTCATGTCCGGGCCAGATAGACCGCGAACGGCGCTTCCGGCTGGACGCCGAGGACGCCGGCGATCCAGCCCTCCGCCGTGATCTCACCGGCGAACGCCATTCCGAGCCGCTCCATCACCGCGCGGGAGGCCTGGTTGTGACGCTCGGTGAAAGCGATCACCGAGCGTGCGCCCAGCGTCTCGAACGCGAACTCCAGCCCCGCTCGACCGATCTCGGTCGCCAGCCCGCGCCCCCGCGCCGACTCGACCAGCGCCCAGCCGAGTTCCAGCCGGTCGACGCTCCACTCGGGGCCCGCCAGCGCTTCGATGGCCGTGGTCACGGTCGAGCCCGCCGGCAACCGCGAGAGCCCTCCCCGACCGGCGAGCTCGCCGGTGGACCGCTCGTACGCGATCCACTTGCTCGCGCCGTCACGTTCCCAGGCCGCACCCAGCTCGGCCGCCCGCTCCGCGGCCACCTCACCCGACCAGGCGCCGCCGTACCACTGCGCCACCCACGGATCGGCGAACAGGCGGACGAGGTCCGGTCCATGTCCGGTCAGGACCGGACCAGGTCCGGTGATCGGCTCCAGCCGGAGCCGGTCGGTCATCCGGGTCCGGACGGCGGACGCCACGACGTCCCGCAGCCGTCGGTCGCCGTCCGTCCGGCCGACCATCAGCAGTTCCAGCTCGTCGGGACCGACCCAGGCGGACCTGTCGTGTTTCCCGACCTCCAACCGCGGCTGGTCCAGGTCGCCGTCCACAGTCACCAGGTAGTCGAGCTCGCGCCGAACCCGTCCGTCGTGCTCCCACTCCCAGTCGGCCACCGTCGCCAAGATCTCCCGGACGGTCCACCCCGTCTCCTCCGCGACCTCCCGCCGCAACGCCTCCTCCGCCGTCTCCCCCGGTTCAAGATGCCCGCCGACGACGTCCCACAGCCCGGGGAACAGCCGGCGGTCCGGTGACCGGCGATGTACATAGATCCGGCCGTACCGGTCTTGGATCAGGGCTCCGACACAGTCCACAGCACGCATGTGACGCAACTTAGCCCGGCCGGCTGGCAGAGTGCCCGCATGCGGAACAGACCATTTGTCGCCGGGCTTGCGGCGGCGCAGGGACGGTGGGGGACGGCGGCGGCCGTCACGTTCATGGTCACGTTGCTGGTCGCAGCGGTTGGCGGGCGCTGGTTCGTCAAGGATGTGGTCGGGTGGGTCGGTGGGCAGGTTGGGCATGACGAGCTGACGTTGCGGTTGCTGGGGTGGGCCTGGGTCGGGGTACCGATGCTGGTGATCTCGGCGCTGCTCCGGTTCGGTGAGCGCGTGCCGCCGTCCGTACACAAGGTCGTCGGGGCGACGGCGCTGGCGATCGGGGCGTCGTCGGCGATGCTGAGGACCGGTCACCGGGGCCCCTCCGAGGAGCAGATCTTCGGGGAGGTGTGGGCCGACGCACTGCCGCTCGGGTACGGGTGGGGCGCAGCGGTCGGCACCGTCCTGACGATGTTCGGCGTCGTGCTGATCGTGTACCTGATCGCGGGCAAGGTCGCAGGCAGCCCGCTTCCGCCGCGGCCTCGGGCGCTGATCGGCAAGGCGTTGTGGCCGGTGTGGATCGTGCTCGTCGGGCTGGGGATCTGGCTGGCGGTGGCTGGGCCGCTGCCGGGTTAGGCCGGTTGCTTGAGGCGGTTCGGCATGAAGAGGACGGCGACGACCAGGAGGACGGCGGCGCCGGCGGCTCCGACGAAGACGGCGTGGACGGCGGGAGCCAGGACGGTGCCGGGGACGTTCTCGAGGTCGGCGTGTGCTCCGCCGAGGCGGGCGGCGATCTCGCCGTTGGCGACTGCACCGAAGGCGGCGACGCCGACTGCGCTGCCGACCGAGCGGGCGAACATGTTGGCGCCGGTGACGACGCCGCGGTGCTGCCAGTCGACCGAGGACTGCGCGGCGACGACTGCCGGGGCCGACGAGAAGCCGAGGCCGACGCCGATCACGAAGCAGGCAGCCGCGAGGTGCCAGACGGTGCTGTGCAGACCGACCGTCCAGAGGACGGCGGAGCCGAGGACGACGAACGCCGTACCGATCAGCATCGTCGAGCGGAACCCGAGCCGCAGGTAGATCCGCCCGGACAGGGACGCCGAGATCGGCCACCCGATCGTCATCGCGGCCAGCGCGAAGCCGGCGACCAGGGCCGACGTCCCGAGCACGCCCTGGGCGAAGACCGGCACATACGTCGACAGGCCCATCATCAGCAGCCCGATCAGGAACGCCGTCGCGTTGGCCGCGTTCAGCACCCGGCGACTCAGCACCCACGGCGGCAGGATCGGCTCCGCGGCCCGGCGCTCGACGAACGCGAACGCCACGATCAGCAGCACCGCCACGGTCAGGATCGCGATACTCGTCGGCGAGTCCCAGGCCCACATCACGCCGCCCTCGAGCAGGCCGAGCAGCAGCAGCGAGCCGCCGACCGCGAGCAGCACGGCCCCGGCGTAGTCGATCCGGTGTCTGGTCTTTTCGATCACCTGCTCCTGGAAGCGCCGCCGCAGCACGATCGCCGCGGCGACCCCGAGCGGGACGTTGACGAAGAAGATCCACCGCCAGGAGATGTAGTCGGAGAAGACGCCGCCGAGTGTCGGCCCGACGAACGACGAGATCCCCCAGACGCTGGCCAGGTAGCCCTGCACCTTGGCCCGCTCGGCGACCGTGTAGATATCGCCGATGATCGTCATCCCGATCGGCTGGATCGCCCCCGCCCCGAGCCCCTGGATCAGCCGGAACGCGATCAGCGACGGCATACTCCAGGCGAACCCGCAGAGCACCGAGCCGACCACGAACAACGTGACCCCGAACAGGATCATCGGCTTGCGGCCGCGCAGATCGGCCAGCTTGCCGTAGATCGGCACCGAGACGGCCTGCGCCAGCAGATAGATCGAGAACAGCCAGGGGAACTGCGTGAACCCGCCGAGGTCCTCGACGACCGATGGTACGGCGGTCGCCAGGATGGTCGCGTCCAGCGCGACCAGCCCGGTGCTCAACATCACCGCGAGCAGGACCGGGCCCCGCTCCGACCGCAGCCCGACACCGGTGGGATCGATCCGCTCAGCAGTCATGACAAAGGTCAACTTACGTGATCGTTGAACAACTCCGGCAGCCCGATCCACGAGCCGGAACGCGCCCGGACCGCTACGCTCCGGGGCGTGAGGATCCCCGAGGGGTTGCTGCGGGCTGTCGTGCTCGTGGTGACGGTGTCGCTGACGTTGGTCTTGTTGCCGATCGCGATCAATGTGGGGACCGGAGGGACGGCGCCGGGGTTCCTGGCGCCCTATGTCGGGTGGACCTGGCCGGTGATCGGGGTGCTCTGGCTGGTGGCGATCGGCGCCGGGCTGGGCGAGGTGCGGAGTCGACGGCGGCCGGCGATCTCCAGCCGGTCGGCCGATCAGCCGCGGAACCGGCCCAACGCGTTGACACGGGTCGATGCCTATCTGAATCAGCGGGTCGCGGTGTCGCTGGCCGCGCGGACTCGGGTGGCGCTCGCGCTGGATCGGCGTCCGGAGGAGGTTGTTCGGCCGTACGACCTGACTGTGCAGCCGATCGACAGCGCGCCGCTGGAGCTGCCGGACGACGCCGACATCGCGGTGGTGTTCGACTCGCTGCAGGAGGCGATGCTGATCCTGGGCGCGCCCGGCGCCGGGAAGACGACGCTGCTGACCAGGCTCGCGCGGGCGCTGACGGCGCGGGCTCAGGCCGATCCGAGTCAACCGATTCCGGTGCTGCTCGACCTGAGCAGCTGGGGCGGCGCGGTGTCGCGGAATCCGGAGGACCACCCGCGGGACAGCCCGCTGCTGGCTGGGTTCGTGCACTGGCTGCTGACCGAGCTGGACGCGCGGTACGGCATTCCGCCCGCGGTCGGCCGGATCTGGTTGTTGCGCGGTGACCTCGCCCTGTTGCTCGACGGGCTGGACGAGATCGACGCCAACCACCGGGAGAAGTTCGCCGGAGTGCTGCACGACCTGCGGGTCAACTACCGAGTCGTCCAGCTCGCAGTCACCTGCCGCACGCACGACTACGACCAGCTCACCAACAAGCTCACGCTGAACGGCGCCGTCCACATCAGACCGCTCAGCAGACAACAGGTCCTCGACTACTTCGCCGCCGTCGGACCCGAGCTGGACGGCGCCCGCGCAGCGATCGAGCAGGACGAGGAGCTCTGGGACCTCGTCACCTCGCCGCTGATGCTGAACGTGCTGCTCCTCGCCTACCAGGACCGTGCGCCCGAGGAGCTGGCCGGCACCGACGTCCGCCGCGATCTCTTCGACACGTTCATCGTCGAAGTGCTGGCCCGCCGTCGTCCGAACAGTCGCCAGTACGACGCGCGCACCGCCGTCCGCGCGCTCCGGACCCTCGCCAGCCGGACGGCGGAGCGGCTGGGCGCACAGGTCGTGGTGCCACGCTGGCCCAACTCAGACGGCCGGGATGGACTGCTTCAGCCGGACGTCGTCTACCTCCTCCATGCGATCTGCCTGCCCGCGCTGCTCACTGGACTGGTTGCTGGTTCGACGGTCGTGCTGGCGGCGCAGTACGGCGTCCTGACCGGGCTGGCCGTTGCGGTGCCAGCCGTGCTGTTGGCCTGCCGCTGGCCGTTTGCCGGTGGGGTGGCGGCTCGCCTCGACCGGCGGCAGCTCCTGGCCCTCGTTCTGTGCGCAGTCGCCGGCACTGCGGTCAGCGTCGTCCTGTTCACCGCGTTCACGGGCCTGATCGAGCTGCTCCCGACCGCAGTCGGATTCGCGACCGGGTTGGAGATCGGTCTGCTGGCCGGATGGTGCATCCGGGTCCTGACCCGCTTGCCGACGTTCTGGCAGGCGATTGCGGGCAGCGGGTCACGCTGGCGGCTGGCACCGTGGGCCGGTGCTGGCGGTGCAGTCGGTCTGCTCCTCGCCGTACTACTCGGTGCCGGCTTCGCACCGACCGAGCTGACCGTCCTACCGGGTCTGCTGATCGGCTTCTTCGCCATGGGCGTGATGCGACGCACGGCGCTCCACGCCGGACCGGTCTACCGCGTCCTGTACGACGTACTGCTCTGCTGGGCCGGCTACCTCCCCTGGCGCCGCGGCGCCTTCCTCCGGTACGCCGCCGACCGCTTCGTCCTCGCCCGCACCGCCCCCGGCGAGTACGCCTTCATCCACCTGCTGGTCCGCGACTACCTGGCCGACTGCGACCCAGAGGAACTGGCGGTGAAGATCACTCGTCGACAGGCCCGCTGAGCAGAACGCGATCGAGGATGCGGCTCCACTGCCGGACGATGCCGCGCCGGCGCGCGCTGTCGTCCGAGAGCAGCCCAGCGAGGCCCAGACCGCGTGCCATGTCCAGTACGCCTTGGACAGTCTCCCGAACGCCCGGCGTCCGCTCCGAAACATCCAGTACGTCGAGGAGCGCGCGGTGCGCCTGCCGACCGACGTGGGTTTCCAGCCGGACGATCTGCTCGCGCAAGCTGTCCTCGGTCGACGCAGCGACCCAGAGGTGCAGGGCGGCCCGGAAGAGCGGCCCGGTGTAGACCTCCGCGAGCATGCCGACGATGGCCTCCGTACGGCCCGGTCCGCTCGGCAGCCGCCCAGCCTGCGCACGGATCTCGGCCAGCCGGACCTCCGTCATGTACTCGACGGCGGCCGCGAACAGGTCGGCCCGGGTCGGGAAGTGGTGCTGCGCGGCTCCCCGTGACACTCCGGCCCGTGCCGCGACCACACTGACCGTGGTCGCGGCGTACCCGACCTCGGCCAGTGACTCGACCGCGGCTTCGAGCAGCCGCTGCCGAGTCGCCCGGCTCCGGTCCTGTTGCGGCTCCCGCAGGAGGGCATCACTCACGAGCGGCCTCGCGAGCTCGCAGCTCACGCCGCAGGATCTTCCCGGACGCCGCCTTCGGCACCGCCTCGATGAACTCCACCTGCCGCACCTTCTTGTACGGCGCCACCCGCGCCGCCACGTACTCCAGGACGTCGGCCTCCGTCAGCCCTGACCCCGGAGTCGGCACCACGAACGCCTTCGGCACCTCGTTGCCCTCCTCCTGGACGCCGATCACCGCCGCGTCCGCGATCCGCGGATCCGTCAGCAGGACAGCCTCCAGCTCCGCCGGCGGCACCTGATACCCGTGGTACTTGATCAGCTCCTTGACCCGATCCACGACGTACAGGTAGCCGCGCTCATCGACCCGCCCGAGGTCCCCGGTGTGCAACCAGCCGTCGGCGTCCACGGTCGCGTCGGTCTCTGCGGGCCGGCCCAGGTAGCCCTTCATCACCTGCGGTCCCCGGATCCACACCTCGCCGACCTCGCCGTCCGGCACATCGTTGCCATCGGCGCCAACTATCCGCTGCTCGGTCGACGGGAACAACAATCCGACCGCGCCGGCCGGCGGGTTCGGCTCGTCCTGCGGGACGGCGTGCGTCCCCGGCGACAGCTCCGTCATCCCGTAGCACTGCAGGACCGACGTCAGCCCGAGGCGCTTCGCGCACGCGTCGCCCAGCTCCGCATCCAGCGGCGCCGCGGCCGACGTCAGATACTTCAACGCCGACAGGTCCACGCCGTCCACCGCCGGGTGTTTCGCCAGCGCCAGCACGATCGGCGGCGCCACGAACGCCCGCGTGATCTTCTGCTCGTCGAGCACGGTCAAGAACTGCTGCAGGTCGAACTTCGGCAGGACGACGACCGTCGCGCCGAACCGGAACGGCAGGTTCATCAACACCGACTGCCCGTAGATGTGGAAGAACGGCAGGATCGCGATGATCCGCTCGCCCGCACCCATCGAGAACGTCGCCTCCGCCTGCGCGAGGTTGGTCGCGATGTTCCGGTGCGTCAGCATCACGCCCTTGGCCGCGCCGGTCGTCCCGCTCGAATACGGCAGGACGGCGACATCGGACGCCGGGTCGATCATCACCGTCGGCTCGGGCGCGGTCGACGCGACCAGCTCCAGCACCGAGCGGTACCCCTCGGCCTGATCACAGACGAAGATCTCGGTGACGTCGGTCCCCTCGACCGCGGCCGTCGCGACCGGCAGGAACAGCGAGATCGTCACCAGCAGCTTGGCCTTGGAGTCGAGCAGCTGTTTGTGCAGTTCGTCCGCGGTGTAGAGCGCGTTGACCGTGGTCACGGTCGCGCCCGCGCGGGTGGCGCCGTAGAAGACGACCGGGTAGAGGATCGTGTTCGGGCTGTAGAGCGCAATCACGTCACCCTTGCGGATGCCGAGCTCGGCCAGCCCGGCCGCGACCCGCCGGGTCATCCCGTCCAGCTGCGCGTAGCTGAGCTCGCGCCCGCTGACGCCGTCCACGAGCGCGGGCCGATCGCCGAACTCCTGGGCGCGGCCGAGCACGGCCTCGTGCAGCGGCAGATCGAGGATCTCGACGGGCGGGAACTGGCTGGTGATGATCATCGGGGGCGGCCTTTCAGTAGGACTTGGGCAGACCAAGGCTGTGCTGGGCGACGAAGTTGAGGATCATCTCGCGGCTGACCGGCGCGATCCGGATCGCCCGCGCGGCGACCGAGAGCGCGGCGACGCCGTACTCCTTGGTCATCCCGTTCCCGCCGAGTGACTGGACGGCCTGGTCGGTGGCCCGGACGGCGACCTCGCCGGCGGCGTACTTGGCCATGTTCGCGGCCTCGCCCGCGCCGAGGTCGTCGCCGGCGTCGTACAGCGCGGCCGCCTTCTGCATCATCAACCGGGCCAGCTCGAGCTCGATCTTGACCTGGGCCAGCGGGTGCGCGATGCCTTGATGCGCGCCGATCGGGGTCTTCCAGACCTGACGCTCCTTGACGTAGGCGAGGGCCTTGCCGAGCGCGTGCCGGGCGATGCCGAGCGCGAACGCCGACGCCATGATCCGCTCCGGGTTCAGCCCGGCGAAGAGCTGCATCAGCGCGGCGTCCTCGGCGCCGACCAACGCCTCGCGCGGCAGCTGGACGTCGTCCAGGAAGAGGGTGAACTGCTTGTCGGGGCTGATCAGATCCATCTCGATCTGCTGGAACTCGACCCCGGGCGCATCGGTCGGGACGACGAACAGCGCGGGTTTGAGTTTGCCGGTCCGGGCGTCCTCGGTGCGACCGACGACCAGCACGGCCTGCGCGACGTCCAGGCCGGAGATGTAGACCTTCCGCCCGGTCAGCGACCAGCCGTCCTCGGTCCGCCGGGCCGTCGTGGTGATGTTGTGCGAGTTCGATCCGGCGTCCGGCTCGGTGATCGCGAACGCCATCGTCGTCGACCCGTCGGCCAGCCCCGGCAGCCAGCGCTGCTTCTGCTCACCGGTCCCGAACCGGGCGATCACCGTGCCGACGATCGACGACGAGACGACCATCATCAGCAGCGGGCAGCCGGCCGCGCCGAGCTCCTCCAGCACGATCGACAGATCGCCCATCCCGCCGCCGCCCCCGCCGTACTCCTCCGGCAGGTTGACGCCGAGATACCCGAGCTTGCCGGCCTCGAGCCACAGCTCGGTCGTGTTCCCGCCGCTCCGCGCCTGCTCGTCGAACCAGGCGTACCCGTACTTCTTCCCCAGTTCGCCAACGGCCTTCCGTAGCGCCTGACGCTCCTCGGACTCGACAAAGCTCATGCTTCCTCCCCAACGACCGCCAGTACGGCGCCGACCTCGACCTGTTGACCCGCCTCGACTTTCAGCGCCTCGACCACTCCGTCGGCCGGCGCCGCGATCACGTGTTCCATCTTCATCGCCTCGACCCACAGCAGCGGCTGCCCTTGTTTCACGGCATCTCCCACCGCAACGCCCACCCGAATCACCGTCCCCGGCATCGGCGCCACCAGCGACCCCGCCGCCATCCGCGTCGACGGATCCACGAACCGCGGCACCGGCACCAGACTGATCGGCCCCACACAGACGAGCCCGTCGTACGCCGCCACCTCGAACACCCGCCGGACGCCGTCCACCTCCAGCACCACCCGGTCGGGTGAACTCGCCAGCAACCGGACGTCGCCGTCCACCACCAGCCCGTCCCTGGTCAGCCGATACTCGACGTCGTACGTCGTCTCGCCGACCCGGTAGCTCTTCCGCTGCGGCTGCGACGCCAGATTCCGCCACCCGCTGGGCAACCCGTTCCGCCGTCCAGCCGCATCGGCAAGCGCCGCCGCCAACGCGGCCAGCCGCACCGCGCCCTCATCAGCCGGCGCGCCCACCCCATGCGTCTCGAAGAACGCCGTATCCGTCTCCCCCGCAAGGAACGCCGGATGCCGCAGCACCCAAGCCAGCAACTCCCGATTGGTCCCCACCCCGTGAATCGCGGCCCGCTCCAGAACCCCAGCCAACCGCCGAGCCACCCCCGCCCGATCGGTGCCGTAAGCAATCACCTTCGCCAACATCGCGTCGTAATAAGCCGAAACCACCGACCCACCCTCAACCCCCGAGTCGATGCGCAACCCGCTACGCGGAAACTTTGTGGCTCCAGGAGACGCAAAGTTTCCGTCGAAGGCCACCCGATGGAGCAGCCCCGTCTGGGGTTGCCAATCGTTCTGCGGGTCCTCGGCGTAGAGGCGGACCTCGATCGCGTGACCGACAGTCGGCGGCGGCTCCGGCGGGAGACGCTCACCAGCGGCGACGGCGAACTGCAGCTCGACCAGATCCAGCCCGGTCGTCTCCTCGGTCACCGGATGCTCGACCTGCAGCCGCGTGTTCATCTCCAGGAAGTAGAACTGGCCCGACTCGTCGGCGAGGAACTCGACCGTCCCCGCACCCACGTAGTTGATCGCCGCAGCCGCCTTACGAGCAGCGTCGAACAACAACGGCCGCATCGCCGGAATCCGCTCGACCAACGGCGACGGCGCTTCTTCGACCACCTTCTGATGCCGCCGCTGGATCGAGCACTCCCGCTCGCCAACAGCCCAGATCGTCCCGTGCTGATCAGCCATGATCTGCACCTCGATGTGCCGGCCAGCGGCCAAGTACCGCTCGCAGAACACCGTCCCATCGCCGAACGCCGACAACGCCTCAGCGGAAGCAGCGTCGATCTCAGCCGCCAGATCCTCCAGCCGCGAGACCACGCGCATCCCGCGCCCACCACCACCCGCCGACGCCTTCACCAACACCGGCAGGTCAGCAGCCGACACCTCAGCCGGCGTCAGCTCAGCAAGAACCGGTACCCCAGCCGCCGCCATCAGCTTCTTCGCCTCGATCTTCGACCCCATCGACGAGATCGCATCCACCGGCGGCCCGATCCACGTCAGCCCGGCATCCACCACCGCCCGCGCGAACCCCGCGTTCTCCGACAAGAACCCATACCCCGGATGGACGGCGTCCGCCCCCGCCCGCAGCGCCGCCGCCACAATCAGCTCACCCCGCAGATACGTGTCACCAGGCGCATTCCCCGGCAGCAGCACCGCCGCATCCGCCTCATCCACGAACGGCGCCTCGGCGTCCGCAGTCGAATAAACAGCCACCGTCGACAACCCGAGCGAACGCGCAGTCCGGAAAACCCGACGAGCGATCTCACCCCGATTGGCCACCAACACCGAAGAGAACATGCGGCTCACATCCTGAAGACGCCGAAGGACGAGGTGCCTTCGACTGGGGCGGAGTGGATGGCGGAGAGGCAGATGCCGAGGACGGTGCGGGTGTCGCGGGGGTCGATGACGCCGTCGTCATAGAGGCGGCCGGAGAGGAAGGTGGGGAGGGACTCGGCTTCGATCTGGCCCTCGACGTAGGCGCGCATCTTGGCGTCGCCGTCCTCGTCGTACGGCATGCCTTTGGCGGACGCCGCCGCGCGGGCGACGATCGAGAGGACGCCGGCCAGTTGTTGGGGGCCCATCACCGCGGATTTGGCCGACGGCCAGGCGAACAGGAAGCGCGGGTCGAAGGCGCGGCCGCACATCCCGTAGTGGCCGGCGCCGTAGGAGGCGCCCATCAGGATCGACACGTGCGGCACCTTGGAGTTGGCGACCGCGTTGATCATCTGCGCGCCGTGCTTGATGATGCCGCCCTGCTCGTACTCCTGCCCGACCATGTATCCGGTCGTGTTGTGCAGGAAGATCAACGGCGTGTTCGACCGGTTCGCGAGCTGGATGAACTGCGCCGCCTTCTGCGACTCCTCGCTGAACAGCACGCCCCGCGCATTGGCGAGAATCCCCACCGGGTACCCGTGCACCGAGGCCCATCCGGTCGCCAGCGACGACCCGTACAGCGGCTTGAACTCGTCGAACACCGACCCGTCCACCACGCGCTCGATGACGTCCCGCGGGTCGAACGGCACCTTCAGATCCCCCGGGACGATGTCCAGCAGCTCGTCCGCGTCGTACCGGGGTTCCGCGTACGCCGGAGCGGGCGCCGGGCCCGCCTTTCGCCAGTTCAGCCGGGAGACGATCTGCCGGCCGAGCCGGATCGCGTCCTGCTCGTCGACGGCGAAGTAGTCCGCGAGACCCGACTTCCGGGCGTGCATCGATGCTCCGCCGAGGGATTCGTCGTCGGCGTCCTCACCGGTCGCCATCTTCACCAGCGGCGGCCCGGCCAGGAACACCTTGGCGCCGCCGTCGACCATCACCACGTAGTCGCTCATCCCGGGGATGTACGCGCCGCCCGCGGTCGAGTTGCCGAAGACCAGCGCGATCGTCGGGATCCCTTCGGCCGACAACCGGGTCAGGTTGCGGAACATCGCCCCGCCGGGGATGAAGATCTCCTTCTGCGTCGGCAGATCCGCGCCGCCGGACTCGACCAGGCTGATCACCGGCAGCCGGTTCGCGCGGGCGATCTCGTCCGAGCGCAACGCCTTCCGCAGGGTCCACGGGTTGCTCGCGCCGCCCTTGACGGTCGGGTCGTTCGCCGTGATCAGGCACTCGACGCCCTCGACGACGCCGATCCCGGTGACCAGGCTCGCGCCGACGGTGAAGTCCGAGCCCCAGCCCGCCAGTGGCGACAACTCCAGGAACGCCGAGTCCGGATCGATCAGCAGCTCGATCCGCTCCCGCGCCAGCAGCTTGCCGCGCTGGTGGTGCCGGGCGACGTACTTCTCCCCGCCCCCGGCCAGCGCCTTGGCGTGCTCGACGTCGAGAGCGGCGAGCTTCTCCAGCATCGCCTCGCGGTTGGTCACGGGGCCTCCTGGCCTGGACTGAGGAGTGGAGGGAGCGAAGCGACTGGAGCGACGAGGGAAGGACTGGAGTCACAGCCCCGCGACCCGCCGCGCGGAGCGTGGCATTCAACAGAGCTCATGCTGTGTATCCCAGTCGTTTGGCGGCCAGGGTGGTCAGGATCTCGGTCGTGCCCCCGCCGATCGCGAGGATCTTCTGGTCGCGGTACTGGCGCTCGACCTCGGCCTCGCGCATGTACCCGATCCCGCCGTGCAGCTGAAGCGCTTGGTCGCACACCCACTGCCCGGCCTCGACGGCGGTGTTCTTGGCGAAGCACACCTCCGCGATCACGTCCTCGCCGCGTTCGGCCCGGTCCGCGATCGCGTGCACGTAGACCCGCGCGACGTCGATCCGGCGGGCCATCTCGGTGAGCGTGTGCTGGACGGTCTGCCGCGAGATCAGCGGCCGGCCGAACGTCTCCCGGTCGCGGCACCACTCGACGGTCAGATCGAGCGCGCGCTGCGCCCCGGCGTACGCCTGGACGGCGAGTGTCAGCCGCTCGGCGACGAAGTTCACCGCGAGCTGGACGAACCCGGAGCCGGCCGCGCCGACCAGATTGCCGACCGGGACGCGGACGTCGGTGAACGACAGCTCAGCCGTGTCGGAGCACAGCCAGCCCATCTTCTCCAGCTTGCGGGACACCTCGAAACCGGGTGTGTCCTTCTCGATCACGAGCAGGCTGATCCCGTGCGCACCCGGCCCATCGGTGCGGACGGCGGTGGTCACGAAGTCGGCCCGGACGCCGGAGGTGATGAATGTCTTGGCGCCGTTCACCACGAACTCGTCGCCGTCCCGACGGGCCGTCGTCCGCAGACTCGCGACATCCGAACCACCGCCGGGTTCGGTGATCGCGAGCGCGCCGATCAGCTCGCCGTCCAGGGTCGGGCGAACCCATCGGTCGATCTGCTCTTGATTGCCAGCGGCGACGATATGTGGGACGGCGATCCCGCAGGTCAGCAGCGACGCGACCAGGCCGCCGGAGCCGCCGGCGTAGTGCATCTCCTCGACCACCGCGAGCGCGTCGCGGAGCGATCCGCCGCCACCGCCGACCGCCTCCGGGAAGGCGACGCCGAGCAGGCCGAGCTCGCCGGCCTTCTGGTGCAGCTCCCGCGGCAGCAGGCCGTCGCGCTCCCACTGGTCCAGGTTCGGGAGCACTTCGGCCGCCATGAACCGCCGGACGGACGCCGCGAACGCCGTCACAGCAACATCTCCGGAATGTCGACATAGCGAGATCGCAGCCATTCGCCGACGGCCTTCGCCTGCGGATCGAAGCGGGCCTGGGCCGCGACGCCCTCGCCGAGCAGACCTTCGACGACGAAGTTCACCGCCCAGAGGTTGGGCAGCAGGTACCGCGTGACGGTCAGCTCGCGGGTCTCCGGCAGGAGCTCCTGGAAGAGCTCGACCGTGAGCGTGTGCGCGAGCCAGCGCCAGGCCTTCTCGTCGCGGACCCAGACGCCGACGTTCGCGTCGCCGCCCTTGTCACCGGAGCGCGCGCCCGCGATCCGGCCGAGCGGGACCTCGCGCGTCCGCGGCCGACCGGTCGACGCCAGGGACGGCAGCGGGATCGGGAGCCCGGCGTCCTCGGCCGGTGTCAGCGCCTGCGTCTCGGCGGCGGGTTCGATGATCGAGCGCGACCCGTCGGCGTGGACGACGACGTGCTCGACGTCGTGGATGTCGACGTACCCGGCCCGGAACACTCCGTACGGCGAACCGTCGCCGGGCGGCGCGACCGCGTGGAAGCCGGGGTAGCTGGACAGCGCCAGCTCGACCGCCGCGCTGGAGAACCCGCGCCCGACGACCTTCGGGTCCGGATCCTTCACCGCGCACCGCAGGTAGACGCTGGCCTCCTCCTCGGACTCCGCGTTCGGCTTCTCCGTCCAGGCGAGCGTCCAGGTCAGCTCGGCCGGGCGCTTGACCAGCGCCCGCTCGAGCTGCGCCTTCACCAGCTCGGCCTTCTCCTCCAGCTGCAAACCGGTCAACACGAACGTGACCTCGTTGCGGAAGCCGCCGATGCTGTTCAGCGAGACCTTGTACGTCGGCGGCGGCGCCTCACCGCGGACGCCGGAGATCCGCACCCGGTCCGGGCCGTCGTCCGCGAGCTCGATCGTGTCGAGCCTGGTCGTCACGTCCGGACCGGCGTACCGGGCGCCGCTGATCTCGTAGAGCAGCTGGGCCTTGACCGTGTCGATCGTGACCGCGCCGCCGGTGTTGTCGTGTTTGGTGATCACGCTGCTGCCGTCGGCGTGGATCTCCGCGATCGGGAACCCGGGCCGGCCGAGATCGCGGATCTCGCCGAAGAACGCGTAGTTCCCACCCGTCGCCTGGCATCCGCACTCGATCACGTGCCCGGCGGCGACCGCGCCCGCCAACTCGTCGTACTGCGTCCGCTTCCAGCCGTGATGCGCCGCCGCGGGCCCGACGATCACCGAGGCATCGGTCACCCGCCCGGTCACCACCACATCGGCCCCGGCCTGCAACGCCTCCGCGATCCCCCAGGCGCCGAGATACGCGTTCGCCGTCAGCGGCGTCCCCAGCTCGAGCTCCGCGGCCCGCGCCAGGATGTCGTCACCCGCGACGTACGCGATCTTCGGCTGCAACCCGAGCCGCTCCGCCAGCTCCCCGATCGCGGTCGCGAGCCCCGCGGGGTTGAGCCCGCCCGCGTTGCTGACGATCTTCACGCCGCGATCGAGCGCCTCCCCCAACCCGGTCTCGAGCTGCTTGAGGAACGTCCGCGCGTACCCGAGTGACGGATCCTTCAACCGATCCCGCCCGAGAATCAGCATGGTCAGCTCGGCCAGGTAATCCCCGGTCAGCACATCGAGCGGACCACCGGTCAGCATCTCGTGCGCCGCACTGAACCGGTCCCCGTAGAACCCGGAGGCGTTACCGATCCGGATCGGCGCGGTCATGCGAACTGTCCGGGGGTGCGGCCTTTGCCGGGGAGGCCTGCGAACGCTTGGGCGATGTTCAGCCAGTCGTCGGCGTCCGCGCCGTGCGCGACTACGGCGAGGTCGGCTCGGTGGCGGCGTTGGGTGGCCAGCAGGCAGAAGTCCAGCGCTGGGCCGGTCACGCGTTGGGGTGCGTCCTCCGGGCCCCAGGCCCACACGTCGCCGTCGGGGCCGGTGAGCTCGACGCGGACGTCGACGTCCGGCGCGGTTCGGCCGTGCAGGAGGTAGGCGAAGGCGCGTGTGCGGACGGCGAGGTGGGCCACGTGGCGGAGGCGATTGCTGGCGGGACGGCGGACGCCGAGGGCGTCGGCGACGTCCTGGCCGTGCGCCCAGGTCTCCATCAGGCGCGCGGTCGCCATCGAGGTCGCGCTCATCGGCGGGCCGAACCACGGGAGTTTCGCGCCGGCCGGGACCGCGCCGAGCGCCGTCCGGAGCTCCTCGCGGGTCTCTCTCCAGTAGACCAGCAGCTGATCCGGCGGCAGCGCGGCGCTCTCGGCAGCAGCATCGTCGACGTACCCGGTCGGGTTGGCCGAACCGCGCTGGAGCAGCGCCGCGAAACCGTCGGGATCGGACGCCGCCAGCCGCGCGGCCTCGTCGGTCCAGGCGAGGTGGCCGATCTGGTGCGCGATCGTCCAGCCTTCGGCGGGCGTCGGCGTCCGCCAGTCGTCCGCGGCCAGCCCGCCGACCAGCCGGTCGAGCTCGGCGCTCTCGGCCCACACATCCGCCAGCACTTCGTCCACTTGCACGCGGCACTCCCAGGGGGTGGAGATCGTGCCACCGAGAGTGGCACGGTCGGCAAAAAGAATCAAGCGTGCTTGTTTTGCTCAGGTGGTCTACACCGGTTCGGTTCGGTGCTGATGGAAAGGGTTTCGATGTGCAAGGGTCCGGTGTTGCCTTGGCCTATGCATGGTTCGCTGCCGGGGAAGGCCGCCGAGATCCGGGCGTTGTTGCTGAGTCTGATCGACACGCTGCCGGAGGGCGCCGCGCTGCCTCCGGAGCGGGAGCTGGCCGTGCGCTGGAACGTCGCCCGGATGACGCTGCGCCGGGCGGTCGACGAGCTGGTCATCGAGGAGCTGCTGATCCGGCGGCACGGGAGCGGGACGTACACGACCCGGCCCAAGGTCGCGCGCTGGCTGGGGATGATCGGCTTCTCCGAGGACATCCGCCGGCGCGGGATGCGGCCGGGCAGCCAGATGCTCGAGTTCCGCCACCAGAAAGCCGAGCGCGCGGCCGCCCGCCGGCTGCGGATCCCGGTCGGCGACCCGATCATCGCGTTCACCCGCCTGCGGCTGGCCGACGACCTGCCGATGGTCGTCGAGCGGACGACGCTGCCCGCGTCGTACGTCCCCGGTCTCGAGGCCGACGACCTCAACGGCTCCCTCTACGACCTGCTCACCCACCGCTACGGCATCGACGTCGTCAGCGGCACCTCCCGCCTCGAACCCGTCATGCCCGACGCCAAGACCGCCGCCTGGCTGGACATCCCCACCACCCAGCCCTGCCTGGCCACCCACGGCATTTCCTTCGACAGCCGCGACCGCGTCTTCGAGTACACCTCAGCCCTCTACCGCGGCGACCGCTACGCCTTCACCACCGAACTCCGCATGACCCAAACCCCCCGAGCCCGAGCCAACAGCTTCTAGTTCACCCGGTACTGGACGAAGGCGGCGCTTCGGTTCGGCCCAGCAATTGCTTGTGGGCGTGGTCGGTGGCGGTGGCGATGGCGCCGACGAGGGAGGCGCGGTGGGCCAGGGTGGAGCGAAGGATGTTGATCGGGACGGGGAGTGTCGCCGCGAGGGCCGCGACGCGGGTGGCGAGGAGTTCGTTGTCGCCGATACCGCCGGTGAGGATGACGGTCTCGGGGTCGACGACGGCGCTCAGCGCGGTGACGATCTCGTGGATCCGCAGGCACTCGTCCTCGACCAGGGACAGCGCGCGGTCGTCGCCGGCGCGGGCCCGATCGAACAGGTCCTGAACGTCGCGCAGCGCCGGGTCGAGGGCGCGGGCTTCGCGAAGAAGCGCTAGACCACCGGCTTCGTCCGGCTCGGCCGGCGTACCCCGCCGGGCGCGCGCCGTCGGCAGGAAGCCCACCTCACCGGCCGCGCCGTGCGCACCCCGCAGCAGGACGCCGTTGTGCATGATCCCCGCGCCGACCCCCGCGCCGATCGCGATCACCGCGAACGTCGACAGCTCCGCCCCGGCCCCGTGCCGGTGCTCACCGATCGCGGCCAGGTTCACGTTGTTCTCCAGCAGCACCGGCCCGTCGATCGCGGCCGCCAACTGCGAGTACAGGTCGTACGGCGTCTCCTGCCCCAGGTTCCACGCGTACCGCACCGTGCGCTCATCCACCGCACCCGGCGTCGAAACCCCAGCCGCCAGCAACGGCACCTCTGCCCGCCCGGCCGCAGCCCGCGCCTCCGTCAGCAGCTCAACCGCCTGCCGGACGACGCTCTCCGCGCCCTGAGCCTGCGTCGGCCGAGTCAACTCCGCCAGCGGCGTACCACTTACGTCACAAATCGCGACGCGCAGATTGCTGCCGCCGATGTCGATCCCGGCCACGCATCCGGCGCCGACCGGGACGTCGTACAGCGTCGCCGTCCGCCCCGGGAGGCCGCTCCGCTGCCCCAGCGACTCGACCAGCCCAAGTGCCTCCAGCCGCTCCACGGCGGCGAAAACCGTGGGTCGGGACAGCCCGCAGGCAACGGCCAGCTCGGAGCGGGTCTGCGGCCCGGGCTGGGTCAACAGCCGGTCCAAGACCGCGCGGGCGCTCGGCATCGGCGTCGCGGCACGGTTCATAGCTCACCTTCGCAGAGTTCTTGACTCCCTCGTCGGCCCTGATAATACTGCCCGTATGTTAGGAAAGTTGCCTAACAAATAGAAGACCGGAGTGGGGCGATGGTGGCGATCGACAGGCGGACCGTGCTCAAGACGGCCGGCGGCGCCGGGCTGGCGGCACTGCTGGCCGCGTGCAGCGGCGGCAAAGGCGCGACCTCGGGTGACCAGGGCAGCGGCAAGGGCGAGATCCGGGCCCTGTTCATGAAACAGGCGGCGTACACCGAGGCCGACGTCACCAAGATGACGGCCGCGTTCACCGCCGCGAACCCGGAGATCAAGGTGACGCCGGAGTTCGTCGCCTACGAGGCGCTGCACGACAAGATCGTCGCCGCGGGCCCGGCCGGGACGTACGACGTCGTCCTGATCGACGTGATCTGGCCGGCCGAGTTCGGCAGCAAGAAGATGATCACCGACGTCACCGGGCAGTGGGCGCCGGAGTGGAAGACCGAGATGCTGGCCGGCGCGATCGAGACCGCGCAGTACGACCAGAAGCTCTACGGCGTCCCGTGGATCATGGACAGCAAGTACCTGTTCCTGAACGAGGCCCACCTGTCGCTCGCGCACGCGAACCCGCAGTGGCTCGACACCTGGGACGGCGTCCTCAAGACCGCTCGCCGGCTCAAGGAGGCCGGGGTCGTGAAGTACCCGCTGATCTGGTCGTGGCAGCAGGCCGAGGCGCTGGTCTGCGACTACGCCCAGCTGCTCGGCGCGATGGGTGGCAAGTTCCTCGACGACTCGGGTAAGGCTGCCTTCAACGCCGGCGGAGGGGTCCAGGCGTTGGAGTTCATGCGGCAGACGATCGTCGACGGGCTGACCAACCCGGCGTCCACGCAGTCGCTGGAGGCCGACGTCCAGCGCGTCTTCCAGGCCGGCCAGGCGAGCCTGGTGCTGAACTGGACGTACATGTACGGCGCGGCCAACGACGCGAAGCAGAGCAAGGTCGCGGGGAAGGTCCAGGTCGCGCAGACGCCGAAGGGGACCGTCGGCCGGCCGGGGGTGAACGGCGGGATGGCGCTCTGCGTCACCGCGGGCAGCAAGAACCAGGCGGCCGCGTTCAAGTACATCTCGCACCTGACCAGCCAGCCCGAGCAGGACAAGTACGCGCTCAGCTCGCTGCCGGTGTGGGCGACGTCGTACGACGATCCCGCGGTCGTGCAGACGAACCCGAAGGTCGTGCCGCAGGCCAAGAAGCAGCTCGACGACCTGATCCTGCGGCCGCAGGCGAAGAACTACAACGCGATCTCCCAGGTCCTGCAGGCGGAGCTGCAGAACGCGCTCCTCGGACGCAAGCCGGCGCAGAAGGCGCTCGACGACGCGGCCGACAAGGCGAACAGCCTGCTTCAGCCGTGAGGCCGGAGCGGGTCCGCGGCGAGGGACGATTCGCGCTGTTCCTCTTGTTGCCTGCGGCAATCGTCGTTTTCGGGGTGGTGCTCTACCCGGTCGTCCGGACGTTGCTGATGTCGTTCTACGCCGTCGACAGCGCGATGCCCGGCAGTTATCCGTTCGCCGGGCTGGGCAACTACGCGAAGGTCTTCCAGGATCCGTCGTTCTACCCGGTGCTCGGACACACGGCGTACTTCACGATCGTCTCGACCGCGGCCGAGCTGGTACTCGGGATGGGCGTCGCGCTGCTGCTGAACGCGCCGCTGCGGTTCAAGTGGCTGTGGCGGAGTCTCGTCGTGCTGCCCTGGGCGCTGCCGACGATCGTGAACGGCGCGCTCTGGCGGTGGATCGACAACGGCCAGTACGGCGTCCTCAACCAGCTGCTCGGCACCGAGATCCAGTGGCTGGGCAGCAGCCCGTTCCTCGCGCTGAACATGGTGATCGTCGCCGACGTCTGGAAGAACACCTCGATCGTCGCGTTCTTCCTGCTGGCCGGGTTGCAGACGATCCCGGCCGAGGTCCGCGAGGCCGCGGTGATGGACGGCGCGTCGACCTGGCGGACGTTCTGGTCGGTCGTCGTCCCGCTGCTCAAGCCGAGTATCGCGGTGGTGCTGGTGCTGCGCACGATCGAGGCCTTCAAGGTGTTCGACATCGTCTACGTGATGACCGGCGGCGGGCCCGCGTCCGGGACGCAGACCGTTGCCTTCTACACCTATCTGCAGGCCTTCTCGAACCAGCTCTTCGGGTACGGCGCCGCACTCGCCTACCTGATCGTGATCGCGGTCGGCGCGCTGGCGATGTTCTACCTGCGGCTGCTCCGGCAGAACCAGATGGCGGGAGTCTGATGCGTAAGTTCCAGTATGCGATGTGCGGCGTCCTCGCGATCGTGGTGCTCGCGCCGTTCGGCTGGCTGGTGATCTCGAGCCTGTCACCGGCCGACGAGCTCACCAGCGGGTCGTTGTGGCCGTCGCACCCGACGCTGTCGCGGTACCAGGACATCTTCACCTCCGGCCCGGACGGCGTCGCCGGGACGTTCCGGGTCGCGATGCTGAACAGCCTGGTCGTCGCGTCGGTGACCACGCTGATCTCGCTCGTGGTCGGCTGCCTGGGCGGGTACGCGTTCGCCCGGCTGCGGTTCCGGTTCCGGCGGACGACGTTGTTCGCGTTCCTCGCGATCTACATGCTGCCGCCGATCGCCCTGGTGATCCCGCTCTACCTGGCGCTGGCGAACCTGCAGTTGCTCGACACCCAGCTCGGCCTGATCATCACCTACTGCTCGATCGTCACGCCGTTCTGCCTGTGGACGATGAGCAACTTCTACCTCGGGCTGCCGACCGAGCTGGAGGACGCCGCCCGCGTCGACGGCTGCTCGCGGCTGGGGGCGCTGGTCCGGATCGTGCTGCCGCTGGCGCGCCCCGGCATCGTCGCCACCGCGATGTTCGGTTTCCTGCTCGCCTGGGACGAGTTCCTCTACTCGCTGATCTTCACCTCGACGTCGAACTCCAAGACGATCCCGGTCGCGATCGCCGAGTTCACCGGCAAGTTCTCGTCCGACTTCGGGTTGGTCGCCGCCGGCGGCGTCCTGGCCGCACTCCCGCCCGTCCTCCTCGCCCTGCTCTTCCAGCGCTACATCGTGACCGGCCTGACGGCGGGCGCGGTGAAAGGCTGAACTGTCAGGATGATTACTGTGCGGGGCTGACTGGTCACTAATGTCGATGTATGGACCTGAGTAACCCGATCAGCACCGTGGTGCCGTCGCTGGACGGCCCGGTTCTGCAGGTGTTGGCGCGTGCGGAGGACGGGCTGTCCGGGCGGCAGATCCACAAGCTGGCCGGGCAGGGGAGTGTGGCCGGCGTCCGGTTGGTGTTGCAGCGGTTGGCCGCGACCGGGCTGGTGCACGTGGACGACGCGGGGAACTCGTTGCTCTACACCCTCAATCGGCGGCATCTCGCGGCGCCGGTGGTCGAGTTCCTTGCCGACCTGCGGGGTGCGCTCGCTGGGCGGTTGGCGGCGGAGTTGAGCGGCTGGATGGTGCAGCCGGTGCATGCGAGTCTGTACGGCGCGGTCGCGCGTGCCGAGGGTGATCTCGAGTCCGACGTCGACGTCCTGCTGATTCGCGCGGACGACGTCGCCGCGGGCGATCCGCTGTGGGAGCAGCAGGCGGCCGGGCTGATGCAGACCGTCGTCGACCTGACCGGTAACCCGGCGCACGTCTTCGAGCTGAGTCAGGCCGAGCTGGCCGGACATCTCACCACCTCGGAGGCGATCCTGAACGACTGGATGTTCCCGAGCATCCATCTGGCCGGATTGCCGTTGAGCGCGCTGGAGCTAGTGGCCAAGTAGCGGGGCCATCAGCCGGGCGATCCGGCTGTCGCGGCCGGTCAGCCGCTCCTCGGCGTCCGCCAGCGTCATCGCGCGCAGGCCGGCGTTGATGCCGAGCCAGCGGAACGGCTCCGGCTCCCAGCGGCGGGATCGGTGATCGACCCACGGCAGGTGGGTGAGCGGGGTGTCGCGGTTGAGGATCAGGTCGGTGAGCGTGCGGCCGGCGAGATTCGTCGTACTGACGCCGTCGCCGACGTACCCGCCTGCCCAGGCCACGCCGTTCTGCAGGCCGACCGACGCACACCAGTCCCGCGGTACGCCGAGCGCTCCGCCCCAGGCATGTGTGAACTGGACGTCGTTCAGATCGAACAGCTCTCTGAGTGTCGCCTGCAGTTTCCCGAACACCCGCGGTTCCTCGTCGTACGCCGGCCGCACGCGGGACCCGAAGTGGTACGGCGCTCCGCGCCCGCCGAACACGAGCCGGCCGTCCGCCGTCCGCTGCCCGTAGATGATCAGATGCCGGTGATCACTGAACGTCGGCCGATCCGCCAGCCCGATCCGCTCCCACGTCGCCGTACTCAACGGCTCGGTCGCCACGACCAACGAGTAGACCGGCGCGACCGTCCGTCCTTCGTTCTTGAGGCCGGGCGTGAACCCCTCAGTCGCCCGGACGACGACGTCCGCCCGAACCACGCCCTGCTCGGTCACCGCCCGCGCGCCCTGCCCGGTGTCCGGCTCGATCGCGGTCACGCGGGTGTTCTCGTAGATCGTCACCCCCAGCCGCTCCACCACCTCGGCCAGCCCCCGCACCAGCTTCCCCGGGTGAATCACCGCGCAATGCGACGTAAATGTTGCCCCCAGCACCTTTGTCGCGTTGACCTTCGCCGCCACCTCGTCCGGCCCGAGGAACTCGACACCGGTCCCCCACTCCCGACTCTCCTCGACCTCCCCCCGAGCCCGCTCCACCTGAGCCCGAGACCGAGCCAACACCACCGTCCCGCCCTTGTGGTAGTCACACTCGATCCCCTCCCGCCCAGCCACGAGCCCCACCTCGTCAACCGCCCCCTCCATAGCCCGCAACATCCCCACCGCCGCACCCCGCCCCGCCATCCCCGCCAACTTCCGCCCCGAAGCCGGAAACAACGCCGAACACCACCCCCCATTCCGCCCCGAAGCCCCAAACCCAACCCCCACAGCCTCAAGCACCACCACCCGCAACCCCGGATCCGCCCGCACCAGGTAATAAGCAGTCCACAACCCCGTGAACCCAGCCCCGACAATCACCACATCAGCATCCCGATCCCCGCCCAGCGCGGGGCGTGGATCGATCGGGTCGGACCAGAGGTTGTTCAGCGGACGCCCCAGGAGTAGGTCTGTTTGACGAGTTTGAGGTAGACGAAGGTTTCGGTGGCTTTGACGCCTTCGATCTGGCGGATGCGGTCGGAGAGGACCTGGAGGAGGTGTTCGTCGCTCTCGCAGAGGACTTCGACGAGGAGGTCGAAGGAGCCGGCGGTGATGACGACGTACTCGACCTCGTCCATGGCGGCGAGCTGGTTGGCGATGGGCTCGAGGGAGCCTTCGGCCTTGATGCCGATCATGGCCTGGCGGTCGAAGCCGAGCTCGAGCGGGTCGGTGACGGCGACGACCTGCATGACGCCGGCGTCGGTCAGCCGCTGGACGCGCTGGCGGACGGCGGCCTCCGACAGCCCGACCGCTTTGCCGATGGCGGCGTACGAGCGCCGGCCGTCGACCTGGAGCTGTTCGATGATCGCCTTCGAGGTCTCGTCCAGCAGACCCTGGTTCTTGTCGGGGTGCCCCGTTCGTACTGCCACCCGGTGATCCTGTCAGCCGGACCGCCTGCAAGCAACCAGCCGAAGCGGAATTCGTTGTGAAAATCGAAGTTTGCTACGGAATCCCTTGTCTTGATCGATTCGGTTTGACAGTATCCTCCGCGTCAGCCCGTCTTAGGAGGTTGCATGGGACGTCAGCCGGTCCTCGGCCGCCGGGCGGTCCTGCGCGGGCTCGGCCTCAGCGCCCTGGGCGTCGGCGCGGTCGCCTGCGGGATCCCGCCCGCCCGGCAGAGCGCGGACAAGTGCGTCAGCACCGACCTGTCCGGCTCCCAGAAGGCCCTGAACTTCTCCAACTGGCCGAGTTACATGGACGAGTCCGAGGAGAAGGTCAACGGCAAGACCGTGCTGCCGACCCTGGAGGCGTTCCAGAAGCAGACCGGCATCCAGGTCACCTACACCGCCGACGTCAACGACAACTCCGAGTTCTACGCCAAGGTCCGCGACCAGCTCGGCACCTGCCAGCCCAGCGGTCGCGACATCTTCGTGCTGACCGACTGGATGGCGGCCCGGATGGTCGGCCTCGGCTGGATCCAGAAACTCGACCACGCCGGAGTCCCGAACGTCGACAAGTACCTGCTCGAACAGCTCAAGTCGCCCAGCTGGGATCCGGGGCGCGACTACAGCGTCCCGTGGCAGAGCGGTCTGACCGGGATCGCCTACAACGCCAAGGTCACCGGCGAGGTCGGCAGCTGGGCCGACCTGCTCGGCAAGTCCGAGCTCAAGGGCCGGATCACCATGCTCTCCGAGATGCCCGACACGATGGCGATCATGCTCCGCCTGGTCGGCGCGGCGCCCGGTAAGTTCACCGACGCCGAGTGGAGCAAGGCGCTGGAGAAGCTCGAGGACGCCGTTGGCTCCGGCCAGATCCGCCGGTTCACCGGGAACGACTACGTCCAGGACCTCAACGACGGCAACATCGCCGCCTGTATGGCGTGGTCCGGCGATGTGCTCGCGCTCCAGGCCGACAACGCGGACATCAAGTTCGTCGTCCCCGAAGAGGGGCTGAACCTCTGGTCCGACAACATGCTCGTGCCGAACAAGGCGACGCACCGCGCGAACGCCGAGGCGCTGATGAACTACTACTACGACCCGCAGGTCGCGGCCGAGCTGGCCGCCTGGGTCAACTACATCTGCCCCGTCGAGGGCGCTCGCGCGGCGATGGAGAAGATCGACCCCGAGCTGGTCGACAACCCGCTGATCTTCCCCGATCAGGACATGCTCGCGAAGACGGCGTCGTTCATGCCGCTGGACACCGCCAAGGCCAAGCTCTACGAAACCGACTTCAACCTCGCGATCGGAGGCTGATACATGACCAGTGATCTGGTACTCACCGGCATCAGCAAACAATTCGCTGGTCATCGCGCCGTCGACAACCTGGACCTGACCGTCCCGGCCGGTACGTTCTTCGCGCTGCTCGGCCCGTCCGGCTGCGGTAAGACGACCACGCTGCGGATGATCGCGGGTCTCGAGGAGCCGACGACCGGCAGTATCCGTCTCGGCGACGACGAGATCAGCGGACTGCGCCCGTACAAGCGCCCGGTGAACACGGTCTTCCAGAACTACGCCCTTTTCCCGCATCTCGACATCTTCGAGAACGTCGCGTTCGGGCTGAAACGCCGTAAGGTCAAGGATTTCAAGCCGAAGGTCGACGAGATGCTCGGCCTGGTCGAGCTGAAGGACTACGGCAAACGGCGTCCGGCCCAGCTCTCCGGCGGTCAGCAGCAGCGCGTCGCGCTCGCCCGCGCGCTGATCAACCGCCCGCAGGTGCTGCTCCTCGACGAGCCGCTCGGCGCGCTCGATCTGAAGCTCCGCCGCCAGATGCAGCTGGAGCTGAAGCGGATCCAGACCGAGGTCGGCATCACGTTCGTCCACGTCACGCACGACCAGGAAGAGGCCATGACGATGGCCGACACCATCGCCGTGATGAACCGCGGGCTGATCGAGCAGCTCGGCAGTCCGGCCGAGCTCTACGACCTGCCGGCGACCACCTTCGTCGCGAACTTCCTCGGCCAGTCGAACCTGATCCGCGCCAAGATCATCGGCCCGGCCGGCGAGGACCTGATCGTCGACGTCCAGGGCCGCAAGGTGATCGTTCCGCTGGCCCGCTGCCGTGTCACCGAAGGTGAAGTCTGGCTGGGGATTCGCCCCGAGAAGGTCTTCCTGGCGCCTGCGGACAGCGAGGACGGCGATGGCGCGAACCAGCTCCGCGGCGCCGTCGTCACCGACGTCAGCTACGTCGGCGTCAGCACGCAGTACCTGGCGCGACTGCCGTGGGGGCAAGAGCTGACGGTCTTCGAGCAGAACACCGGCGCTCGCGAGGCGTTCAGCGCCGGCGACGCCGTCGACCTGCACTGGCGGCCCGCGCACAGCTTCCTGCTGGACGCCGCCCAGGACGCGCTGGCCGGTGTCGAGGACGTCGACTGATGAGCGCCGTCGGCCAGCTCGGCGCGGCGTCGCAGTCCGCCGCGCCGCCTCCGGTCGAGCGATCGGGACGCCGGATGACGGCGTACCTGCTGCTCTTACCGGGCGGGTTGTGGCTGCTGCTGTTCTTCGTCGTCCCACTGGTTTCGTTGCTAGCGGCAAGCTTGTACGACCCGAACGGATCGATCGAGAACGGTTTCTCGATGGCCTGGCACTGGCAGACCTTCGGGACCACGATGGCCGACTATTGGCGGCCGTTCGCGCGATCGCTCTGGTACGCCTTGCTGACAACGGCTTTCTGCCTCCTGCTCGGGTATCCGTTGGCGTACGCGATCGCGATGCGCGCCGGCCGCTGGAAGAACCTGATGCTCGCGCTGGTGATCGCGCCGTTCTTCACCAGCTTCCTGATCCGGACGCTGTCCTGGAAGATGCTGCTCAGTGACAACGGTTTCGTCGTCGATGCCCTGCAGTGGTTACGGATTCTCGGCCCGGACGGGCGCCTGCTCGCGACGACAGCCGCTGTCGTCACCGGTCTGACCTACAACTTCCTGCCGTTCATGGTGCTGCCGCTGTACGCGAGCCTGGAGAAGATCGACCGCCGCCTGATCGAGGCCGGCGGTGACCTGTTCGCCGGGCCGGTGACGACGTTCCGCACGGTGACGCTACCGCTGTCGATGCCAGGCGTCGTCGCGGGAACACTGCTCACCTTCATCCCCGCGGCCGGTGACTACATCAACGCGCAGCTGCTCGGGACGCCGAAACAACGGATGATCGGCAACGACATCCAGCGGCTGTTCGCGGCCGGAGCGTATCCGACCGCGGCCGCGTTGTCGGTGACGCTGATGGCGGCGATCGTCGTCCTGGTCCTCATCTACGTCCGGCGCGCCGGGACGGAGGAGCTGGTATGACCCGGTTCGGGCGGTTCGTCGCGCGGAACTTCGTGCTGGTGCTGGGTTTCGTCGTCCTGCTGTACCTGTTCGCGCCGATCGTCGTCGTGATCCTGATGTCGTTCAATGCGCCGAAGAGCCGGCTGTCGTACACATTCGACGGGTTCACCCTCGACAACTGGCTGAACCCGTGTCAGCCGTTCGGGTTGTGCGACGCCGTGAGCGCCTCGCTGCGGATCGGTCTGCTGGCCACAGTCGTGGCGACCGCGCTGGGGACGCTGATGGCGTTCGCGATGGTCCGGCACCGGTTCCGCGGGCGGTCGGCGACCAACCTGTTCATCTTCCTGCCGATGGCGTCGCCGGAGATCGTGCTCGGGTCGTCGCTGCTGGCGCTGTTCGTCTCCAGCGGCTTCGGCGGGCGGCTCGGGTTCTGGACGATCCTGATCGCACACGTGATGTTCTGCCTGTCGTTCGTCGTGGTGACCGTGAAGGCGCGGCTCGCGGGGATGGACTCGCGGCTCGAACAGGCCGCGATGGACCTCTACGCCAACGAGTGGCAGACCTTCTGGCGGGTCACCTTCCCGCTGGTCTTCCCCGGCATCCTGGCGGCGGCCCTGCTGAGCTTCTCATTGTCTTTCGACGATTTCATCATCACCAACCTGAACGCCGGCACCACGGTCACCTTCCCGATGTACGTCTGGGGATCGGCCCAGCGCGACATCCCGCCCCAGATCAACGTCATCGGCACGGCGATGTTCCTGCTGGCGCTGATCTTCGTCCTGGCCGGCGAGCTGGGTCGCCGCCGCCGTGAACGCACCCGGAGCTGACGCCTGTGATCCGTTCCCTCGTGGACGCGCGACCGGAAGTCCTGTGGCTCGACGATCCGGCGGCGCCGGCGCCGTTACCGCCGCTCACCGGGCCGATCGTCGCGGATCTCGCGATCGTCGGCGGCGGGTACACCGGGTTGTGGACGGCGTTGCGCGCGAAGGAGCGCTATCCGCGGCTCGACGTCGTCCTGCTCGAGGCGAACACCTGCGGGTCGGCCGCGTCCGGGCGGAACGGCGGTTTCTGCGACGCCAGCCTCACCCACGGGTACGGCAACGGCCTGTCCCGGTGGCCCGAGGAGCTCTCGACCTTGGAGCGGCTCGGCCAGGAGAACCTCGACGCGATCGAGACCACCATCGCGCGACTCGGGATCGACTGCGACTTCCGGCGGACGGGTGAGCTGACGGTTGCGACCGCGCCGCATCACCTCGACGAGTTGGCCGAGGAGGCTGAGCGGCGCGACGACGTCCAGCTGTTGGATCAGGACGCCGTCCGGGCCGAGGTCAACTCACCGACGTACCTCGGCGCGCTCTACGACCCGCACTCGACCGCGCTCGTCGAGCCCGCGCGGCTGGCGTGGGGGCTGCGGCAGGCGTGCCTCGACCTCGGCGTCCGCATCTACGAGTACACCCGGGTGACCGGTATCCGCGCCGGTCAGCTCACCACTACGTCGCCGGCTGGGCCGCACTCCTCACGTGGCCCAGCCGGCTCCGTCCGGGCGGCGCGGATCGCGCTCGCGACCAACGCGTTTCCCTCGCTGCTACGGCGGTTGCGCCCGTTCACCGTGCCGGTCTACGACCTCGTGCTGGCGACCGAGCCGTTGTCAGCTCAGCAGTTGGCGAGCGTCGGCTGGCAGCGTCGCCAAGGCATCGGTGACGCCTCCAACCTCTTCCACTACTACCGCCTGACCCGCGACAACCGCATCGTCTGGGGCGGCTACACCCCGCTCTACCACTACGGCAGTCGCATCCACCCTTCCTTCGAGCAACACACCCCCACCCACGACCTGCTCGCTCGCCACTTCTTCACCACCTTCCCCCAACTCGAAGGCCTCAACTTCACCCACCGCTGGGGCGGCGTCATCGACACCAGCACACGCTTCTGCGCCTTCTTCGGCACCGCTCACGCCGGCCGAACCGCCTACGCCCTCGGCTACACCGGCCTCGGCGTAGCCGCCACCCGCTTCGGCGCCGACGTCACCCTCGACCTCCTCTACGCCGAACAAACCGACCGCACCACCCTCCGCATGACCCGCACCCACCCCCTCCCCTTCCCACCCGAGCCCATCCGCTCCCTAGGCATCCACCTCACCCGCTGGTCCATGTCCCAAGCCGACGCCCACGCCGGCCACCGCAACCTCTGGCTCCGCACCCTCGACCACCTCGGCCTCGGCTTCGACTTCTGACCCGGACCGCCAGCGCTGCACAACAGCACGACACGCCGGCGGCGGGGGCGCACCGTCGGCGTGTCGTGGAATTGGAAGGTGGTGGCGGTTCGGCTAGACGCGGTGGAAGGTGACTGTGAAGCCGGTGCAGGTTCGGCATTGGCGGACGGTCTGGTTGCCTTGTTCGGCGTCCTGCTTCGACCAGGCGTAGGCCTTGGGGCAGCGGGAGCTGAGCGCGTCGCTGTAGGGGGTGCGGGCGTCGCGGTTGAGGTTGAGGCAGTACGGCGTGGTGCCGTTGGTGCCGACCCGTTTGTTGGCGGCAGGGCAGTAGGGCAACAGGTTCTCGGGGCAGCCCATGGTTTCGCACTCGGGCGGTGGGGACGACGCGTTGTTCGCGCGGATGGTGATCGGTAGCGCGAAGGCGTTCACGTAGCTGACGTTGTACCAAGGCGCGAGCCGGTCGTTCTGGTCGAAGTTGAACTCGGCCAGGCTCGTCGGCTGCTCGCCCAGCGTGCAGCGGTTGGCCCAGGGGCCGCAGTCGCCGACCGCGCATTTGAAGGTGGAGCCGGAGGTGCCCGTACAGCCCTGCCGGCCGAAGAACTTGCCGCGCCAGTGGTTCGGCCAGGCGCCTTCCGGCACCGTGACGGTGGCCGATTGGCCGTTGGCGAGCGTCGGCAGATTGGTGAAGTTGACCGAGTTGTCGGCATTCACCGTCGACCCGATCCACAACGTCTGACCGGACTGGTTCACGAACGTGACGGTGTGCACGGTCGCCGCGGCGACCGGCGTGGTGAGGCCCAGTAACAGGGCGAGGGACAGGAAGGCAGCAAGAAGTTTCGGCATATCTACTCCGCAGAGTCGGGGCGGACGCGGGAGATTGCGCTACCCACGATCCGCACCCGCTACAACGTTGTCAATGTTCCAGCAGGCTCTACCCCGAGAGTGGTGCCGGCTGGATGGTGAGGCGATGCGCCGGCTTCTAGCGTGGACGACGTCAACGAAAGGAGCTCCAGATGTTTCGCCGTCTGGCGGTCGCAGTCCTCGCCACCGCCTGCCTGATGTCGCCCCTGACCGCCGTCGCCGCCCGGAAGGATCCGGTGCAGCAGCGCGTCGATGAGCTGACCCAGGGCTTCCCCGGCGCGATCGCGACCGTGCGGGACACCCGCGGGAAATCGCGGACGTACGTCGCCGGCGTCGCCGACCTGACCACCCGCGCGCGGATGGACCCGCGCAGCCGAGTCCGGATCGGGAGCAACACCAAGCCGTTCACGGCGACCGTCGTCCTGCAATTGGTCGGTGAAGGAAAGGTCGGGCTGGACGACTCGATCGAGAAGTACCTCCCGGGCGTCGTCCGCGGCGACGGAATCGATGGACGCCGGATCACCGTGCGCCAGCTGTTGCAGCACACCAGCGGCATCCCGGAGTACCACGACCTGACGCCCGACTACCCGCCGACGCGACACACCTACTGGGAGCCGCGCGACCTGGTCGACATCGCCCTGCAGAAGAAGGCGCTGTTCGCACCCGGGACCAGCTACACCTACAGCAACACCAACTACATCCTCGCCGGTCTCCTGATCCAGAAGGTCACCGGCCGCCCGCTCGGTGAGGAGATCACCCGCCGCGTCATCGAACCGGCCGGCCTGCGCGACACCTCCTGGCCCGCGCTCGGCGATCAGCGGATCCACGGCCCGCACCCGACCGGCTACTTCCAAGGCGCCGACATCACCGAGCTCGACCCGTCGATCGCCTGGGCAGCCGGCGGCATGGTCGGCACCCCGGCGGATATGAACCGCTTCCTGGTCGCCCTGCTGCAGGGCAAACTCCTCAAACCCGCCCAGCTCGAGCAGATGCTGAAGACGGTCGACTCCGCCGGTCGCGATGCCGGAGGCAAGAGCGGCTACGGGCTCGGGATCGCCGCCCTGCCGCTGTCCTGCGGCGGTGTCGCCTGGGGCCACGGCGGCCAGATCTACGGCTACGAAACGCTGGACGCCGCAATGCCGGACGGTCGCGCCGCCGCGCTCGCCGTCACCTCTACCCACACGACGTCCGCGGACGCGAAACGCGTCAGCCAAACCGTCGACACCGCGTTCTGCGGTGCCGACGGCCGGCGATGACTACAGCTTGGACTCCGCCTCCACGAGCACGGACCGGATGATCGACTCCATCTCGTCGAAGTGCGCCTGGTCGCAGATCAGCGGCGGCGAGAGCTGGATGACGGGGTCGCCGCGGTCGTCGGCGCGGCAGTAGAGGCCGGCGTCGAAGAGCGCCTTGGAGAGGAAGCCGCGGAGCAGCCGCTCGGACTCCTCGGCGTTGAAGGTCTCCTTGGTGGTCTTGTCCTTGACCAGCTCGATGCCGTAGAAGTACCCGGCGCCGCGGACGTCACCGACCAATGGCAGGTCGAGCAGCTTCTCCAGCGTGGCCCGGAAGTCCCCCTCGCGGTCCCGGACGTGCTGGTTGATGCCTTCGCGCTCGAAGATGTCGAGATTGGTCAGGGCGACCGCGGCGGACACGGGGTGGCCACCGAAGGTGTAGCCGTGGGCGAACGTGGTGTCGCCCTTGCCGAACGGCTCGAAGAGCCGGTCGGTGGCGATCGCCGCGCCGAGCGGTGAGTAGCCGGAGGTGATGCCCTTGGCGCAGGTGATGATGTCCGGCTGGTAGCTGTAGCGCTCGGCGCCGAACATCGTCCCCAGCCGGCCGAAGGCGCAGATCACCTCGTCGCTGACGAGCAGGACGTCGTACTCGTCGCAGATCTCCCGGACCCGCTCGAAGTACCCCGGCGGCGGCGGGAAGCATCCGCCCGCGTTCTGCACGGGCTCGAGGAAGACGGCCGCGACGGTCGACGGGCCCTCGTTCTCGATGGCGACGGCGATCTGGTCCGCGGCCCAGCGGCCGAAGGCCTCCTCGTCGTCACCGTGAATCGGCGCCCGGTAGAAGTTGGTGTTCGGCACCCGGAACGTCGACGGAACCAGCGGCTCGAACGGCGCCTTCAGGTCCGGCAGGCCGGTGATCGACAGCGCGCCCTGGGTCGTCCCGTGGTAGGCGATCGCGCGGCTGATCACCTTGTGCTTCCCCGGCTTGCCGGTCAGCTTGAAGTACTGCTTCGCGAGCTTCCACGCGGTCTCGACGGCTTCGCCGCCGCCGCTGGTGAAGAAGACCCGGTTCAGGTCGCCCGGCGCGTAGTTCGCGACCCGCTCGGCGAGCTCGATCGACTTGGGATGCGCGTACGACCACAGCGGGAAGAACGCCAGCTCGGAGGCCTGCTTCGCGGCCGCCTCGGCGAGCTCGGTCCGCCCGTGGCCCAGCTGGCTGACGAACAGGCCGGCCAGGCCGTCCAGGTAGCGCTTGCCGTGGCTGTCGTAGATGTAGGCCCCGTCGCCGCGCACGATCACCGGCACGTCGGCCGTTTCGTAACTCGACATCCGGGTGAAGTGCATCCACAGGTGGTCGCGCGCCGACTGCTGCAGGTGGGCGAAGTCGGCGTCGCCGATCGTGTCGGACGACATGTCGGATCCCTCGTCTCAAGCGTTGTCGTTGCCCGTCATCCTGCCCGGAGAAATCCGCTCTGGCAAGTGATTTCGTGCCGCCAAAGCCGATAGGGTGTCGATGTCAGCACCATACGGGGGCTTCTGATTCGGATTCCGCATCTCTGGAGGTCATGGGTGGACACCCTCTTCGTGAACGGCTCGGTCTTCGACGGGACGACGTACCGCCCCGGCCTGGCCGTCGCCGTCCGGAACGGCCGGATCGCCGCCGTCGGGCCGGACCTGGCCGACCTGCGCGCCACCGAGATCGTCGACCTGGACGGCGGCCTCCTGCTGCCGGGTTTCGTCGACGCACACCTCCACCCGGTCCAGGGCGGTATCGAACGCGCGCACTGCGACCTCTCCCCCTGCGACGGCCTCCCCGGGTACCAGGAGCGCATCAAGCAGTACGCCGACGCCCACCCGGAGGCGCCGTGGATCCTCGGCGGCGGCTGGCACCAGCCCGACTTCCCCGGCGGGACGCCGGCCGCGGCCGACCTGGACGTCGTCACCGGCGACCGGCCCGCCTTCCTCGCGAACGCCGATCACCATGGCGCCTGGATCAACTCGAAAGCCCTGGAGCTGGCCGGTATCGACGCGAGCACGCCCGACCCGCCCGACGGCCGGATCGAACGTGACGCGAACGGCGTCCCGACCGGCACTCTGCATGAGGGTGCGATGAACCTGGTCGGCCGCCTCACCCCGCCGACCACGCCCCAGGAGCTCGTCGACGCGCTCCTCGACGCTCAGCAGTACCTGCACTCACTCGGCATCACCGGCTGGCAGGACGCGATCCTCGGCGCCTATGCCAACCTCGGCGACTCCACCCCGGCGTACGTCGAACTCGCGCAGTCCGGCCGCCTGACGGCGCGCGTCAACGGCGCGCTCTGGTGGGAGCGCGACCGCGGCGCCGAGCAGATCCCCGACCTGATCGAACGCCGAAACGCCTTGCAGTACAGCCGATTCCGGGCCCGCTCGGTCAAGATCATGCAGGACGGCGTCGCCGAGAACCACACCGCCGCGATGCTCGACCCGTATTTCGACGGCTGTGGCTGCCGGACCGGCAACAGCGGTATCTCGTTCGTCGACCCGCAGGCCCTCAAGGAGCACGTGACCGAGCTGGACGCGGCCGGCTTCCAGGTCCACGTGCACACGATCGGCGACCGTGCCGCGCGCGAAGCCCTCGACGCGTTCGAGAACGCCCGAGCCCGGAACGGATCCAACGACAACCGGCATCACATCGCGCACCTGCAGGTGATCCACCCCGACGACATCCCGCGGTTCGCCAAACTCGGCGTCGCGGCCAACATGCAGGCGCTCTGGGCGGTCTACGAGCCGCAGATGAACGAGCTGACCATCCCGTTCCTCGGCCCCGAGCGAACCGGCTGGCAGTACCCGTTCAACTCGCTGGCCAAGACCGGCGCCCGGCTCGTCGCCGGCTCCGACTGGCCGGTCTCCAGCCCGAACCCGCTGGAGGCGATCCACGTCGCGGTCAACCGCCGGACCGACAAGGCGGACGACCCGTTCCTGCCCGAGCAGGCGATCGACCTGACCACCGCGCTCGCGGCGTACACCTCCGGCAGCGCCTGGGTGAACCACGCCGACGACACCGGCCGGATCGAGGTCGGCGCCCTCGCCGACCTCGCCGTCCTGGACCGCGACCCGTTCACCGCACCCACCGACGAGATCAACACCGCCCGAGTCCGGGCCACCTATGTCGAAGGCGAGCTCGTCTTCGGCCCGACCAGTTAGGACCCTGATGACCCTCACCAACCTTGTCGACGGCAAACCGGTCGCCGCGCTGAGCGGTGCGACGTACGACGTGATCGCACCCGCGACCGGCGAGACGTACACCCAGGCGCCGCTGTCCGGGCCGGAGGACGTGGACCAGGCGATGACCGCGGCCGCGCGCGCCTTCGAGAGCTGGCGGGACACGACCCCGGCCGAGCGGCAGCGGATGCTGCTCAAGATCGCCGACGCGCTGGAGGAGCGCGCCGACGAGTTCACCGCGGTCGAGAGCCGCAACACGGGCAAGCCGCTGGCGCTGACGGCCAGCGAAGAGTTGCCGCCCTGTGTGGACCAATTGCGCTTCTTCGCCGGTGCCGCCCGGGTGCTCGAGGGCCGCTCGGCCGGCGAGTACATGCCCGGTCATACCTCGTGGATCCGGCGCGAGCCGATCGGCGTCGTCGGCCAGGTGACGCCGTGGAACTACCCGCTGATGATGGCGATCTGGAAGATCGCGCCCGCGCTCGCGGCCGGTAACACGATCGTCCTGAAACCGAGTGACACCACACCCGCCTCGACCGTGCTGCTGGCCGAGCTGTGCAACGAGTTCCTGCCGCCGGGCGTCTTCAACGTCGTCTGCGGCGACCGCGGCACCGGCCGGGCGCTGGTCGAGCACGACGTACCGCAGCTGGTCGCGATCACCGGCTCGGTCCGCGCCGGGCGCGAGGTCGCGTCGTCCGCGGCGCAGAAGCTGAAGCGCACCCACCTCGAACTCGGCGGCAAGGCGCCGGTGGTCGTCTTCGACGACGCCGACCTGGAGGCGGCCGCCGAGGCGATCGCGGGCGCGGGCTACTTCAACGCCGGCCAGGACTGTACGGCGGCCACCCGGGTGCTCGCCGGGCCGCGGATCCACGACGACTTCGTCGCCGCGCTGACCGAGCAGGCCCGGCAGACCAGGACCGGTCAGCCCGAGGAGGACGTCGCGTACGGCGCGCTCAACAACGCCGACCAGCTCGGCCGGGTCCGCGGGTTCGTCGACCGGCTGCCCGACCACGCCGCCGTCCAGGCCGGTGGGAACGCGATCGGCGACCGCGGCTACTTCTTCGAGCCGACCGTCGTCTCCGGCCTGCGGCAGGACGACGAGGCGATCCAGGACGAGATCTTCGGCCCGGTGATCACCGTCCAGCGGTTCGCCGACGAGGACGAGGCGCTGCGCTGGGCGAACGGCGTCGAGTACGGGCTCGCGTCCTCGGTCTTCACCCGCGATCACGGCCGGGCGATGCGGATGTCGCGCAAACTCGACTTCGGCTGCGTGTGGATCAACACCCACATCCCGATCGTCGCCGAGATGCCGCACGGCGGCTTCAAGAACTCCGGCCACGGCAAGGACCTGTCCATGTACGGCCTGGAGGACTACACCCGGATCAAACACGTGATGTCGAACATCGAGGGATAGGCCGCCCCCGGGCCAGTGGTCTAGCCGGGGTGCTTTACCGGTGGCCCCGGCGTCGGTCACGCTGATCCGGTGACCGGATTCGCCCCTGTCGCTGTGATCGGCCCGCCGATCCCGGCCGCCACGTTCACCGCCGCTCTCGATCGGGCCGGGCTCAGCTCGGTCCGGTACGACGTCCCGCCGGACGATCTCGGCGGGTACGCGGCGGTGGTCGTGGTCGGCCGCTATCCGGAGCCGGCCCGGCTCGGGGTCGGCGGGCTGCCGGCCTACGTGCGCGCGGGCGGTTCGGCGTACGTCGAGTTCGCGCTCGACGAGACCGGGTTCCTGCCACAGGGTGAGCTGCGGGCCGCGCATTTCGAGCGGATCGTCACGACGGCCGCTCTGGGCGGGATCGAGCCGCTTCGGATCCTCGACGAGCACTCGTCGCAGGTGCAGCAGGTGGTCGCGCCCGAGGGCGCCGTCGAGCTGCTGACCTATGCGACGGTGGCGGGGACGCATGAGGCGGTCTTCGGGCTGCCGGAGGAGACCTTTCCGGCACTGCTGGAGATTCCGGTCGGCGCGGGTCGGCTGCTGTACGCGACCACCGCGTTGAGCCATCACGTGGCGGGTCGGTACAAGCCGGTCCGGCGGTGGGCGCGCCTGGTGCAGGTGATCGTCGCGCGGTTGGTCGGCGTACCGGTACCGGACGACGTCGAGGTGTTCACCGAGCCGCGGGTGTGGGTGGCGACCGGGGAGCCGGTGAAGCTCGTCGTCCGATCCGCGGTCAAGCCTTCGGCCGAGTTGGAGCTCGTGGAGACGGCGCCGGGGCGGTACGAGTCCGAGCCGCAGTATTTGGCGGACGGCGAGCATGTGTTCACGGTTGGGGATCAGCAGGCGACGGTCGCGGTCGGGCCGCGGGTGGAGCGGTATCGGCGGATGGTCGATCGGGCGATCGCCTGGTACGACCGGGCCGGGATGTTCTACGACGCGCCCGACGGGTCGAAGGGCGTCGCCGAAGGGTTCTCCAACGAAATTGATGCTGAGGGCAAGCTTCCGTTCCGGCCGGTGCCGCGCGGTGACTGTTTCACCCAGACGGCGCACGCTTTCCGGATGTACGCCGACCTCGCCGATTTCCCGCGCGGACGGACGATCGCGGCCAACCTGATGCGGCTGGTCGTCGAGGAGCAGCAGCTCACCGATCGGAACCAGCTCTTCGGGTCGTACGAACCCCGGGGTCCGCGGGGCGACCTGACCGCGAGTAACAACTTGTTTGCCGATGACAACGGCTGGATCTCCTTGTTCGCCTTGATGTCCGGGTACTCGGAGTCCGGGCTGCGGGGTGTCGAATCGTTGCTCCGGACGGCGAGCGCGGAGCTCGGTCTGCAGGTGGATCCGTGGCGGACGCCGTCCACGCTGCTGGTCAAGGGATGGGACGAGCTGTCTCGCTCGCCGATCGAGGACGGGCTCGATCTGACGTCGCACTGGCAGAGCTCGGCGCAGTGCGCGTACCTGTACGCCTATGGGCTGACGGGCGAGCAGCGCTATCTCGACATCGCGACCCGCGGGCTCGATCATATGGCGAGTCATCATCCGCGCGCCCGGTTGGAGACGAGCCGGACGTGCGAGGCCGGGCGCTTCCTGCTGCCGTTGGCCGGGGCGTACCAATACACGCGGAATCCCTTGTATTTGGCGGTTCTGCGTGAGTTGGCGGCGTTCCTGAAGAGTCGCCAGGGCCCGGACGGCGGGTTCGCCGAGTGGGACGGGAAGTGCCCGCCGAGTAACGAGGCGTACGGCGTCGACGAGGCGTCGATCTTCCAGGCGAACGGCGATCCGGTCACCGATCAGCTCTACGGGACGCCGTTCGCGGCGTGGGCGTTGCCGCTGGTCCACAAGATCACCGGCGAGCCGGTGTTCGGTGAGCTGGCGCAGGGCGTACTCGACTACCTGAGCCGGATCCAGATCGACGATCCGGCCGACGAGCAGCTCGATGGGACCTGGCAGCGCGCGTTCGACTTCGACGCCTGGGAGTACTTCGGGTCGAACGCCGACGTCGGCTGGGGCCCGTACTGCGTGGAGACCGGCTGGTCGGTCGCGCCGACGCTGATCGGCGCCATGCTCTACCTCACCGAGGCGGACTTCTTCCCGCCGGCGCCAGACCCCGGTGCCGGCCGTTCCGAGCTGGTTACGTCTATCCGGGCGGAATTCGACGCCATCCAGCTCGGTCGGCCGGCCCCGGTCACCTTCGCCCGCCGTCCCGACGGCCGCGTGGTCCGCGATCAGGACGGCGTACCGGCGGTGCTGGGCAGCCTGCTCGCCGCCGGCGACCCGGTCTGGGCGCGGAACGAGCCGACGGCGTCGTACGAGATCTACGTCCGCGGCGCCGACAACCATCTGCACCACACCTACCTCGACGACCGGGTAGGCCAAGGTCGCTGGACCCGACTAGGCGACCTCGAGCTGGCCGACGATCCCGTCGTCGCGTTCAACCCCGGCGCCAACACCATCGAGATCTACGTCCTCGGCGCCGACCGGCGCATCCATCATTGCTCCATGATCGACGTCCGCGGCGGCCACACCCCTTGGGAACCGGTCGGCACGCTCCACTTCACCGGCTCGCCCGCAGTCCTCTACGACGAAACCCTGGGCACCGTCCGCCTGGTGGCCAACGACACCGCCGGCCAGGACCGACGTACCCACAAGGTCAACCGCTGGCACCTCCCCTGGCAGGACTACTCCCACTGGATCACCGCATGACCGTCCACGTGGCCATCGACGGCGGCCAGTCCGCCCTCCGCCTCCGAGTCCTCGAAACCAACCGCACCGGCACCGCCCCCGGCTACACCCACGGCCCCGACGCCCTCAGCCACCTCCTCGCCGCCATCCAAACCGCCGCCACCCAAGCCGGCCTAGCCGGTCCGTCGGGTGGTGTGGCGGTTGTTGCGCTTGGGCTGACTGGGTTCCCGGCGGCACCTGGCGTGGCGGCGGAGTTCGCCGCCAGGGTCGCGCAGTTGTTGGGTGCGGCCGAGGTGAGGTTGGCGGAGGACATGGTGACCTCGCATGCGGGAGCGCTCGAGGACGGGTACGGCGTGGTGGTCGCGGCGGGGACCGGGCTGGTCTGCCTGGCCGTGGACCGCGGTGGGGAGTGGCACAAGCTCGACGGGCACGGGTTCTTGTTCGGGGACGCCGGGAGCGCGTTCGCGATCGGCCGGGCCGGCCTCCGGGCCGTGTTGCGAGCACGCGACGGGCGCGGCCCGGTGACGAAACTGGCCGAGACGACGATCAACCCGATCACCTACTACGGTTCACCGACCCTGGTGGACGACGTCGCGAGGTTCGCGCCCGAGGTCCTGCGTTGCGCCGCCGAAGGAGATTTGGTTGCCGGTGGCATCCTCACCACCGCGGCGCTGCGGATCGCCGAGACGATCAATGCCGCCGTCGCGCAGTTCCAGGGTGCCGAGGAGGTCCCGGTCGCCTGTGTCGGCGGGTTGTTCGCCGGCGCCGGGGAACAACTGCTGGGGCCGGTCCGGACGCGGCTCGGGCCGCGCGCCCGCCTGGTCGCCGCGGCCGGCGGCAGCCTGGACGGCGCCGCCCGGTTGGCGACCGGCGACCCGGGCCCGTACGCCGGCCTGATCGTGACCCACCACAACTGAGCAGATCGAAACGGGGAACTCCATGTTCGTCATTGCCCCGGGCACCTTGGTGGTGTCCTGCCAAGCCGCGCCCGGCAATCCCTTCCACTCCCCGGAACGGATGGCCCTGATGGCCCGCGCGGCCGAGGCCGGCGGCGCGGGCGCGATCCGGGCGAACGGCGCCGACCACATCGCCGCGATCCGCGCGGCGACCACGCTGCCGATCATCGGGATCAACAAACTCGGCGATCCGGACGGCGTCTTCATCACGCCGACCTTCGAGTCCGCCGTCGGGATCGTCGCCGCCGGCGCGGATCTGGTCGCCCTCGACGGCACCCTTCGACCACGACCGAACGGCGAGCGGCTGGAACACCAGATCGCCCGGATCCACGCGGAACTCGGCGTCCCGGTGATGGCCGACGTGGACACGCTGGACGCCGGTGCGGCGGCCCGCGACGCGGGCGCCGACCTGGTCGCCTCGACCTTGTCGGGCTATACCAATGGCCACACTCCGACCGGACCAGACGTCGAGCTGGTCCGGCGGCTGGCGACCAAACTCGACTGCCCGATCGTTGCCGAGGGCAGGGTTCGGACGCCGGACGACGTCCGTGCCGTCTGCGAAGCGGGCGCGTACGCCGTCGTCGTCGGTCACGCGATCACCAATCCGATGGACATCACGGCCCGATTGGTCAGCGCGATCCCGATCGCATAACCGATCACAGTGGTCTACTCCATCTTGTCGATGCAGGTCGAATCCTCTTCCCCCGCCAGGTCCGCCGGGCGTATCCATGTCCCAATCGATCCCCTGGAGAGGACGCGTTCCATGAGCACAGACGGCAAGGTCGACCGCCGCACCCTTCTTCGCGTCGCGCTGGCGGCGCCCGCTGTCGCCGGACTCGCGTCCTGTGCGAAGCCCGTCGCCGACAAGGCGAACCCGGCCGCGAGCGGCGGCGCGAAACTCGACGGCGGCAAGCCGTTGGAGTTCTTCAACTTCGACGGCGGCTACGGCAAGAAGTGGACCGAGCTGCCGCTCGACCTGTACCGCAAGGCCTACCCGCAGGCGGAAGTGAAGCTGACCAGCGGTCAGCAGCTCCAGCAGCAGCTGCAGCCGCGCTTCATCCAGGGCAACCCGCCGGACCTGATCGAGAACGTCGGTCTGGACGGCGCGGCGCTGGCCGCGAAGAAGCAGATCATGGACATCGGCGCGCTGCTCGAGATGGAGGCGTTCGACCAGCCCGGCGTGAAGGTCAAGGACACCCTGCTCCCCGGCGTCGCCGAGGCCGGCCGCTACGACGGCGTCAAGTACGAGATGCCGTACGTCTTCGGCGTCGGCGGGATCTGGTACAGCCAGGCGCTGCTCGACAAGCACGGCTGGACGTACCCGAAGACCTGGCCGGAGATGCTCGCGCTCTGCGCCGAGATCAAGAAGGCCGGGATCGCGCCGTGGACCTATCAGGGCAAGTTCCCGGGCTACCTGACCAACCCGCTGCTGATGACGGCGTACAAGGCTGCCGGCCCGGATCTGAAGAAGAGCCTGGACAACCTGCAGCCGAACGCCTGGCGCGACCCGGCGCTGATCCAGGCCGCCGAGGGCTACCAGGAGCTGGCCGCGAAGAAGTACCTGCTGGACGGGACGCAGGCGCTGTCGCACACGCTCTCGCAGAACTACTGGGCGCAGGGCAAGGCGGTCTTCATCCCCTGCGGCGGCTGGCTGGAGAACGAGCTCGGCGACGCCGTCCCGAAGAACTTCGAGATGACGATGGCGCCGGTGCCCGGCTGGTCGGCGTCCGACAAGGCGCCGTTCGAGACCGTCACCGGCGGGCCCGGCGGCGCGCTGATCGTCCCGGCCCAGGCGAAGAATCCGCAGGGCGGTCTGGAGCTGCTGCGGATCATCATCTCCAAGCAGTGCATGAAGAACTTCGCCGAGCTGACCAACTCGCCGGTCGTCACGAAGGGCGCGGTGGACGGCGTCAAGCTCACCCCGGCGGCCGCCTCGATGCAGAAGGCGATCGCCGCGGCCGGGACGAACATGTTCAGCGACTTCCAGTTCCGGACCTGGTACAAGAAGCTGCTCGACAACTCCGACAAGGCGACGTCCGCGCTGATGAACCAGGAGCTGACGCCGCAGGAGTGGAGCAAGCAGATGCAGAAGTACGCCGACGAGACCGCCAAGGATCCGTCGATCAAGAAGTTCTCCGCCTGAGATGCATCACGGTAAGTACCGCTTCGTCATCGGATTGCTGCTGGTCCCGCTCGGGCTCTACGCGATCTTCGTGGTGTCGCCGTACCTGCAGGCCTTCCCGATCGCGTTCACCGATTGGGAAGGGCTGTCGGCGACCTACAGCTACATCGGGTTCGACAACTTCGTCACGTTGTTCCACGACTCGGTGTTCTGGGTCGCGCTGCGGCACAACCTGTTCCTGCTGGTGTGTCTGCCGACGATCATCGTGACGATGTCGCTGTTCTTCTCGGCGATCCTGAACTACCGCGGCGGCGTCCGCTTCGCGAAGTTCTACAAGGTCGTGTACTTCTTCCCGAGCGTGCTGTCGATCGCGATCGTCGGCGTCCTGTGGCAGTTCGTCTTCGAGCCGCGCAGCGGGTTGCTGAACGGGTTCCTGCGCGGGGTCGGGCTGGACGGCCTGGCCAAGCTGTGGCTCGGCGACGGCGACACCGCGCTGGGGTCGGTGATGGCGGTCGTCGTCTGGGGCGCGGTCGGCTTCTACGTGGTGCTGTTCACCGCGGCGATGGCGGCGATCCCGAAGGAGCTGTACGAGGCCGCGCTACTGGACGGCGCCGGCCCGGTGCAGGCCTTCTTCCGGCTGACGCTGCCGCTGATCTGGCCGACCGTGCAGGTCGCGGTCGCGTTCCTGGTGATCGGCGCGCTCGATCAGTTCGCGCTGATCAAGGTGCTGTCGATCGGGCCCGGCGGCCCGGACGACGCGACCCAGGTGATCTCGCTGTACATGTACACGAACGCGTTCACCTACGGGAAGTTCGGCTACGCCTCGGCCATCGGCGTCACGTTGTTCGCGCTGAACATGATCCTGACCATTCTGACGTTCCGGCTCACCCGCCGCGAGCGCGTCGTCTACTGAGAACGGGGGTGTCCTCGATGCGGAGCGGTAGCCGGGTGCTGGGCGGGGTGACACAGAGCTTCGCGCTGGTCTGGGGCGCGATGGTGCTGTTCCCGCTGCTGTGGGCGGTGCTCAGCGCCTTCAAGTCGGACGCGGACATCTTCCGCAGTCCGTGGAGCCTGCCGAACCAGTGGCACTGGGAGAACTTCTCCCGCGCCTGGAACGAGTCCCATATCGGCAAGTACTTCTTCAACAGCGTGATCGTTGTGACCGGCGGCGTGCTGCTCTGCCTGCTGCTGTCGGCCGCGGTGGCCTACGTGCTGGCGCAGTTCGAGTTCCCGGGCAGCAAGGCGCTGTACTACGTCTTCGTCGGCGGCATGGTGTTTCCGGGGTTCCTGGCGCTGGTGCCGCTGTTCTTCGTCGTCCAGAACCTCGGGCTGCTGAACAGCTACCTGGGCTTGATCCTGGTCTACGCGACCGGCGGGATGTCGTTCTCGGTCTTCTTCCTGACCGCGTTCTTCAAGGCCCAGTCGAAGGACCTGGCCGAAGCGGCGCTGGTCGACGGCTGCTCGCACTTCGGCGTACTGTTCCGGATCATGCTGCCGCTGGCCCGGCCAGGTTTGGTCAGCATCGGTATCTTTCAGTTCCTCGGGATGTGGAACGAGTACCTGCTGCCGCTGGTGCTAAACACCGAGGAGGACCGCTACCTGGTCACCCAGGGCCTGGCGAACATCGCCGTCACCCAGGGCTATCACAGTGACTTCTCCGGCCTGTTCGCCGGACTCACCATTTCCATTCTTCCGGTGCTGGCGGTCTACCTTGCCTTCCATCGGCAGATCAGTGCCGGTATGACCGCAGGAGCCCTGAAGTGAGAGATCTGCTGCTCGCAGCGACCGCCCTCGACGTCACCCCGCCGCCGGGGCACACCCTGGACGGGTACGCCGCTCGCACCGGTCCGGCCACCGGCACGGCTGACCCGCTGCAGGCCAGCATCATCTGGCTCAGTACGCCGGATGCCCCCGGTGTGCTCTGGCTGACGCTCGACGCGATCGCCGTCGGCGAGGAGCTCACCGCCGAGCTGGCTGCGGCCGCTGCCCGGGTGGCCGGCATTCCGGCGTCCCACGTCGTGGTGTCGGCCTCGCATACTCACTCGGGGCCGAGCGGGTGGACCGGTGAGATTCATCCGGTCATTCCTGCCGAGCGAGAGCCCGCTCTGTACGAGCAACTGCGCGATGCGATCGCGGGCGCCGTGCTGACGCCGGAGCCGGCCGTGGCGTCGTGGCGATCGGTGGAGGTGGTCGGGGTCGGGACGAACCGGCACCGGCGGGAGGGGCCGCACGACAACACGGCCGGGGTGCTGGCGCTGCACTCGACGGATGGCGCACTACGTGCGGTTTTGCTGGACTTCGCTTGCCACCCGACGACGTACGGGCCGGAGAACCTGGAGTGGTCGGCTGACTGGCCAGGTGCGACCAGAGCCGCGTTGCAGCCGGCTGTGGTCGGTTACCTGCAGGGAGCGGCCGGTGACGTCAGCCCGCGGTTCACTCGGCAGGGGCGTGGGCCGGCCGAGGTCGCCCGGCTTGGTCAGCTGCTCGCTGCGCGCGTCCTTGAGTCGCTAGCCGAGCCGGGGCTGGAGCTGCCTGCGGCTGCCCCAACTATCCGGCGTAAGACGCTCACACTGCCGGTCCGACCTGTTCCGTCCGTCACGGAGGCCGCTGCGCTCGTCCAGGCTGCCGAACGCGCTGTGAGCGGCGGAGCGGACGATCCGTCGACCAGAATCGCGCAGACCCGTCTGGACGGCGCTCGGGGCCAAGCGCTGATGGCCTCGGTCGACCTGCCGACCGAGCTCGACCTGCCGATCAGCGTGGTCACCCTCGGCGACGTCTGCTGGGTGAACCTGCCGGTGGAGCTCTTCGCCCTGCACGGCGCCGCTCTGCAGGCCAAGAGCAGCCACGCCGTCACCCGAGTCGTCGGCTACACGGATGGGTACTTCGGCTATGTCGTCGACCCGACCGCCGCCGAGAACGGCGTCTACGAAGCCCTCATCACCTACTTCGACCAACCGACGACCGACCAGCTCGTGGCCGAGACAGCCGCCTTCGTAAACGGTTAGAGCGCCAGCTCCGGCTGGAGCTTCTTGGCCGGCCACACGCGCTGCTTGCGGGCGGCGAGGGTGGAGGCGGCGAGGGCAACGGCGAACCAGGCGGCCAGGGCCAGCAGGTCCCGGCCGACGGAGGCGGTCGAGCCGCCGTACATGAGGTGACGGACGCCGTCGATGGCGTAGCTCATCGGTAGCGCGTGGTGGAAGAAGTAGAGCGGTGCCGGGATGGTCTGCCAGGGGAACGTGCCGCCCGCGCTGACGAGCTGGATGACCATCATCACCAGGCCGAGGAACTTGCCGACGGCACCGAACCAGGACGCGAGCGCGTGCAGGATCGCGACGAAGGTGACCGAGGTGAGGATCAGGAAGCCGACGGTCAGCCACGGGTGGGCCACGTTGATGCCGAGGCCCAGCGACACCGCAGCGAACACCAGAGTGGCCTGGATCGCGCCGAACAGCGCCGGGGTCAGCCAACCGCCCAGAGCGATCCGGAACGGCGACTGCAGCGCGGCCAGCGCCCGTGGGGACAGCGGCCGGACCAGCAGGAAGAGGACGTACGCGCCGATCCAGCAGGCCAGGCAGAGGAAGAAGGGGGCCAGCCCGGCGCCGTAGCTGTCGGCCGTCGCCTGCGAGACGTTTTGCAGCGTGACCGGTGCGCCCAGGGTCTCGGCCACGGCCTTGCGCTGGTCTGCGGTCGGGTTGGGGATCTCCTTGACCCCCTTGGTCAGACCGGCGTTCAGCTGGGTGGCGCCGTCCTTCAGCTGCGTCACACCGCCGGACAGGCTGTTCACGCCGTTCAGGAGCTGGCCCTGCCCGGCGACGGCCTGCTTCTCGCCGGCGGCCAGCTGCTGCGCGCCGGACTGCAGGGTCGTCAGACCGGACTTGAGCTGGCTGGCTCCGGAGTCGAGCTGCTTGGCGCCATTGGCCGCCGTACCGATGCCGTTCGTCAGCTGGGGCGTCGCCTTGGCCAGCGCGGCAGCGCCATTCGAGACCTTGCGCGCGCCGCCAGCCAGCTGGTTGAGCTGCTGGGACGTCGACTGGATCTTCGTGTTCGCCCGAACGACCGGACCGCGCAGCTTGGCGGTCTCAGTGAGGACCTGGTTGATCTGGTGGTTGCTGAGCCCCTGAGCCTTCAGTCGCGCTGCGAGGCGCTGGTCGAACGCCTTGAGGTCCTTGACCAGCGTGCTGGACGCCGTGGCGACCTGACGGCCCGCAGTAGCGATCTTCTCGTTGCCGTCGGCCACCTGGTCGGCGCCGTTCGCCAGGGCTCTGGTCTGCTGCGGCAGGCTCGCAGTCTTCTGCTTGAGCGTGCCGAGGCCGTCGCTGAGCTGGTCAGCACCGGTGGCCAGCTTCGCCGCGCCCTGCTGCGCCTGCGTCGTCCCGCCCGCCAGTTTCGTCGCACCGGCCGACAGCTTCTGCTGTGCGGTGTTCAGCTGGCCCGCACCGGCCTGCAGCTTGCCGGCACCGGTCGCAGCGGTGGTCAGACCCTCCTGCAGCTTTCCGGCGCCGGTAGCGGCCTGGCTGATCTGACCGTGGATGGTGTTGTACCCGGCGAGCAGCTTGCTGGCGGCGGTCTCGCTGACCTGCGATGCGACCGTCTTGGTGACCTGCGCGACGACCTGGTTGGCGATGGTGTGCGCGATGTAGTTGTTCGCGTCGTTCGTCAGGAGCTCGAGATTCGCCTGCCGGGGCGTGAAGTCCGCACTGGAGGCCAGATCGGCCGAGAACGACTTCGGCAGCACCAGGGCGAACTCGTACTTGCCGTCGGAGACGCCCTTGTCCGCTTCGGCGCGGTCGACCCGGTGCCAGCCGAAGCTCTTCGACTTCACCAGCTCGTCGGCGACCTGCGGGCCGACGTTCAGCTTCTCGCCCGTGGCGAGCGTGGTGCCCTCGTCCTCGACGACGACCGCGGTGGGGATCTGGTTGAGCCGGCTGTACGGATCGTGGTTCGCGTAGAGGTAGAGACCGCCGTACAGGACCGGGACGAGCAGCAGCGCCACCACGGCCAGCTTGGGCAGGCGGCCCGCGGTCAGCCGTCGCAGCTCGCTCAACGCCATCCGAAGCGCGGTCACGCCTTCATCTCCTCAACTTGGTCTGCGGGTACGTCGAGCAGTCGGGCGGACGTGTCGGCGCAAGTAATGAGCACTGCGTAGCCGCGGTCGGCCAGATCGCGACCCAGCGCGTACCACTCGTGCGGATCGCCGCCGTGGCGATCCGGCATGGTCAGAATGACGACCTTCACGTCCGGACGGGCGACGGTCAGCTCTGCGAGCAGTCTGGTCCGGGCGGCGACGGGGAGGTGCTCGAAACGCTTGTCGGCGTGCTCAGCGGCGCCGTGCTCGTTCAGCCAGGCCAGCACGGCTTTGCGACCGGCCTTACGGCCTGCCATCGCCAGCTCCTCGCCGACCACGGTCTGCACGGGCAGCGCGTCGTCCGGCTCGGTGATGCCCGGTGCGTCGACCACAGCGACCTTGCGGCGCAGTACGACGGGGTCTGACGAGCCCTGCAGCGTCACCTCGCCGGTGTCCGGCTTGAGCCGGCCGGAGAGCGCCAGGGCGGCAGCTACGTGGCCGGGGCCCGGGTAGCCGGTCAGCAGGACGACCTGCTGCTCGTCGACCCGCACCGACGTACTCCGCAACATCGGCGCGTGCGGACCGTCGACGCTGATCCCGGTGGCCTCGAGCTGCATGACATCCCCGTTCAATACGGTTGTGTATTCAATACAGAACTGTATCCTACTCTTATGCAACCGCCCAAGCGCAGTCGTACCGCCACCCGGGCCCGCCTGCTCGAAGGCGCGCTGGAGGTGTTCGCCGAGCGCGGCTTCGCCGGCGCCTCGGTGGAGGACATCTGTGACCGCGCCGGGTTCACCCGCGGCGCCTTCTACTCGAACTTCGCGTCCAAGGACGAGCTGGTGCTCGCGCTCTTCCAGGCCACCACCGACCGGCTGCTGGAGCAGATCGAGGCCCTGTTGCCCGACCTGGCCAACCAGCCCGGCACGCTGCTGGACGCCGTCCTCGGCCTGCTCGACGAGACCGCGCCGGATCAGCGGCAGTGGCATCTGATCTCGACCGAGTTCACTCTGCATGCCCTGCGGAATCCGGAGGCCGCCCGGGCGCTGAACGGGCAGCGGGCGATGTTCCGGGCCAGTCTGACCCGGCTGGTCGCGGAGATCTCGGCGACCAGCGGTGTGCGGCTCAGCGTGCCGCCGGAGCAGTTCGTCCGGCTCGTCATCGCGTTGCACGAGGGCGCGCGCTCACAGAGCCTCCTGGAGCCCGCTGACGTGCCTGCAGGGTCGCTGGAGCACACGTTCCTGCCGCTGGTCCTCGACGCGGTCAGTCGACCTTCACGCTGATCGTGTGCAGGCCGGTCGAGCCGTCCGGCGCGGGCGGCGCGGTCGCCTCGATCTGCGGCACGCCCTTCGCGTCGATCGCGCGGACCTGCAGGATGTGCGTGCCGCGCGGCGCCTCCCACGTCCAGTGCCACTGCCGCCAGGTGTCGATCGACGCGTCGGCGGCCAGCGTTGTTGGTTGCCATGGGCCACCATCGACGCGGACCTCGACCTTGGAGACGCCGACGTGCTGGTCCCAGGCGACACCGGCCACCGTCACCGGACCGGCCGTCACCTTCTTGCCGAGCGGGACGTCGATCCGCGACGACAGCTTGATCGGTCCGAGCGCGGACCAGCCGCGCGGCGTCCAGTACGCCTCGAACCGGTCGAACCGGGTCACCTCGATCTCGGTCAGCCACTTCGTCGCCGATACATAGCCGTACAGGCCCGGTACGACGATGCGGACCGGGAAACCGTGCTCGACCGGTAGCGGCTCGCCGTTCATGGCGAACGCGAGCATGGCCTGCCGGTCGTCGAGCAGCGTGCTCAGCGGCGTACCGGCAGTGAAACCGTCCTTGGAGGTGGACTTGATCGCGTCGGCGTCCTTCGCTGGGCCTGCCTCTTCGAGAAGGTCTTTCAGCAGGACGCCGGTCCACAGTGCGTTGCCGATCAGGTCGCCGCCGACCTCGTTGCTGACGCAGGTCAGAGTGACCCACTTGTGCATGACCTGTCGTTTCAGCAGGTCGTCGAAGCTCAGCTGCAGCTCCTTGTCGACCATGCCGTGGATGCGCAGCCGCCAGTCCGACGGCATGATCTGCGGGACGGCGAGCGCAGTGTCGATGCGGTAGAAGTCTTCGTTCGCAGTGGCCCACGGAGTGGCGCCCTCGGCCTGCACGCCGGGCGGCGGGTCGAGGGACGGCGGTTTCGGCAGCGACAGCCCTTCGCGCGCTTCTGCCACCGCTGCGCGGTTTCCGCCGACCAGACGGCCCAGCAGGCCGACTGCGGCGGTTCCGAGCGCGACACCGCCTGAGAGCTGCAAGAAGCCGCGTCGGCTGACGCCGTCGTCCGGGAAGTCGATGAGTGGTTCGAGTCGGCGGCTGAACAAGCGCAGCAACAGCAGTGCGGTGATTCCGGCAACGGCTGATGGGGCAAAGCCGGTCTGGCCGGTATCTGCTCTCGTAGCGGCCGCAGCAATGGCTAGGCCGGAGAGTGCGACGACCACGATTGCGCCAGCCCAGTACCGGCGTACGGCCAGGATGCCGCCCACTGCGGCCAGCGCCAGCAGCACAATCAGGATGCCGGTCCGCAGAGCGTCCTTGTCCCTGGTGCCGAACCAGGCGATCGCCAGATCCTTCAGCCAGGGCGGAACGCGGTCGATGAACGCTGAGCCGATGGCCACGACCGGTGTCTGCCGAGTGCCGAGGAGGCCGGCTGCGACGCTTCCGGTCGCCAGACCAGCCAAAGCTGCCAGGACGCCGGCTGCTGCGCCCCGCCACCGGGTCGCACGGCGACCGTCGTACCGGCGCTGGGAGACCTGCTCGCGTTCGGCCAACTGCTGGTTCACACCTCAACCCTGACGCGGCGAGGCGCCCGACACCAGTCGAGCGCCTCATCCGTTAGTAGCGGGTAATGCTGATGAAGTTGTGTTGTCGCCTTGGTGCGCTGTTCAGAGTGCCGGACGGCCGTTCGGCCAGCGGCGAGCGTTGTCCCGGACACGGCGCAGCTTGCCGAGCACGACGTCGCGCTCGTCGGCCAGCTGCGTCATCCACAGGCTGTCGATCTCCAGGAGGTGGTCCGGCAACGCTTCGCGCAGCCGGCGCTTCCCCTCCTCGGTGAGGACTGCGTACGAGCCGCGGGCGTCGTCCGGACACGGCTCACGACGAACCAGGCCGAGGTTCTCGGCACGGTCGACGAGCCGGGTGATGCCGCCGGTCGTGACGGTCAGCTCCCGGGCCAGGGAGGTCAAACGCTGCTTTTCCCCGTGACTGCGGGCCAGCCGCAGCAACAGTTCGAACATTGCCATTTGCAGACCACTGCGCTTGAGAGAGTGCCGCATCAGCTGGTCCAGCTCGGCCGCTGCTTCACGCAACAGCCCGTAGGCAGTGATGACGTCGCTTTCCCATGGTTCGGTGACGCGCGGGGGTTCTGCATCGGCGAGCGCTAGGGGCGAGCAAAGCGAAGGCGCGATGGTCATGCGCGGACTCTAGTAGTTGACTAGGTCACTTCGCTACACGGGGTGACCTATCGGCTACAGATCGCCTGGTGATCGCAAACCTCCTGAGCGTAACCAACGACCTGTCCAGACCGGTACTCGGGGGCCTGTGGATAACTTCCGCGGCGGTCGAGCGGAAACTGGCAATCTCTTGTCATGACCGAGACCGATGACACCAAAACCCCTTACGGGCCGGGGTTCACCGCCGCGTGCATCGTGATCGTCGCCGTGCTCGTCTGCGGTGTGGTCCTGCTGGTCGCGGGCCGCGGCGCCGACACCGCGGACACGACCACCCACCTCGCGGATCCGGCCGCCGCGGCCGCGGCCGCGACGAGTCAGCGCGGCTCCGGCCCGGGCGCGCCGCCCGCGACCGCCGATCCCGAGGTGGAGCCGGTGGGTCGATCGGGCGGGTGCGGCCGGCCGGCGTCCGAGCAGAGCGTGCCGAGCAAGGCGCCGGCGGTCGACGGGTGGGAGGTGAGCAATCGGGTCGTCGTGCCGCGCTCGGCCGCGGTCGGCCCGGCGAAGACCGACAGTGACGGTTTCCGGCGCTGCTTCGCGCACTCGCCGACCGGCGCGCTGTACGCCGCGTACAACGCGCTGGCCGCGATGGCGGATCAGAGCCGGCTCGTGCCGATCGCGCGCAAGCTGATGCTGCCCGGCGCGGACACCGACCAGCTGATTCGCCAACTGAGCAAGGAGGACGCGACCGGGTTCGCCAACGTCCAGCCGACCGGCTATCGGGTGCTCGCCGCGGGCGGCGATCGCGTCACCGTGCTGCTCGCGCTCCCGGTCGAGGCGGTCTACATGAGCGCGACCCTGACCCTGGTCTGGCATCAGGGCGACTGGCGGCTGCAGCCGCCGCCACCGGGCGAAGCGGTCGGAGCGCCGTTCGCACAACACCGTGACCTCGGCGACTTCGTGAAGTGGAGTGGGATCTGATGTGCGGACGGATGGACCTGAAATGCCATGTCACCGAAGGCGTCCAAGCCGTCGCCAACGGCTGGCTGGACAACGCCCGGCGACTGGCCGCCGACTTCTTCACCTCGGCGCTGAACTCGCAGGCGACGTTCTGGGTCAAGACGGAGACGCCGACGAAGCTGGCGACGTCGTCCGACAACGAGACCTGGACCAACAGCATCCCGGTGGCGTTCGTCCACGAGAAGACGCTGGTCCTGACCGGCGCGATCTTCACGCTGGCGATCATCGTCGCCGGCGTCCGGATGGCCTGGGAGCAGCGCGCCCGGCCGCTGCAGGAGCTGCTGAAGGCGATGATGATCTTCGTGCTCGTCTCCGCGGCGGGGACGGCGACGATCCAGCTGCTGGTCGAGTGGTCGGATGCGTTCGCCCTCGACATCGTCCAGAGCGCGACCGGCGGTACCGGCTTCGCGGAGCGGTTACAGGCCATGATGGGCGCCGAGGGCTACGGCGGTCTGGCCGATCTCAAGTCGGGGTTGATGATGATCCTGCTCTTCCAGGTCGCGGGGATCGCGTCGCTGATCCAGATCGTGTTGCTACTGATCCGGTCGGCGATGCTGGTGCTGCTCGGCGCGACGCTGCCGCTGGCCGCGGCGGCGACGAACACCGAGATGGGTAAGGCGTGGTTCCGCAAGTACTGCGCGTGGACGTTGGCGTTCATCGCCTACAAACCGGCGGCCGCGTTGATCTATGCGGCCGCGATCAAACTCAAGGACCAGGAGATGCTGGGTCCGGGTGGCGGGCTGACCAGTGCGATGACGGCGCTGATGATGATGGCGCTCGCGATCTTCGCGCTACCGGCGTTGCTCCGGTTCGCCGTACCGATCACCGCGGCGGCGTCCGGCGGGAGCTCGGGGATGGGTACGTCGGCGGCTGATCCGGGCGGGCTCGCGACCGGTGCGATCAACGTCGGGCGCGCGCGGGCGGGTGGCGCGTCGGGTGGTGGTGCCGGCGGGGGTGCCGCCGGCGGAGGTGGCGGTGGCGCGTCCGGGGCGCGTGCTGTGGGTGCGGCGGGTGCCGGTCTGGGGGCCGCGGCGGGTGCGGTCACGGCGGCGCGGAAGGCGGGCGGTGCGCTGTCGGGAGCGGCTGCGCACTCGGCTGGGGAGGGTGGTGGCGGGCAGAGTACGCCGAGCTCGTTCCCGCGTGGGTCGGGTGGCGGTGGGCAGTCGGGTGGGGGCGGCTCGCGTGGTGCTGGCGGTGGTGGTGGCGGGCGGCGCAGTGTGCCGCCGGGTCGTGGCGGCGGTGCTGCTTCCGGGGGTGGTTGGGGCGGTGGTGCTGCGGGTGGTGGTCCGTCGGGAGCGTCCGGTGGGCGTTCGGCGTCCGCTGGGAGCCGCCTGCCGGAGCCGGCTGGGCCGTCGGGCGGCTGGTGAAACCGATTTGCCGTGTGCGGCCGCGGCTTGAACGATGGCGCTCATGAAGCTGGAGCGGATCGCCCTGATCTCGGATGTGCACGGCAACCTGACCGCGTTGGAGGCGGTCCTCGCGGATATCGCGGCCCGCGGGATCACCCGGATCTTCAACCTCGGCGACTACGCCGGCAAAGGCCCGCGCGGCCAGGCCGTCGTCGACCGCTGCCGCGAGGTCTGCGAGGTGAACATCCTCGGCAACTGGGACGACTTCCTCCCCGCTCCCGACGAGGAAGGCGACTCGGCGAGCATGCTCTGGTGGCGGCACGAGTTGCGCGCCGACCAGCGAGCGTGGCTGCGCGCTCTTCCGTTCTGCCACGACTTCGAGCTCAGCGGCCGGCAGATCCGGCTCTTCCACGCCTCCGCGACGAGCGTCCATCACCGGGTCCACTTCGCGAAGGACACGGCGGCGTACCTCGGCATGTTCGAGAACACCCCGGCCACCGGCGACGGCCCGGTCCCGACCGTGGTCGGGTACGGCGACGTCCACGACGCGTACTGCGAGACCGATCTCGGCCGCACCCTGTTCAACGTCGGCTCCGTCGGTAACAGCCTCGGCGATCCGACGCCGGTCTACGTCATCCTCGAAGGCGGCGCCGATGCCACCGCGCCGTTCTCGATCCAGTTCGTCCGCGTCCCGTACGACGCCCGCGCGGAGCTCGCGATCGCCCACGAGCTCGGCGCCCCCAACCTCGACGGCTACGAAGCCGAGATCCTGCACGGCGTCTACCGCGGCGACTTCTACGCCGAGCAGGCGCCCAGGTACCACCAGCCCTGACGGCGGGGAGGTTTCAGAAGAACAGGATCTCCGAACCCACGATCCGATATCCCGCGGCCTGGAACGCGCGGAACGACGCGGCGTTGCCGGGTGTGACCTGCGCCCAGATGTGCGCGTCGGCAGGGATCAGGGCCCGGGCTGCCTGCGCGAGGCGGCGGCCGTGCCCCTGCCCCTGTGCGGACTCCGGGACCTCGATCGCGCACTCGAGGCGACCGGCGACGCCACGGCCGATGATGACGACTCCGCCGTGCGGATCGACGTACGCGCGGACGTCGTCGCGGTACTGCAGCGCCCGGACGATGCGCGGGTGGTCGTGATCGGTGAGCTCTTCGAGGTCGGTCAGGAGGTCGGGGGCGGGCTGGGCGGGCGCGAGCAGCATCGCGTCGAGGCAGTGCGCCTCGCGCCCGATCGCCGCGGCGAGCGCGGTCAGGAAGGGCGGCGCGACTGGCGCGACCATGTCCTCCGGTGGGAGCCGCTCGGCGACCCAGGCGGCGTCCACCTCGGCGGCGATCACGGTGTGCGCCGTGAAGGCCATCACAGCCGACTCGCGCGCGGACGGCGCTGAGACGACGGTCACGCCGAGGTCCGGGGGTGGGAAGGCATCATGTTCGATGGAGCGCAGGATCTGCGTGAGAGTTGTCATCACGACCCATTCTGGTGGCGAACCCACCGTACGGAGGCGTCATGCGGAAGCCGCAGCGGGTGCAGGCCGAGGGCCTGCCCGACCAGGTCACGATCTACGAGGTCGGCCCCCGGGACGGCCTGCAGAACGAGTCGGCGATCGTCGATGTCGCCGTGAAGGCCGAGTTCATCACGCGGTTGGTCGACGCCGGCCTGCGGACCGTCGAGACGACCAGCTTCGTGCACCCGAAGTGGGTTCCGCAGCTGGCCGACGCGGCCGAGTTGCTCGAGCTGCTCGACCTGCCGGACGACGTCCGCGCACCGGTCCTGGTCCCCAACGAGCGCGGCCTCGACCGGGCTCTGGCCGCCGGCGTCCGCGAGATCGCGATCTTCGCCAGCGCCACCGAGACCTTCGCCGCCAAGAACCTGAACTCGACGCTCGACGACCAGTTCACGATGTTCACCCCCACCATCCGCCGCGCCCTCGACGAAGGTCTCCGCGTCCGCGGCTACGTCTCGATGTGTTACGGCGACCCCTGGGAAGGCGACGTCCCCCTCGACCAGGTCGTCAACGTCGGCGCCCGCCTCGTCGACCTCGGCTGCCACGAACTCTCCCTGGGTGACACCATCGGCGTCGCCACCCCCGGCCACGTCACCGCCCTCCTCAAAGCCTTCACCGCCGCCAACGTCCCCACTTCCCGCCTGGCCGTCCACTTCCACGACACCTACGGCCAAGCCCTCGCCAACACCCTCACCGCCCTCCAAGCCGGCATCACCACCATCGACAGCTCCGCCGGCGGCCTGGGCGGCTGCCCCTACGCCGAATCCGCCACCGGCAACCTGGCCACCGAAGACCTCCTCTGGACCCTCGAAGGCCTGGGCATCAGAACCGGCGTCGACCTACCGAAGCTCGTCACCACCAGCCTCTGGATGGCCCAACAACTAGGCAAACCCTCCCCCAGCCGAGTAGTTCAGGCGTTGGCCGGCTGACGCTCGGGTCAGGGCTCTATCGGGCGGGGGATGCGGCGGACCAGGGACTTGTCGGCGTATTGGCCGACGCGGTAGGTGGACCAGCCGTCGACGCCGGCGCCGACGGCGCCGCCGAGGAGGGGGACCCGGCGGGTGACGGTGAGGGCCATGCGTTTGCCGCTGACTCGGGCGATCAGCTCGGCGACGACCTCGGCCGAGACCTGGCGGTCGAGATCGGGGTCGAAGACGGGTGCGGTCGCGATCGCGAGCGGGGACGTCGGCAGACTCGACTTCTTCAGCCGATCGGTGACGCCGTCCTCGCCGAGGAGACAGGTGATGACGGCGGTCCGGACGCGGGGGTCGTCGAGGTCGTAGCCGCGGAGGTGCGCGATCGCCGCGACCATCCGCGCCTGGACGATCGCCAGCCCGGTCATGTTCGCCGGCAGCGCGACCGGCAACGTCACGAGACCGCCGATGCTGGTGACGAACCCCTGCACCCCGGCCAACCGAATGTGCTGATCGATCACCGCCTCGATCGCCAGCTGCACATCCCCGTCGGACTTCGAGAGCTTGTTCTCGGCGATCCGCTCCGCCCCGGGAAACCGCTGATACCCGTCGATGGCGAACTCGAGAACCTGACGCAGTACACCCGCCGCCGCCTGCGGCGCGAACCGCTGGGCGGCAGGCGCGAGGCTGCTCGCGACAAACCTGGCTACTCCAGCCACGGTGCTCCTTCCCGCCCACCCCACGAGTCCGAGACCAGGCGTACTTCAACTCTACGTCCCCCCAGTACCCCAAGCACCCCGCCCGACCCCGACTCCCCCCTGACCCCACCCCGACGTCCCACACCCCCCAAGTACCCGCGCCGGGACGTTCGTGCGTCGCCGGGCGCGGTCCGGAGGACTGCGAGTGGGGGTGGGTGTCAGGATGTGGGGGTGCCTGTTGAGCCTGCTGTTTCGTTGTGGGACTTTCCGCCGGTGAGTGTGGCGGGGGACAGCGATGTGGTGGCGGGTGGGGCGGATCTGGCGCCGGGGACGGTGCTGGCGGCGTACCGGCGGGGGTTGTTCCCGATGCCGGACCGGCGGGCTTCGGTGTTGTGGTGGTCGCCGGTCGAGCGTGGGGTGATCGAGGTCGCGGGGTATCGGCCGACGCGGACGGTGCGGCGGGCGCGGGCGAAGTTCGAGATCCGGGTGAACACGGCGTTCGACGCCGTCATCCGCGCGTGTGCCGACCCGCGGCGGACGGGGGCGTGGATCGATCGCGACATCATCGCGTCGTACACCGAGCTGCACCGGCTCGGTTGGGTGCACTCGGTCGAGGCGTGGGACGGCGACGAGCTGGCCGGCGGTCTGTACGGCGTCGCGATCGGCGGGCTGTTCGCCGGGGAGTCGATGTTCCACCACAAGACCGACGGCTCCAAGGCCGCGGTCGCCGGGCTGATCGAGCTGCTCGACGACGAGTACGCCGGGCAGCGCGTCTTCGACATCCAGTGGGTGACCGACCACCTCGCGACGATGGGCGCGATCGCGATCCCGCGGGCCGACTACGTCCGCCGGGTCGACGCGGCGCTCGGTCTGCCGCTACCGCGCGCGTTCAGCTGATCCCGACGTACGTCGCCATCTGCCGGCTCGCCTCGGCGAAGAAGTCGTCGGCCGGATCCATCGAGCCGACCAGCTGCCCGAACAGCTCGAAACTCACCATCCCGAACAGCTGCGTCCACGCGATCACCAACCGCAACAGCACCTTGCGCGGGACGCCGGGCGCCAGCGCGGCGATCACATCGACCTGCGCGGCGAGCCGCCCGATCGGCTCGGGCGCATCCAGCTCGCTCAACCACCCCTCGCCCCGCGCCTGCTCGAGGATCCGCATCAGCACCAACGGCACCCGAGCCGCCGGCTGCACAGTCGTCTGCGGGGCCTGATATCCGGCGATCGGCGAGCCGTAGATCAACGCGTACTCATGCGGATTCGCACGCGCCCAATCGCGGACGGCGGCACACACCGCGACCCACGCCTCGCGCGGATGCGGGAACTCCCGATCCGCCGCCTTCTCAGCGGCCGAACCGAGCGCGTCGTACGCGTCGATGATCAGCGCGGTCAACAGATCGTCGCGGCTCGGGAAGTAGCGGTACAGCGCCGACGACACCATGCCGAGCTCGCGCGAGATCGCCCGCAGCGACAAGCTCTCCGCGCCGGCGGTCGCGAGCTGCCGCCGCGCGGCCGCCTTGATCTCGTCGGTCAGCTCGGCTCGGGCCCGCTCCCGGGCGGTACGTGGCGCGCTCATGGGCCCAGTCTGCCACAAAACCGAGAGCACTGCTCTTGACAGTGATCACTGCTCACGTGTTCACTGATCACAACAGAGAGCACTGCTCTCGCAAACCCTCGAGGAGTACGCCGATGCGGACCTACCAGCAGACCTACGACAGCAAGCGCGTCATCACCAGCGGCGCCGGCAGCATGCGCGTCTTCAACCGCATCGTCAGCGCCCTCACCAAAGCCGGGCTGAGCCTGATGGGCAGCCGCGTCCTCTCCGTCCGCGGCCGCAAGTCCGGCGAATGGCGCAGCACCCCCGTCAACCTCCTCACCGTCGACGGCGTCACCTACCTCGTCTCCCCGCGCGGCCACACCCAATGGGTCCGCAACCTCCGCGCCACCCCCGAAGCCCGCCTCCAACTCGGCCGCACCACCCAAACCTTCCGCGCCGAAGAACTCGCCGACTCCGCCAAAACCGAGGTCCTCCGCCACTACCTCCGCAAATGGTCCTGGGAAGTAGGCGCCTTCTTCGAAGGCGACGTCACCAAGAACTCCCCCGACGAGGTCCTCCACCACATCGCCCCCGGCGTCCCCGCCTTCCGCCTCCACCAGCACTGAACACCGCCATTAGTGCAAGGCTCGCTTGCACAAATGGCGGCAGGTCGAATCAGGCCTCGGACGGCGGTGCGGACAGCTCAGCCTCCAAGGTGGCGACGCTCGGCAGGGCGGACCGCAACTCCTCGGGCAACGAGTCCTCGATCGCGGTCGTCCATTCGGCGATACCGATCGGCGCCTTGTACCCGCGCAGCGCGTACTCCGCGACGACCTGGTTCTTGTTCCGGCAGAGCAGCAGGCCGATCGTCGGCTGATCGCCCGCCTTGGCGAGGACGTCGTCCACCACCGCCATGTACAGCCCGAGCTGGCCGAGGAAGGACGCGTTGAACTTCACCGCCTTCAGCTCGACGACCACGTAGCAGCGCAGTTCGAGATGGTAGAAGAGCAGATCGCAGAAGAACTCCTCGCCGTCCAGCTCGAGGCGCACCTGCTGTCCGACGAAGGCGAACCCCTGGCCGAGCTCGAGCAGGAACTTGCCGACGTGGTCCACGAGCTTCTGCTCGACCTCTCGCTCCCGCCAGCCGTCCGTCGTCCCGATGAAGTCGAACAGGTACGGATCGCGGGTCGCCTGCTGTGCGAGGTCGGAGTCACCTGGCGGCATCGTCACGGCGAAGTTGGTGATTGCCTTCCCCAAGCGCTCGTGGAAGCGGGCATCGATATGCATCGCGAGCATGTCGCGGCTCCATCCGCGCTCGACGGCCGCGGCGGCGTACCAGAGACGGAGTTCGGGCGTTTCGAGCTTCGTCATGAGCGCGAGGTGGTGGTACCAGGGCAATTCTGCAAGTGGCGCTTGCAGAATTGCGTCGGTGGGCCAGGTGGCGGCGAAGGTCCGCATGTACCGGAGGTTGCGGGGTGAGTATCCCGTTGCGCCGGGGAAGCGGGACTTGAGGTCGGTCGAGAGGCGGTCGATGATGCCGGCGCCCCAACCCTGCGCGGATTGCCGGTCGAGGATCTTGCTGCCGATCGACCAGTAGCTTCGCAGCATCTCGGTGTTGGCGGCGCTGACAGCCCGACGGTGCCCGGTGGCGACGTCCATCGAGATGCCGTCGAGGAGGTCGGGGTACCAGGTGGGGAGGGTGGACTTGGCGGGGGCGCTTTCGAAGCGCGGCTTGTCGTTCATGGGGTCAGGTTTTCGGTGTGGGCGGGTGCGACACGAAGGCCTTTGTGGGGCATCTCGGGGCAACCTGGGGCAGATGGGCGGTGCCCTGCGAAGATGGCGGCATGATCAGTCCTGAGCAGCTGAACGCGGCGCCGAAGGTTTTGTTACATGACCACTTGGACGGCGGGTTGCGGCCGGGGACGGTGGTGGAGCTGGCGGGGGAGGTCGGGCATCGGCTGCCGCGGACGGATGCGGGGGAGCTGGGGGAATGGTTCGTCGAGTCGGCGGACTCGGGGTCGTTGGAGCGGTATCTGGAGACGTTCGATCAGACGGTTGCGGTGATGCAGACGGCTGAGGCGATCAAGCGGGTCGCGAGCGAGTGTGTGCAGGATCTGGCGGCGGACGGGGTGGTGTACGCCGAGGTCCGGTATGCGCCGGAGCAGCATCTGGCGAAGGGGTTGTCGCTGGAGCAGGTGGTGGATGCCGTGCGCGAGGGGTTCGAGCACGGGATGGCGGTGGCGGAGCGGCCGATCGTGGCGCGACAGCTGCTGACGGCGATGCGGCACCAGGCGCGGTCGATGGAGATCGCGGAGCTGTCGGTGGCTTATCGGGACGCCGGTGTGGTCGGGTTCGACATCGCGGGCGCCGAGGCGGGGTACCCGCCCACCCGGCACCTGGACGCGTTCGAGTACCTGCAGCGGGAGAACGCGCACTTCACGATCCACGCGGGTGAGGCGTTCGGGTTGCCGTCGATCTGGCAGGCGATCCAGTGGTGCGGCGCGGACCGGCTGGGCCACGGCGTCCGGATCATCGACGACATCAACCACGACCCGGCCGGCGAGAAGGTCGAGCTCGGCCGGCTGGCGGCGTACGTCCGCGATCGGCGGATCCCGCTGGAGATGTGCCCGAGCTCGAACCTGCAGACCGGCGCCGCGGCGTCCATCGCCGAGCACCCGATCGGGCTGCTCACCAAACTCCGCTTCCGCGTCACCGTCAACACCGACAACCGCCTGATGAGCGGTACGTCGATGAGCCGCGAGCTGGCGCTGCTGGCCGAGGCCTTCGACTACGGACTCGCGGACTTCCGCTGGTTCGCGATCAACGCGATGAAGTCCGCGTTCATCCCGTTCGACGAACGCCTCCAGATCATCGACACCATCATCAAGCCCTGGTACGCCGAGGCGCTAGCGCAGTCGTAGCAGTACTTTGCCCGGCGTCGTCGCGGCTGCGGTGATCGCGGCGGCCGCGTCGTCCAGGTCGTACGTCGCGGCGATCAGCGGCTCCACGTCGAGGCCGTCGGCGAGCAGCTCGACGGCCTCGGTGATCTCGTCGACGAAGCGGTAGGAGCCCGTCCAGGTGATCTCGCGGGTGACCAGCTCGGCGAGTACGGCGGGGGTCGGCGTCATCGAGAGGTTGCCGACCTGGACGACGGTGCCGCCGCGGGCCGTCGCGTGCAGGACGGCGCCGAGCGCGGCTGCGACGCCGGACGCCTCGACCACCAGCTCGACGTCGCTGGGGAGTTCGCGCGTGGCGTCGTACACCTGGTCGGCGCCGAGAGCTACGGCCATTGCGAGGGCGTCGGGGTGTACGTCGGCCGCCAGTACGCGCGCTGCGCCGCGTGCCTTCGCGGCTGCCACCACAAGTGAGCCGATCGACCCTGCGCCGTTCACAAACACAGTCCGCCCCCGGACGTCGCCCAACCGCCCCACCGCGTGCAGCGCCACCCCGAGCGGCTCGGCCAGCGCACCCACCCGCGTCGACACCGCCTCCGGCAGAAGCCGCAGCTGGTCCATCCGCACCACCCGGTACGTCGAGAACCCGCCATCCTCATGTGGTTCGAACGCCGCCGACCCGAAGTACCGCACCTCCCGGTGCAGGTTCGTCCGCCCCGCCACCAGCTGAGGCAGCTCCTCCCCCGACGGCGAAGCCGGATGCACCGTCACCGCATCCCCCACCTGGTACGACGTACCAGCAGACCCCAGGGCGGCGATGTGGCCGGCGACTTCGTGGCCCAGGACCAGGGGGTGGCGGAGGAGGGCGGTGCCGGAGTGGCCGTGGGTGGCGTAGGAGATGTCGCTGCCGCAGATACCGCCGTAGTGCATGGCTACGAGGGCTTCGTTGGGGCCGGGCGACGGGTCCGGTCGGTGGTCGATGCGGATGTCACCCGGGCCGTGAACGACGACAGCTTTCATGCGGTCAGTCTGTACGGGCTAGGCGGGGAGCGTGGCGCCGGTCAGCTGCGCCAGCTCGGGGGCGGTCAGGCCGAGGACGGTGCGCGCGGCGGCCGTCGGTGTGGTGGTCGGGCCGACCAGCAGTGTGTTGATGCGGACGCCGGGGGCGGTATACGTCGGTGCGGGCAGCGTGGCGGTGGCTACGTTGATGATGTGGCCGCCGCCCTGCGCGAGTAGGTGTGGCAGTTCGTGTTTGATCGCTAGGAACTGGCTGCGGGTGTTGGTTTGCACGGCGTCGTCCCATTGGGCGACGTCCAGCTCGTGCAGGGCGCCGGTGACGGCGATGCCGGCGTTGTTGAAGGCGATGTCGAGGCGGCCGTAGCGGCGGACGGCGCCGTCCACGAAGTGCTGGACGGACGCCGGGTCGCGGACGTCCGACTCGAGGTACGTCGCCTCGCCGCGGGCTGCGCGGATACTGCGCTCGACCTCGCGGCCCAGCGCGGCCCGGCGGCCGCCGAAGACGACCTTCGCGCCGGCGGCGGTGAAGGCGCGGGCGGTGGCTTCGCCGATTCCCGACGTCCCGCCGGTGATCAGTACGACCTGGCCGGCGAAGCGGCCGGTGGGGGTGGCGCGGGCGGTGCCGCTGGCGGCGATCCCGGCCGCGGTGGCCACGGCGCCTCCCAGGACCGCGCGGCGACTCGTTCTGCTCATAGGGCGTCTCCTCGTGAAGCTTCGGGGCGGTTGCCACCCAAGCCTGCCCGAGAGTGCGGGCCGACGGCGCGCCGAGCGGTGCGTTACCGCGGTGAAATGTCCCCGACCACGACGTCCATGATGGTGTCGAAGGCCTGGTCGAGCGGCAGGTCGACCTCGCCGAGACCCCAGCGGTAGAGGATGCCGAGGTAGCCGTCGAAGATCAGGTTGCCGACGGCGATCGGGTCCAGGTCGGCGCGGATCTCGCCGCGCTGCTGCCCGTCGGCGATCGCCTGGCCGAAGATGTGCCCGCTGGCATACGAGCCGGAGACGGCCATCACGCCCGAGTGCAGGACGGCGCGCATCATCGCCTGATTGGCCGAGCGGTTGGAGTCCCACCAGCGGCCGAGCTCGCGGACGACGCCGCGAATCGCGTCGATCACGCTCTGATCGGGCTCCGCGAGATGTCTGGCCATCAGCTCCCGGACGGCGACCCGGCGGTCGACGATCAGCCCGACCAGGAAGTCCTCTTTCCGCGGGAAGTGGTTGAACGCGGTCGCCCGGGCCACGTCGGCCCGCTCGGCGATCTCGTCGATGGTCGCCGCGTGGTAGCCCTTCTCGACGAAGGCGGCCAACGCTGCGGCCAGCAAACGCTGGCGCAGCGCGGCCTTGCTCCGCTCGCGCCGGCCCATCGGCGCAGGGGTCGCCGAGTGAGCACTTGCCGAGTCAGAGTCCATTTGCAGACTATTACACCAACTTGGACTAAAGTCTGACTTTGTCCTGTCCGGCGCGTCTCTGGGGGTGACTTTGACGAAGGTGTGGTTCGTGATCGGCGCCGACGTCGGCGCCGGGCCCGCGATCGTGGTTGCCGCGGCCGAAACCGGTGCCGTCGTGGTCGCGGCCGCCGCGGAGCCGGAGTCGGTCTACGACCTGGTCGCCGCCTACCCCCTGCAGGTCGAGGCCCTCGGCCTGGACGCCGCCGACCCCGCGCGCCTCGACGAGGTGCTGGCCCGGACGATCGGCTATCACGGCCGGATCGACGTCCTGGTGAACGGTCCCGGCGACCGCCGGATCGAGGACGCCGTCCTCCCCTACCTGAGCGCCCAGGGCACCGGCGCGATCGTCCGCCCCGGCCTCGCGGCGGACCCGGTAGCCCTCGCCGACGAGATCATCGCCGAGCTCCAGGCCCCCGGCCCGGCGTTCCGGCTGGTGCCCGCCGGCGCGGCCGCCCACCCCCATGCTGGTTCTCGGCCCAAGGCGTTGCAGCACCTTGGGTCGAGAGCCATTACTTCTTAGGTATTCAGCCAGGCGACCGCGCGGAAGCCGAGCCGGCGGACCGGCTGGAGCGCGGTCAGCAGGCGGTACGCCGGCTGCTCGACGAACCTGGTCAGCAGCCACGCCAGCACGGTCACGCCGGCCACCGAGCCGACGATCTGGACGAGGCGGTCGGCCCCGAGCGTCATCAGGTGGTAGGCGATCAGGTAGCCGATCACCTGGTTGAGCAGGTAGATGCCGAACGAGATGCGGGCCAGGAACTCGATCGGCCGCCGGATCGGCTCGAGGAACGTCCAGTCCGGCCCGCGGGCGGCGAGGGCGACGATCACGAGCAGGACGCCGATGCCCAGCGACGACGGCAGGTCCTCGGTGTGGACGGACTGCGCGAAGACGGTCGCGACCAGCAGCGCGCCCAGGTGGACGACACCCATCCGGTGCTTCGACCAGAGCCAGATGGCGATACCGATCGCGAAGAGCTGCAGCCGGTGGATGCCGAGCCCGTTCCAGGTCTGCTGCACCCAGAGCGGGCTGTGCAGGATGCGGTCGTGCCACTGCAGGATCACCGGCGCGACGGTCATCACCCACAGCAGGACGGTCATCCGCTGGCCGCTCCCGGCGCCGCGCGGCCAGAGGAAGGCCGCCGCCGCGAAAGCCATCAGCTGGAGCGGGAGCGTCCAGTACGAGCCGTCGATCAGCTGCACTGTCGGATCGAAGGCCGTCGTCAGCGTCAGGTTGGCCCACAGGTCGTGCGGAGTCGGCAGGATCCAGTTCCGCGGGGCGAACAGTACGACCGCGGTGTAGGTGAAGACGACCGCGGCCAGGTACGGCGGCAGCACGCGGGCGAACCGCCGCCACAGCCACCGCGTCGTCGACCCTTTGCGGACCGTCACGCAGATGAAGTACGCGCTGATCACCAGCAGGATGCTCGCGCCGACCTGGAACGGATGCGTGCCGAACGGCGCGCCGAGCTCCGGATGCAGGAAGGGGCCCATGTACGTCGTATGGGTGAAGACGACCGCCAGGACGGCGAGGACGCGGACGACGTCCCAGCTCAGGCGGCGGGAGGACAGGGGTTGACGGGACGTTCTGACCCGGGGCGGGGCAGGCGTGGTCACAAGTGCTCCAGCTTCGCTCGACTCGCCGATCTTTTCGGCCGTTACCCCCGGATACCGCTACCTGTACCCGTTACCCCCCTGTGATAATTCCATCCTAGTGGGAGCCCCGGGGGTCGTCGCAAATCGTGTGCAACAAGTCACTCAGAGGTTTCAACCAGCGGTCTGGAAGGTACGCCGGTAGTCCTGCGGCGGTACGCCGACCACGCGGCGGAAGTGGTGTCGCAGCAGTGCGGCCGTGCCGAAGCCGGACTCCGCCGCGATCTGTTCGATCCCCATCCGCGTCTGCTCCAGCAGCGTCCGGGCGCGCAGTACGCGCTGCGTGGTCACCCACTTCAGCGGAGTCGTGCCGGTCTCGGCGACGAAGCGCCGGGCGAACGTCCGCTCCGACATCTGAGCCCGCCGGGCCAGTGCGGGCACGGTGTGCTCGGTGATCAGGTTGTCGACCATCCAGTCCAGCACTGGCTGCAGACTCTCGCCAGAGGACTCCGGAACCGGGACGTCGACGTACTGGCGTTGGCCGCCGTCGCGCTGCGGCGGTACGACCATTCGGCGCGCGATCCGCGTGGCGACCGCGCTGCCCAGCTCGCGGCGGACCAGGTGCAGGCAGGCGTCGATACCGGCCGCGGTGCCGGCGCTGGTGATGATGTTGCCGTCGTCGACGAACAGCACGTCCGCATCCAGCTTGGCCAGCGGGAACTGCGCCTCGAACTGGTCCACGTACCGCCAGTGCGTCGTACAGGGCCGGCCGTCGAGCAGCCCGGCCGCACCGAGCACGAAAGCGCCGGAGCAGACCGTCAGCAGGATGGCCCCCCGCGCCTCCGCCTGGCGGAGCGCCTCGAGGATGCGTTCGTCGTACGCGTGCCGCCAGGTCGTCGCCGGCAGCGCGATCAGATCGGCGTCCTGCAACTCCTCCAGCCCGTACGGCGCGATGACCGCGGAGTGGCTGCTGGTGCGGAGCGCCTGGCCCGGCCGGGTCGAGCAGACCTTGAAATCGAACGCCGGGACGCCGTCGTCGGTGCGGTCGATCCCGAACACCTCGGAGACCACGCCGAACTCGAACAGCGCGACGTCCTCCATCAACACCACGGCGACCTTGTGCAGCATGGCAGTAATTTATCGAACTATGTCAAGTCTGCCAATGGTGGCGGAATCTCATCCATAGCAAGATTACTGCCATGACCGGACTCGTTGTTCTCGCCGTACTCGTACTGGCCGTGATCGCGGCGCTCGAGGTCAGCCACCGTCGGCACCCCGCCGACCTGCAGGGCTCCCCCGACGACCGTGACCTGGCCCGGACCAAGCTCGACCTGCTCGCCCTCGGCGGCGCGGCCAAGCCCTTCACGCACAAGCCCACCACGACCCCGGCGGCCGTCCGCCGCATCCACGTCGCGCGGATGCATCACGGCCGGCACGCCGCCTGACGCAAGGCCCCTGGAGCGCGTCTCCTAGTGCGAGCGGCGCTGCTGCTGGAGCTTCTGGAACGCCTGCTTGATCTTCTGCTGGTTCTGCGGCTTGCTCAGCTCGCGCTGGGCAATCTGCACCACCTTGGCGACGACAGCGCCTTTGATCAGGTTCTTCACCAAGCCTCCCATCGGGGCCTCCTTCTTCTACTTACCGTCGACACTAGCGACCTGGGCAACCTGTCTCCATGGGTGACAACCCGAAACTGTCCCTGGTATCGGGCACACTGGAGACGTGCCTGAGTTGCCGGAGGTCGAGTCGCTGGCGGTGTTCCTGCGGGAGCGCGCCGTCGGGCGGGCGTTCGTGCGCGCGGACATCACCGCGATCAGCGCGCTGAAGACGTACGACCCGCCGGTCTCGGCGCTGGTCGGGCTGCTGATCGACGACGTCCAGCGCCATGGCAAGTTCCTCGACTTCTCCGCCCAGGGCGTACATCTGGTCATCCACCTGGCCCGGGCCGGCTGGCTGCGCTGGCGCGACGAGCAGTCCACGGCGCTGATCCGCCCGGGGAAGGGCCCGATCGCGTTGCGGACGGCGTTCGACGACGGCTCCGGCTTCGACCTGACCGAGGCCGGTACGCAGAAGAAGCTCGCGGTGTACGTCGTCCGCGACCCGGCCGAGGTGCCGGGGATCGCGCGCCTCGGCCCGGAGCCGTTCGCGTTGTCCATCGAGGAGTTCGGCGCGATCCTGAAGAAGGCCGGCCGGGTGCAGCTGAAGGGCGTGCTGCGCAACCAGTCGGTGATCGCCGGGATCGGTAACGCCTACTCCGACGAGATCCTGCATGTCGCGAAGATGAGCCCGTTCAAACCCGCGTCGAATCTGACCGACGACGAGCTGCGAACGCTGTACGACGCGATGCGCGAAACCCTGCAGGACGCCGTCGATCGCTCGGCCGGCCTCGCCGTCCAGGATCTGAAGTCGGAGAAGAAGTCCGGCCTGCGGGTGCACGGGCGGACGGGGCAGAAATGCCCGGTCTGCGGTGACATCGTCCGCGAGGTCAGCTTCGCCGACTCCTCCCTGCAGTACTGCGCGACCTGTCAGACCGGTGGTAAGCCGCTGGCCGACCGGCGCCTGTCCAAACTGCTCAAATAGCTCCGGGCTTTCGTCAACAGCAGCAAGCCCCGCCCCGAGTGTCGACCCGGGGCGGGGCCTGCCGATGAACTACTTGATCAGCTGGAACAGCTTGGCGAACTCGAAGTCACCCTGCGGCGCGCCGCGGAAACCCTCGAAGTTGTACGCCGGGAGCGTGCGGTTCGCGTGCTGGTCGGTCTCGGTGCGAGTGGTGACACCGTCCCGGTCGGCGACCTGGTCGATCACCGAGCGCCGCGAGGCGTTGGCGAAGTCGCCGGCCACGCCGAAGCCGTCGTACGCGTACGGGAACGCGTACGTCGCGTAGCCGTCGTGGTCCTTGCGCACGATGGTCGAGTGCCGGTCACTGGCGATCAGGCTCGAGCGGTGGTCGGCGAAGTCGAGCGACGGGTTGCCGGTGACGGCGCCGGAGTGACCGGCGATCGTCTGGCTGGACGCCGACTCGTCGGTGACGATCTTGCGGACCGTCCGGTGGTGGTTCGCGACCTCGGTCGCCCGGATCTTCCGGGAGGCCTGCTGGGAGGTGACGAAGCCGCTCACGCCGTCGAACTTGAACGGTGCGGACAGCGAACCGGTGGTCGCCTGGTCGGAGATCAGGGCGTACCGGCCGTGCCGGTCGGTCGTGCCCAGGAACGAGCGACGGTCGCTCAGCGCCGCCTGCGGGTCGGCCACCAGCCGGCCCACCTCGACGCCCGCGCCGGTGTGCGTCGCACGCTCGTCGGACCGCTCTTCGGTCCGGCTGCCGTGCTTGCCGGTCGACTTCTGCTTGCTGTAGTCGAGCGAGTAGGTGTCCGACCAGCCCTGCGCCTTCAGCCCACCGAACGAGATCGGCAGCGAGCCGGCCGCGTCGGTCGCGGAGTGCGAGAAGATCGTGCTGTTGCCGCGCCGGTCAGCGGTGCCACCGGCGACCTGGCGGGTGTCGATGGTGCCGTTCGGGTTCAGGGTGATCGAGCCGGTCTCCAGGGAGCCGCCGGTCTTCGAGCCGCGGACGGTACGGCGCTCGCTGACCGACGTACCGTGCTTGCCGGAGCGGGTGACCTTCTCCGCGCTCGTCGAGGTCTCTTCGTGCTGCCCGGTGACCTTCAGGCCGCCGACGGAGATCGGCGACTTGATCGAGCCCTTGGTGTGCTGCGACTGCTTGCCGCTCACCTTGCTGTCCGAGCGGTGGGCGGTCGAACGGGTGACGCTCTTCAGCGTGGCCGTCGGGTCGGCGGTGATCTTGCCGGTGCTCAGGCCGATCGAGTCCTTGGTGGACTTCGTCGACTGCTTGGTGCTGGTCGTCGTGCCCTTCTTGCCGGTGTGCGACACGGTCGAGCTGTGGCTGGACGAGGACGAGCTCTGCACGCCCAGGTCGATCGAACCGACCTCGATCGGTGCGGACGCCTTGCCGCCGAGGAGACCCTCGTGGTCCGCGGAGCCGGTGTCGGCGTGCGCGACGGCCGCGCCGGCGAAGAAGAGGCCACCGGCCACTGCGGCGGTGCTGAGGGATCGCTTGACCCACACGTTCATGAGGTATTGCCTTCCGTTCGATGCGTTTCGGTGGCGGAATGCCCGAAGGGCACACCGGGCCTGCTCCGGCCGCTGGGGCCGGTCGCGCAGTGAAACGGAAGAATTCAGTCGGGGGTGGTGACCGGAAGGCCCGCGGGGCGCGAGCCGAGCGGTGCCACGGCGTCCCGGACTGGACCGGTGACGCGGAAGCGCTGTTCGATCGGTTGCGGAAGTACGGCGTACTTCTTCGCGGCGCCGGCGCTCGAACTCGACGAGGTCACCTGGACCGGGCTGCCGGGAACTCCCGGAGCCGACGGCTGAGGCGCCTGATCGGGAAGGGTTCCGCTGATGCCCAGCACCTGCTGGAGGGGTGCTGCTGACAGCTGCTTGACCACAGCGGACTTGGGGTTCGCCGACGGCTGCCGGTCGGAGGTCGGGGCGCTGGACCTGGTCGTCGTCACCCTGCTGACGGCAACTGGTTCGGCGCTCCGCCCCTTGGGGAGCCGCTTGATCTCAGGACTGGCGGCTCGCTTGCTCTCGGTCAGCACCGGCTGCGCGGGCTTGTCGGTCGGCACGATGGGCCGGACCCGGTCGGTGACCGGGCGCACGACGTCGCGCACGACGGGCTTCAACACCGGCCGAACGACGTCCCGCACCACCGGCTTCACCACTGGCCGAACGACATCGCGCACCACTGGCTTCACCACTGGCCGGACGACGTCCCGAATCACCGGCTTGACGACCGGCCGGACCGCATCCCGCACGACAGGTTTGACGACCGGGTGCACCACGTCCTTGACGACCGGACGAACCACGTCGTGGGTCGCGAGCCGGACCGTTGACCGAACGCCGGATGCCGCCGAGCCGGAAGGATCCGGCGCGGCGGCAGCATGCGACGTGGAGAAGATCAGCGCGGCGGCGGCACCGGCAAGGCTGCCGCCCAGAAGAACCGCGCAACGCGACCAACGTCGTCGGACGGTCATGCGCGGCACCTCCCCAGCTGGTCGTCGGCTGCTGACAAGATCTCTTCGGAGTCAGCAGCCCGCCGGATAGGTGCCCATTGGCAAACGCTTAAGTCGTCATCAGATCGAACATGGCCTTCACGTCGGCCGAGTTCGGCGTCGCGAGCAGGGTCGGGGTGCCGCTCGTCGTCCGGCGGGAGGTCTCGGCCCAGACGTAGCCGAGGTTCTGGTTGATCCGGTCCTTGAGCCACGGGCCGCCGCTGGCGCCGCCGTTCATCGTGCAAGGCAGCGCAGCGTCGGTCGAACCCCAGGCGTAGGTGTTGCCGTCGCAGTAGTACGGCACCTGGCCGTTGTACGGCGGCTCGGCCGGCCAGCCCCAGATGCGGGTGTTGGCCTGGCTGCGGCCGTTGCCCCAGACGAGGCCGTTACCGCCGACGGCGTCCACCACGTTCACGTTGTTGCGCTTCTGCAGCGTGATGAACGCCTGGTCGTGGCTGAAGTCGCTGCTGTTGATCCACGAGTTGAACGTGCGGGCGTTGCTCCAGTTGTAGGCGCCGTACCCGGAGTTGCCGTTGTAGTAGGCCGGTGCGAAGACGAAGTTCGCGTGCCAGCCGCCACCCGCGCCGCTGTGCACGCAGTGGCCGGCGGTGACGATCAGGTTCTTGTAGTTGTTGTTGATCGTGGACGCCGAGCAGACGTAGTTCGCGCCGTTCTTGGTGAAGAACAGCTTGCCCGCGGTGCTCGGGACCGGGTCGGCGTTCGGGCCGCGGAGCTTCGGCGCGACCGGGTGCGACGCGACGCCGCTCGACGTGTCGGCGGTCTTGCTCGCGGGGCCGGCCTTGTCGACGGCGATGTCGTACGGAATGGCGTTGGCCATCTTCTCGGCGGTCCAGTAGCCGGTCGCTTCGATCGCGCCGGCCGGAACCTTGGACGGATTCGCCGGCGCCTGGACCGACGACGTCGCGGCGGTGTTCGGGGCGGCGTCCGGCATCGGGGCCGCGACCGCGGTGGCCACCGCGCCACCGCTGATCAGGACGCCGGCGACGAGCAGCCGGGCGAATCTGGGCATGGGATTACGCATGACGAGCTCTCCTCTATCGGGGCGGTAACAGAGTCGATTCGGTCACTGTTCTCACAGGACCGGTCACGCCCAGTAGAGGGCAAGCGCTCTCTCGACGCAACGGCTCGAATGTGAGCAATTGTGAGGTCTGACATCATCAGGGCATGTTCCAGAATCAGCAGATCCCCTCGGTCGTCGTGGCCGAGCTCGACGACGCCCTGCTCGCGGAGGCCTTCGTGCTGGACGTCCGGGAGCCGGACGAGTGGGCCCGCGGTCACATCGAGGGCGCTACCCACATCCCGCTCGGCGACCTGCAGGAGCGGGTCGGTGAGGTGCCGAACGACCAGAAGGTGCTCTGCGTCTGCGCGGTCGGCGGCCGGTCCGGCATGGCCACCCAGTTCCTGAACTCGGTCGGTCGCGAGGCGATCAACCTGGACGGCGGCATGCACGCCTGGCAGACCGCCGGGCGCCCGGTCAGCACCGACTGATTTCACCTTTCGTTCGGGAAGAAAACCTTCCGCTTGGGCATCGGTGACGTTACTTTGTCACCGGTGTCCAATCTGGGAGGCTCCCGTGTCGCTCGTCCGTCCTGCCGGTACCGCGCTGGCGCTCGGCGCCCTGCTCGCCGGAGTCGCAGTCAGCCCGGCGTCCGCCGATCCGGGGTTGGCCGGTGACGGCGTCGTCGCCAGTCGCCACGACAGCCCGGTCGCGCCCGGCGTCACCTACACCGCGTTCGAGCGGCTCGACCCACGCGGCTGGTTGCGCGGTGACCTGCTCACGACGGATCTCGGCAAGCGCGGCGTGACGGTCGACTACGTCAACACCGGCAAGGTCTCCGGCGGTACGCCGCTCAGTCAGCAGCTCGCCCGCAAGGGCGCGATCGCCGGCGTGAACGGCGACTTCTTCGATATCAACGACACCACCGCGCCGCTCGGCGTCGGCATCGAGCAGAGCGGCCGGTTGATCAACGCGCCGGCCGCCGGGCACAACGACACCGCGGTGATCGGCAAGGACGGCCTCGGCCGGATCGCCCAGCTCTTCCTGCAGGGGACGGCGACCGACGACGACGCCGCCAAACTCGCGCTGACCAACCTGAACTCGCCGTCCGTCGATGCCGGCGGGATCGGCCTCTACACCCCCGAGTGGGGTGAGGTCGCCCGCGGCCGGACCGTCGACGGCGTCCAGTCCGTTCGTGAGGTCGTGCTGCGGGACGGCGTGGTCGTCTCGTCGGCTGCGGCTCCCGGTACGACGGCCCTGGCGGCCAACGAGCAAGCCCTGATCGGCCGGGACGCGGGAGCCGTCGCGCTGGAGGCATTCGAAGTCGGTGAGAAGGTCGACGTCGAGTACGGCGTCCGGCCGGACGCGTCCGCGGTCGCGGTTGGGATCAGCGGTAACGTCCCGCTGGCCAAGGACGGGCAGGTGCCGGCCGACGTACCGGACGCCGACCTCGCGCCGCGGACGGCGATCGGTTTCGACGCGGCCGGGAAGCGGATGATCCTGCTCACCGTCGACGGCCGAGCGACCGGATCGCGCGGGCTGTCGCTCAAGGAGATGGGCCAGCTGATGATCGGCCTCGGCGCCGACGACGCCCTGAATCTGGACGGCGGCGGTTCGTCGACAATGCTCGCGCGGACGCCGGGCAAGGCCGCGCCGCAGGTCGTCAACGCCACCTCGGACGGCGGTGAGCGGGTCATCCCGAACGGGCTCGGTCTGCTGCCGGTGAAGGGCTCCGGCAAGCTGAAGGGCTTCCGGGTCGAGGCGCTCGGCACGGCGGCCGCGACACCGGACGCCGACCTCTCGCGCAGCTCACGCGTGCTGACCGGGCTCAGCCGGGTGCTTGCCGCGAGTGGGCATGACGAGACGTACGCGCCGGCGTCCGGGACGCCGCACTGGTTTGCAGGGAGTGCGGCGCGGGTCGATCAGCGCGGCGTCGTCACCGGTCGGCGGGGCGGGGACGTAGTCGTCACGGCGGCGCGTGGCACGGCGAACGGGAGGTTTCCGATGACGGTGCTCGGGACGCCGATCCGGCTGGCGCCGTCCACCCGGCAGGTCTCGCTGGCGGATTCCGCGGCGAAGGGTTTCTTCGAGATCGACGGGTACGACGCGGACGGGTTCGGAACCTGGGTCGAGCCGCGGGATGTCAAGCTGGCCTACGATCCGGCGCTCGTCAAGGTTGTTGCTAAAGGCAATGGGTTCGAGGTCAACGCGTTGAGTGACGACGCGGTGTCGGCGGTGGTGACCGCGACCGTCGGGTCGCTGTCGACGCAGCTCAGTGTGACGTCGGGGCTGGCATCGACCGTGGTGGACGAGCTCGACGACGTCACGAAGTGGGCCGCGAACGCCGTCCCGGCGGGGGCGGCGACGGCGTCCCGGTCGGCCGCCGAGGGACATGACGGCGGGCAGGCGATCGCGCTCGACTACTCGCTGACGGGCAGTACCGCGACGCGGGCGGCGTACCTCGCGCAGACTCCGCAGCAGACGCTGCCCGGTCAACCGCAGAAGCTCGGCGCGTGGGTCTACGGCGACGGCAAGGGCGCTTGGCTGCGGGCCAACGCGTACGCCGCCGGCGGTGGTTCCGCGCAGACGCTGAACCTGGCGGCTGCCGTCGATTGGGTCGGCTGGAAGTACGTCGAGGCCGACATCCCGCCGGGGTTGGCGACGCCGCTGCGGTTCTGGCGGATCTACGTGGTGGAGACGGTGCCGACGCGGCAGTACTCGGGCCGCATCATCATCGACGACCTGACTCTGCGCAGCGCGCCGCCGGTGACGATCGCGCCGCCCGCGAAGGTGATCGACCCGATGGTCGTCACCGACGGCTCGGTGACCGGCGGCTGGAAGTTCGCCGTCATGTCGGATGCGCAGTTCACCGCCGACAACCCGGACTCCGACATCGTCCAGCAGGCCCGGCGGACGATCCGTGAGGTCCTCGCCCAGCGGCCGGACTTCCTGATCATCAACGGCGACTTCGTCGACCGCGCCTTCGGCCCGGATATCGCGCTGGCCAAACGCATCCTCGACGAGGAGGTCGCCGGTCGGCTGCCCGTCCACTACGTCCCCGGCAACCACGAAACCTACGGCCCCGGTGATCTCTCCGAGTGGACCAAGGTCTTCGGCCCGCCGACCAGCACCTTCGACCACAAGGGCACTCGCTTCGTCCTGCGTGACTCCTCGCTCGGCTCCTTCCGCGCCGGCAGCTTCGCCCAGATCCTCGACCTCAAGGCCCAGCTGGACGACGCCGCCCGCACCCGCGCGATCCGCAACGTCGTCGTCCTCGCCCACCACCCCGTCAACGACCCGTCCCCCACCCAGAACTCCCAACTGTCCGACCGCAAAGAAGCAGCCCTCCTCGTCAACTGGCTAGCCGACTTCCGCAGAACCACCGGCAAAGGCGCCGCCTACCTGGCCGCCCACGCCGGCACCTTCGCCGCCACCCGCACCGACGGCGTCCTCCTCCCCCTCACCGGCAACGCCGGCAAAGGCCCCTCCGCCGCCCCCAACGAAGGCGGCTTCACCGGCTGGGCCCTAGTAGGCATCGCACCTAAGTCCGATTGGTTGCAGCTCGAGTTCCGGCCGCACGTGGACTCTCTTGAGCTGGCAGCCCCGACAAACCTGCGTCGTGGCGAAGTCGCGGCCGCGTCGGCCACCGTCGTACAGGACGGTCGTCGGGTGCCGGTCGCCTTCCCGGTGTCGGCCGACTGGAGCGGCTCGCTGCAACTGCATGTCGGGTCGGCTGCAACCGCGCCGTTCTGGGCTGTTGCTGCGTTCGACCCGGCGACGGGCAAGCTCACCGCGCTTCGGCCGGGCACCGGCGAGCTGCGGGTGACGGTGAACGGAGTGACGAAGAGCTCGAAGCTAAAGGTGAGTTGGTAGGTGCTGACCGAGACGCGGTGGACGCCGCGGCTACAGGTGATCGTGGGTGTGTGCTCGCTCGTGTTCACACTCGGCACCACGTTGCAGAACTTCTGGATCGTCAACCACGAGACGCTGGTGCGGATGATGGTGCTGGCCGGTCGTGCGCCGGCCGACGCCGAGACGAGTGCCCCCGGCTTCCTGACCGGCTTCCGGATCGTCGGCTGCCTGTACATCCTCGGCAACGCGGCCGGCGTGCTCGCTCTCCGCCGCCGCAAGCAGAGCTGGCTGTTCTGGCTTGTGGTCGCCGTCAACCTCACCCAGGCGATCGGAGTGGTCGCCGTCCCGCCGGAGATGTTCGAGGCCTCGATCGACCGCCTCGGCCCGGTCGGCGCGCTGCCGTCGATCGTGACGGACGGCGGCGCCGCACTGCTCGTGCTGCTGCTCCTCGGCTTCCTGATCCGCACCCGCCGACCGTGGGCCCAAGTTCGAGTAGCGTCTTCCCAGTGATTGAACCGATCGTTCCGCGGGCGTTGCGTGTAGGTGACCGGGTTGCGGTGGTGGCGCCGTCCGGGCGGATTCGGGCCGATCGGCTGGAGCAGGGCAGCCAACACCTCGAGGCTTGGGGGCTTGAGGTTGAGGTGCTGCCGTCGGTGCTGGCTGGGCACGACCGGTTCGACTACCTGGCCGCTGGTGACGACGCGCGCGCGGACGACTTCCGCGCGGCGTGGCTTGATGAGCGGTTCGCTGCGGTGTTCTGCGCGCGGGGCGGGTACGGCGTGCAGCGGATGCTCGACGCGGTCGATTTCGACGAGCTGGTCGCCGTACCGAAGTGGTTCGTCGGTTTCAGCGACATCACTGCCCTGCACGAGCCCCTGAACGCCCGCGGCCTGGTGACGATCCACGGCCCAATGGCCGCCGCTGTCGAGCAGCTGGGCGTAGTAGACGGCCGAGAGCGCCTGCACGACCTGCTGTTCACACCAGAGCGCGTCACCGACCTACTGGCGCCCCGCGGCGCCCGTACTGTCGTCGCTGGTGTTGCGGACGGCGTACTGCGTGGCGGCAACCTCGCTCTGCTCGTAACCAGCATCGGTACGCCGACGTACGCGCCGCCGGCCGGCATCGTCGTCCTCGAGGACGTCAGCGAGCAGGGCTACCGGATCGACCGGATGCTCACCCAGCTGCTCCGCGCCGGCTGGTTCGACCAGGTGACTGGCGTGGTCATCGGTGACTTCAGCGAGTCCGACGACCAGGGACTCGCCGCCGATGTCATCCGCGAACGCCTCGAACCGCTCGGAGTGCCGATGATCGAAGGCGCCGCCGTCGGCCACGAAGACCTGAACCTCGCCGTACCGCTCGGGCTGCCGGTCCGGCTCGACGCGACGGCCGCGACGCTTACCGCGCAGTGGCCAGGTGCTCCCGCAGGAAGCTGAACGCCCGCGGGTAGGCGTCCAGCCGGTTGACCAGCTTCACCAGCCCGTGCCCCTCATCCGGGTAGACGAGTAGCTGGCACGGCACGCCGCGCTTCGCCAGCGCGGAGCTGATCTGCTCGGCCTCGGACAGCGGCACCCGCGGGTCGTTGGCGCCGTGGATGACGAACAGCGGCGCGCGGATGTCGTCGACCCGCGTCAGCGGGCTCGCCGCGGCCAGGAACGCGCGATCGGTCGCGAGATAGCCGTACTCCCGTTCGCGGGTCGCCCGCCGGTACGGCGACGTGTTCTCCAGGAAGGTGGTCAGCGAGGCGATCCCGACGATGTCCACCCCGGCAGCCCACAGCTCGGGTTGGAACGCGAGCCCGGCCAGCACCATGTAACCGCCGTACGAGCCGCCGAACAGCGCGGTCCGCTTCGGATCGACGCCGATCGTCGGCAACCAGGCATGGATCGCGGCAAGGTCCCGCACCGAGTCCAGCCGCAGTTCGCGGTCGTCGAGTTTGTACCAGCGCTTGCCGTAGCCGGACGAGCCGCGCACGTTCGGAACGACGACCGTGTGCCCCTCCGCGGTCAGCGCCGCGACGATCGGGCTCCAGACCCGCATCGCGGCCAGCTCCGGACCGCCGTGGATGTGAATGACGGCCGAGCCCAGGTCGGTGCCCATCGGCCGGTAGACGAACGCTGGGATCAGCTCGCCGTCGAACGACGGCACCCGCACGCTCTCTGGCTCCGGCAGCTCAGGTACGTCAGGAGCGTCCTCCGGTCGCAGTGCGACCAGCTCACGCGTCGCAGCGACGAATCGGTACGCCGTCGGCGGGCTGACCGGGGACTGGTAGGTGAAAGCGGCAAACGAGCCATCCGCCGACCAGATCGGGTCGAACATCATCATGGTGACGGCAGCACACCCACCGGCCGGCAGATCCAGCGGTGCGAGCCTGGCACCGTCCTTGAGTCGGTGCAGCGCCAGCGTCACGGCGCCGTCCGCCAGCGTCCCGACCAACAGGTTCTCTGCGTCAGGCGCGACCCAGCCGGCCACATCGCGCTCGCTGTCGACCAGGACGTCGCTCCACGTCGCCGTGTCGAGGTCGTAGCGCCGGATCGCCATCCGCTCGCGGTCCGCATTGGTCGACACCAGGAAACCGCTGGAGTCCGGCAGCCACGAGACGGCGGTCTGGTCGTTGTCGGCATCGGCCGCAGTGATCGTGGTGATGGTCTGCGTGGCGGTCTCGACCAGCAACAGCTGGATGGAGTTCGCCACGGCACTGGCAAGGCTCAGCACCACCCAGCGGTCGTCGGGGGAGCTGCTGACTCGCATGACCCAGCCGCCGCCGTTGTACAGGACGGTCTCCGCGCCGGTAGCGAGCTCGTGAACGATCAGGTCGAAGTCGACGTTGTTCCGCCGGTTCGTCAGGTACAGCACCCGACCGGGCTTGGCCGCGACCAGACTGTTGACGTACGCCGGGTCGTGCACCAACGGTCGCAGGGTGGGGAGCCCGGGCTCGTCGAGGTCGAGCACCGACAGCTGGCTGAGCTCACTGCCGCCGCTGTGGTGATCGACGATCACGAGCCGGCTGTCCGGTACGAACTGTGCGAAGGCGCAGTGGTCCGCGGAGTCGGTCAGCGCGCGCCAGGTGCCGTCCGGAGCGATCTCGTTGATCTGGCGGGTGCCGGTCCCGTCGTACAGGACGAGGAGCCGGCCTTCGGTGTCGACGTCGAGAGCCTGGGTGGTGGGCAGCGAGAACAGCGTGGTCAGCACGCTCTCCATCCTCACACGCGCTGGGCCCAAGAGGCAGGCCGTCGGGCCTGCCTCTTGGTGCAGTCAGCGGTCGCCGTGCCAGGAGTGCCACAAGGCCGCATAGGGGCCTTGGGCATCGACCAACTCGTTGTGACCGCCCAGCTCGACGATGCGACCGTCCTCGACGACGGCGATCACATCCGCGTCGTGGGCAGTGTGCAGCCGGTGGGCGATGGCGACGACCGTGCGGCCCTCCAGCACACCTGCGAGCGACCGCTCCAGGTGTCGAGCCGCGCGCGGGTCCATCAGTGAGGTCGCCTCGTCCAGGACGAGGGTGTGCGGATCAGCCAGCACCAGCCGGGCCAGCGCGACCTGCTGCGCCTGCGCTGGCGTCAGCGAGACGCCACCGGAGCCGACCTCGGTGTCGAGCCCGTTGTCGAAGCCCGCCACCCAGCCGTCGGCATCCACTGACCGCAACGCGGCCCACAGGTCGGCGTCGGTCGAATCCGTCCGCGCCAGCCGCAGGTTGTCCCGAACGCTGCCGACGAACACGTGGTGCTCCTGGTTGACCAGGGCCACATGACTACGCACCTGCTCAGCTGACATCTTGTCGAGCGCGGCACCGCCCAGCGTGATGTCACCGACGCGCGGCGAGTAGATGCCGGCCAGCAATCGGCCCAACGTCGACTTACCCGCGCCGGACGGCCCGACCAGCGCGACGCGCGCACCAGGCTGGACCTGGAGCGTCACGCCGTGCAGTACGTCGCGCCCTTCGAGGTAGCCGAAGCGCACCTCATCGGCCAGCACCGTGCGGCCGTTCGGCTCCTTCTCCTCGGCCGACTCCGCCGTTTCGACCTCGCGGACGCCGACCAACCGGGCCAACGACACCTGGGCCACCTGGAGCTCGTCGTACCAGCGGATCATCATGTTGACCGGCTCGACGAGCATCTGGATGTACAGCGCACCCGTGGTGAGCGCGCCGACGGTGATCCAGCCCTGCAGGGCGAAACCGCCGCCGATCACCAGCACTGCCGCGAGCGCGACCGTGTGGGTCATGTTGATCACCGGGAACAGGACCATCCGCAGGTAGAGCGTGTACCGCTCCCAGGCGACCCACTGACCGATCCGGGTGTCGCCCATCGCGATCCGCCGGCTGCCGAGCCGGTGCGACTCGACCGTGCGGCCGGCGTCCACCGTCTCGGCCAGGCCCGAAGCGACGGCGGCGTACCCCGCGGCCTCGGACCGGTAGGACTGCGGCGCGCGCCGGAAGTACCACCGGCCGCCGATGATCAGGATCGGCGCCGCGATCACCACGGCCACCGCGAGCGGCGGCGCGGTCACGATCAGCGCGCCGATCAGCAGCGACGCCCACAGGACCGCGATGGTCAGCTGCGGCACCGCATCCCGCATGGCGTGCGAGAGGCGGTCGATGTCGGTGGTGATCCGGGACAGCAGGTCACCCGTTCCCGCGCGCTCCAGCACGCCCGGCGGCAGCCCGACCGCGCGGACCAGGAAGTCCTCGCGGAGGTCGGCCAGCATCTCCTCGCCCAGGACCGCGCCGCGCAACCTGGTCATCCGCACGAACACGGTCTGCACCAGGAGCGCGATCACGAAGCCCAGCACGACGTACGGCAGCCCGACCTCGGTCTGGCCGTCGGACAGCTTCTGCACGACGTTGCCGAGCAGCCAGGGCCCGACCATGCCGCTCAGGGCGGCCACCGCGTTCACCACGGTCAGCCAGGCGAACGCCCGGCGGTGCCGACGGAACAGCGTCTTCACATAGGCGCGCACGGTCGCGCTACCTGCCACCGGCAGCCGGACCACCTCGGTCGGCGCCGCTGGATCGAACAGAGGGGGCTTCACACCGACTCCTCGAGAGTTGGTTCGTCTTCACGGGTCACGACCGCGCGGTACCGCGAGTTGGTGTGCACCAGCTCGTGGTGGGTGCCGATGGCGTCGACGCGACCATCCGGCACGAACACCACCCGCTCCGCCCGGTCCAGCATCAGCGGGCTGGACGTGAACACCACAGTCGTCCGGCCGGCCCGCAGGAACCGCAGACCGTCCGCGATGCGCGCCTCGGTATGCGCGTCGACCGCGCTGGTCGGCTCGTCGAGCACCAGCACCTGCGGATCGACGTACAGCGAGCGAGCCAGCGCGACGCGCTGCCGCTGCCCACCGGACAGCGAGCGCCCACGCTCGGTCAGCACGGCCTCCATCGCATCCGACGTACCGGCCGGCAGCGTCTGCCGCAGGACGTCGAGGATGTCGTCGCACTGCGAGGCCTCCAGCGCGTTGTCCGGAGAGACCAGACCGCTGGCTGGTACGTCGAACAGCTCGCGCACTGTGCCCGACAGCAGCACCGGCTCCTTGTCCTGCACCAGAACGACAGTGCGCGCGGACTCCAGCGGCAGGTCGTCCAGCGCGACGCCGTCGAGCAGGACCGACGCCTCGCCGTCCACTGCGTTCGGGCTGTGGCCACCGAGCCGGTCGGCCAGCTCACCGCCCGCATCCGGATCGCCACACACCACCGCGGTGAACGAACCGGCCGGAATCTGCAGCCCCGAGACGGGGTCGTTCAGATCGCCCTCGGGCAGCTGCGCCTCGGCAGTGCCCTTGGTCGCGTCGGTGCGCTGCAGCGACAGCACGCGCGCGGCCCGGCGCGCCGACACCTTCGAGAAGATGAACGCGCTCGCGGTCTCCTCGAACGTGTGCAACGGGACGAGCATGAACGTGATGAACCCGTACGTCGTGACGAGCTCGCCGACCGTGATCCGGCCGGACGTGACCATGCCGACGCCCATCCACACGATCAGCACCAGGAACAGGCCGAACAGCAGCACCTGCAGCGCAGCGATCAGCGACCACATCCGCGCGCTGCGGACCGCGCTGGCCCGGTACTCCTGGGAGGCGGAGCGGTAGCGCTCCAGGAACAGCTGCTCACCGCCGATACCGCGCAGCACGCGCAGACCGGCCACGGTGTCCGCGGCCAGCTCGGTCGCCCGGCCGCCCTTGGCACGCTGCGCGTCCGCGCGGCGCTCCGCCGGGGCCATCAGCGGGACGATCGAGAACGCCAGCACAGGGACGGCGATGGCGACCACGAGCCCCAGCTGCGGCTCGTAGAACAGCAGGCCGATGACGACGGCGAAGCACGTCAGCAGCGCGGCCGTGAACCGGCCGAGCACCTCGACGAACCAGCCGATCTTCTCGACGTCGCCGCTGCTCACCGCGACGACCTCGCCGGCCGCGATCCGCCGCGTCAGCAGCGAGCCCAGCTCGGAGGCCTTGCGGAACAGCAGCTGCTGCAGGCGCGCCGCGGTGCTGATCCAGTTGGTGACGACGGCGCGGTGGAAGAACGCGTCCGAGCCGGCCTTGGCCGCGCCGAACGCGAGCAGCAGGACGCCGGACAGGATGAGTTTCGGCCAGGACCGGTCGATGACGGCCTGGACGGCCATCCCGACCGCGACCGGCGCGGCGGCGATCCCGCCGAAGAACAGCAAACCCCAGAAGACGGCGAGCGCTTGGCCGCGCAGCTGCTGGTGCTCGAGCCAGAGAATGAGTCGGAGGCCGGATCGGGTGTCCGGCACACCCGGGTCGGCGAACGGAATGAGGCGCAGGGACATGACGTCTCACAAACAAGGCATAGAAGGGTAAGAGAAGAGGCACCTGACCAGGCGGATACCTCAACACTAGGCGGGCCCGCCGACAGCCCGTCAAACCTTTTTCGAGGCGTGGGCGGCACCCGGAGTACATTCAGCCGTAATGGATGCGCAGCTCAGCCGCCGGCGGCGGTTACTGGTCCTCGGGATCTGCTGTAGCAGCCTGTTCATCGTCGGTCTCGATCTGACGATCGTGAACCTGGCGCTGCCGACCGTCCGCGCCGAGCTGGGCGCCTCGGTGTCCGAGCTGCAGTGGACCGTCGACGCCTACACGCTGGTGCTGGCCAGCTTGCTGATGGTGGCGGGTTCGACGGCGGACCGGGTCGGACGGCGGCGTACGTTCCAGGCCGGTCTGGTCGTGTTCGGCCTCGGGTCGCTGCTCTGCGGGCTGGCGCCGACCGTCGAGCTGCTGATCGTCTTCCGGATGCTGCAGGCCGTCGGCGGTTCGATGATGAACCCGGTGGCGATGTCGATCATCACCAACACCTTCACCGATCCGCGCGAGCGCGCGCAGGCGATCGGCGTCTGGGGCGGCGTCGTCGGGCTGAGCATGGCGGTCGGCCCGGCTGTGGGCGGCGCGCTGGTCGAGAGTCTCGGCTGGCGATTCATCTTCTGGATCAACGTGCCGGTGACCATCGCGGCCGTCGTCATGACCGCGCTGTTCGTACCGGAGTCGCGGGCCGCGGTCCCGCGCCGGATGGACCCGGTCGGCCAGGTGCTCGTCGTCCTGCTGCTCGGTGGCCTCACCTACGGGATCATCGAGGGCCGGCCCCTCGGTTGGGGCTCGCCGCCGATTCTGGGCTGCTTCGGGCTCACTGTGGTCGCGCTGATCGCGCTGGTCGGTTACGAGCGTCGCCGCGCGCAGCCGCTCCTCGATCCGCGCTTCTTCCGCAGTGCGCCGTTCTCCGGCGCCACTCTGATCGCAGTGGCCGGTTTCGCCGCGCTCTCCGGGTTCCTCTTCCTCAACTCGCTCTACCTACAGTCGGTGCGTGGCTACTCCGCGCTGCACGCAGGCCTGCTGACGCTGCCGATGGCCGCGATGACACTGGTCTTCTCGCCGATCTCCGGCTGGCTGGTCGGGCACCGCGGTCCGCGACTGCCGCTGGTCGTCGCCGGGACGATGCTGGCCGCCTCCGGCGCGATCCTCTCCCAGCTGACCGGATCGACCACACTCGTGGTGCTGGCGGCCGGGTACCTGGTCTTCGGCGTCGGCTTCGGCATGCTGAACGCACCGATCACGAACACCGCCGTCTCGGGGATGCCACGCGCCCAGGCCGGTGTCGCGGCCGCAGTGGCCTCGACGAGTCGTCAGGTCGGCGCATCCCTCGGGGTGGCCATCGCCGGGACGGTACTGTCCGCGCGGCTGGTCGGGCCGCTCGAGAGCGGCTTCGTCCCGGCTGCGCGGCTCTACTGGTTCATCATCATCGGCTGCGGCCTCATGGTCCTGGCGCTCGGTCTGATCACCACTACCGCGTGGGCGCGGCGGACCGCCGGCTCAAGCTTCGGCGATACCAGCCCGGCCTAGCGCCTTCAGCCGGCCGCGCAGAATCTTCTGCCGCCGCTCCTCGGTCGGGAACAGGTCGATGTACTCCGAACCGCGCGCAGCGAGCAGGTCGTCGTCCAGCCGCCGCACTGTGCCGGCCGGGAACCGGTGCGTCATCGCTGCCTGAACGGCTGTGCTGTCGATGCCAGCCAGCAGGTCGGTGAGCTGCTCCTCGGTGCTGATGCCCATCCGGTCGAGGATGCCGAGCACCCACGCGTAGTGGTTGGTCTTGGCGTGCGGCGCGTCCGGGTAGCGACGGGTCAGGTACGTCGTCAGCGTCGCCGTAGTGAGGTCGAGTGGCGTCTTGTCCACCGCAGCGGCGGCCAGTTCGCGGTACAGCCGGTCGATCTCGGTGAACTCGTTGTCGGCCAGCTCCATCAGCGCTGCGGCCAGCAGGAACCGCCGGTCGAACTCGGGCTTCCGGTCCGGCGGGATGTCCAGCTTGTACCGGATGTCGTGCTCGAACTCGGCCCACGCGTGCTGGACCGCCGTCCGGACCTGGATCTCCATCACCAGGTTCTTCAGGACGGCGTACTCCGGCAGCTCACGCCGATGCGCGTTCAGCCGGACCAGGTAGTGCTTGCTGGCGTACCCGAAGACGCCCTGGGCCCGGGTGTGCGCGCCCATGTCGGTGTGCTCGACGATCTCGAACTCGGCCTCGATCACCTCGCAGACCCGGTCCACGGCCTCGACCAGGAAGGTGATGATCCGGGCCGCGACCAGGTCGGTGATCTGGTTCAGCGGATCGTCGTACTTCGGCCGGCCCGGGTCGTCCGGGTGCGGTTTGGTCGCCTTGGCCAGGAACGACTCCGGGTCCTTGGCCCGCGCGGTGGCGCTGAGGTAGTTGATGCCCTCTTCCTCGCCGATCAGCTCGTTGATCAGCGCCTCGAGTTTGCGCGCGCCGCCGACGTACTGCTGATGGGCCCGTTCGTACATGCCCGCACGATAGTGGTCCGGCCAGTGACTCGGGGTGTCTAGGCGAATCTAGGGTTTGTCCTAGAAAGCTGTAGAACGTCCTCGCGACACGAAGATCTCCTGACGTGTCAATCTACGGAAAACACTAGACGGGCTCATACAGTGACAGCATGGATCCGATCCGGAATCCCTATGCGCCCGGCGCCGGTCAGCGGCCGCCTGAGCTGGCCGGACGCGACACCGAGGTGCGGCAGTTCGAGGTAGTGCTCGAACGGGTCGCCGCAGGCCGGCCGGAGCGGAGTCTGGTCCTCAGTGGGCTCCGCGGCGTCGGTAAGACCGTCCTGCTGAACACTCTGCGCAGCCAGGCCATCAAACGCGCCTGGGGCACCGGGAAGATCGAGGCCCGGCCGGAGCAGAGCATCCGGCTTCCGATCGCGCAGGCGCTGCACACCGCGATGCGCGAGCTGGGGCACCGGCATCGCGACGAAGAGCGCGTGGACCGCTTCAGCGCCGTGCTGAAGGCGTTCGCGCTGCGCACCGCGGCCAACGACCGCAAGGGCATCCGCTGGCACCCGCCGGTCGATGTGGCCGCGGCAAAAGGCCGTGCGGACTCCGGTGACCTCGAGATGGACCTGATCGAGCTGTTCAGTGATGCGGCCGACCTGGCCGGGGACCTCTCTGTCGGCGTCGGTCTGTTCATCGACGAGATGCAGGACATCAGCGCCGACGACCTGTCCGCGCTCTGCGCCGCCTGTCACGAGATCTCCCAGCAGAGCGCGCCGCTGGTCGTCGTAGGAGCCGGCCTGCCGCATCTGCCCGCCGTCCTGTCGGCCAGTAAGTCGTACTCCGAGCGGCTCTTCCGCTACGTACGCGTCGACCGGCTGGCGCGGGAGGCGTGTGACCGCGCTCTGATGGTCCCGGCCGAGAGTGAGGGCGTTCAGTACGACGAAGAGGCGCTGGACGAGCTCTACGCGCAGACCGACGGCTACCCGTACTTCGTCCAAGCGTTCGCGCACGCGACCTGGGACCACGCGCCCACCTCGCCCATCACCATCAAGGACGTCGCCGTCGCCGGCCCCGAGGCGTCGGCCGAGCTGACTGTCGGCTTCTTCGGCTCCCGGTACGAGCGCGCCACTCCGGCCGAGCGCGAGTACATGCGCGCGATGGCCGAGCTGGGCATCGCCGCGGACGACGGCTCCGTGCCGACGGCCGAGGTCGCCAGCACGCTCAACCGCAAACCGCAGTCCCTCTCGCCGGCGCGCGACGGGCTGATCAAGAAGGGGCTGGTCTTCTCCGCCGAGCGTGGCACCGTGGCCTTCACCGTCCCGCACTTCGGTAAGTTCCTCCGGACCCGGACGGCCTGACATCCGCACTGCCCTTTTGTGCCGGACCGGGGAGTCTGTAGGGTAAAGCGGCATGGGTCGACACAGTCGGCATCGGTCACATTCGATGCAGTGGTTCTCGGTGACGGCGCTGGCCGTGCTCGGGACTGTGGTCGTCGTCCATCCCGATGTCGCCGGGCGGCGGAGTCTGGCCGCTGAGGTGGTAGCCGGTGCCAAGGCTCCGGTTGCGATCGAGACGCCGATCACGGCGCCCACGTCGGTTCCGACCCCGACGCAACACTTCACGACGCCACAGCGTCCGGCCCCCACGCTGACTCGCAAGCCCAAGGGCGCGAAGCCGAACATCACCGTCTCGAGCGGCAAGCTCGCCGTCGTCCCCGGTTTCGACAAGGCGAGCGGAGTCCGCGACAAGCTGACCTACCGGGTCGAGATCGAGGAGGGCCTGACGGTGAACGGGCCCGCCGTCGCCGCGGCCATCCACAAGACGCTGAGCGACCCGCGCGGCTGGCAGGCCGTCCACCCGGTCAACTTCGAGCGCACCGACAAGGTGACCGCCGACCTGCGCATCATCCTGGCCACGCCGACGATGACCGACAAGCTCTGCCTCCCGCTCGACACCGGCGGCGAGGTGTCCTGCCGCGTCGAGGACCGCGTCGTGCTGAACGCGAAGCGCTGGACGTACGCCGTCCCGGCCTACAACGGGGACGTCGTGCTCTACCGCCAGTACCTGGTCAACCACGAGGTCGGCCACGCCCTCGGCCACGGCCACTCCACCTGCGAGAAGGCGAAGACGCCCGCGCCGGTGATGATGCAGCAGACGAAGGGGCTCGACGGTTGCCGCCCCAACGCCTGGCCCACGATCAAGGCCACCTGACCGAGCCGCGTGAGAAGCTGTTCCCGACCGGAGGGAGCAGCTGATGTCGTCACCGGAATTCCCGACGTACGGCCGCGGCGAGGAGTCGAAGCCCGCCGAGGAGCAGCACTACGCGCAGCCGCAGGCTTACGGCTCCCAGCCGGGGCAGTACGGCGGTCCGCCGCCGGTGCCGCAGCAGCATGCCCAGCCGCCGGCGTACCGGCCTGGCCAGCCGTTCGGCACGCCGGCCAGTCCGGAGTCGCACGAGCTGCCGACGTACGGGCGTCCGGAGTCCAAGGCGGCTCGGGATCCGCGGGCGGAGCGCGTACTGCTGATCGCGGCCATCGTCGCGGGCTTCTACGGTCTGCTGGTCATCACGATGCAGCGGGTGTCGATCCGCGAGATCACCCAGGCTCCGGGCTCACCGCTGAACCACCCGCTGCGCACCGACGTGATCGATACGCTCGGCCAGCTGCTGACCATTCTGGTCGGGGTGGTCGCGCTGGTGCTCTGGGCGCGTGATCTGCTCGCTCGCCGGAAGGTGCAGGAGCAGCCGGGGATGACGGAGCTCGTCGGGCTGGTCCTGGTGGCCGTGTCGGTGGTGCCGCTGCTGATCTGGCTCGGCATCGTGTTGTCGACCGGCCTGGGCGCCAACGACGACCAGCTCTATCGGCTGCCGGGCGCGTACGGGATCGGTGGGCTGGGGCTGCTGATTCTCGCGGCCGCCTTCGCCATCGGGTACCGCACGTTCAAACCCGCATTCGACCCGGTCGTCCGGTCCGCGCCGGGCCGGCCGCCCTGGGAGTGACCGCACCGGTAGTACTGGTCCCCGGCCTCGGCCTGGGACCGGAGTCCTATGCGCCAACGGTCGAACACCTCCCGATGCGCCACAACGTCGTCACGCTCCCGGGCTACGGCGAACCGGCCGGCGAACGGGAGGACCTGCACCCGGAGGCTCTGGCCGCGATCCTGGAGCAGAAAGTGCGGGAGCGGTCGGTTCTGGTCGGTCACTCGGCCGGTGCGCAGATTGTCGTCGAGCTGGCCGTCGCACACCCGGAGCTGGCGCATGCGCTGGTGCTGATTGCCCCGACAGGTGATGTGGGCTCGGCGGGCTGGTTGGACCTCGGTCTGCGCTGGCTGGAGTCCGCAGCGCCGGAGTCACCCCGGCTGATCCCGACGCTGGCCCCGCAGTACGCCCGGACGACGCTGCCCACAATCGCCCGGGCTGCAGCCGCCTGTCGTCGGCACGACCTGGCCAAGGTGATCACCCGCGTCAAGGCGCCGATCGTCATCGTCCGCAGCCGGCACGACAAGCTGTCCTCGGACGACTGGGCCCGCCGCCTGGCCGAGCTGACCCACGGCGAGTCCCGCACGCTCAACACCGGCTCCCACATGCCCGTGCTGACCAACGGCCCCGAGCTGGCCGCGCTCATCCAGCGAGCGGCCACTGCGCGGTCCACTGACTGAGGCGTTATCGTTGACGCGGTAGCAAAACCTCTGCGGGAGCTCGCACCGAACGCGCGGGCTGAGAGGGCGACGAGCTGCGGACCAGCAGCCGGGTCGCCGACCGCCTGAACCTGACCGGGTAATGCCGGCGTAGGGAGCGGGTCATCATGACCAGTACTGCCGTCCGTCCTGCCACGACCGAAGCGCCGCTGGTGCTCACCACGGACACTCCGCGGACACTGGGGTTCTTCGACCAGTTCACGCTCTGGGGAAACCTCGGGATCTCGCTGTTCGGCCCGGTGACCGGCGCGCTGGTGGCGGCGTACACCGGCTCGCTGTGGCAGGGCCTGCTCGCGGTCGTGATCGGCTGCGGGATCGGTGCGTTCGTCCTCGGCGGCGCGGCCGTGTTCGGCTCGCACACCGGAGCGCCGGCGATGGTCGCGCTGCGCGGTCTCTTCGGTCGCCGCGGCTCGACCGCGCCGACCGTGCTGAACATCGCGCAGAACATCGGCTGGGCCACGATGGAGATCATCGTGATCTCGCAGGCCGCGGTCGCGGTGACCAGTGAGCGGTGGCGCTGGTTGTTCGTCGTCCTGGCCGGGATCATCGCGACGACGATGGCCGTCCGCCCGCTGGGCAGCGTGAAGGTGCTGCGCAAGTTCATGGTCTGGCTGGTGCTGATCGCCTCGGTCTACCTTTTCGTCCAGGTGCTCAGCAAGCCGGTGCAGCCGCTGCCGCAGGACGGCGTCTTCGGCTTCTGGCCCGGCGTCGACCTGGCCGCCGCCGGCGTCGTCTCGTTCGCGCCGCTGGCCGCCGACTACACCCGGCACTCGCGGACCAACAAGGCCGCCTTCGCCGGTTCGGCCCTCGGCTACGGCCTGGCCGCGATCCTGTACTACGCCCTCGGCGTCTTCGCCGTCGCGACGTTGCAGACCGACAGCGAAGGCGTCATTACCGCGCTGGTCACGCTGCCGGCCGGTGCGATCGCGCTGTTCGTCCTGCTGGTGGACGAGGTCGACGAGGCCTACGCGAACGTCTACTCGACCACGATGGCCGCACACAACCTGGTCGGGCACCTCGACCGGCGCTGGATCTCGGTCGCGATCGGCGTCCTGGCCACCGGTCTCGCGCTGATGGTTGACCTGGGCAACTACACGCAGTTCCTCTACCTGATCGGCTCGGTCTTCATCCCGCTGTTCGCGGTCGCGATCGCCGATTTCTTCGTGGTCAGCAAGATGCGCTGGGACGTCTCCGGGACGGCGCGGTTCCGCTGGCAGCCCGCGGTCGCCTGGCTGATCGGCTTCGTCGCGTACCAGATCGTCAACCCGGGCACGGTCCGCGGCTGGTCGGCGTTCTGGCTCGATGTCCAGGGCAAGCTCTTCGGCGGCCCGGTCCCGGGCTGGCTGGGCGCGACCTACACCGCGATCGCGGTCTCGATGATCGCCGCCGTCCTGCTCGGGAAAATCGGTCGCGGCCGGATCGTGACCAACGGACCGGTGGACAACTGACCTGGCCGACCCGGGATACTTGCGCCCATGCTCAACTCCGCACTGCGCAGCCGGGCCGAGTACGCCGATCTCGGCGTCGACGGTCTGGCCGCGCGGACCACGCCCGAGCGGGACGCAAGCATCGTCAAGGCCGTCGAGGAACTGCTCGAGGGACGCGAATCGGTGCTCGATCTGTGCTGCGGTTACGGCCGGATCGCGCTCCCGCTGCGGCGCGCCGGTAAGACCGTGCGCGCCCTCGACATCTCGCCGAACCTGGTCGAGGCCGGTAAGGCCAAGGCCGCCGAGGAGGAGCTGGCGATCGACTGGGCGATCGGCTCGATGACCGACCTGCCCTACAAGTGGGACGCCTTCGACGCGGTGGTCTGCCTGTGGACGGCGTTCCACGAGCTGTTCGGCGAGGACGAGCAGATCTCGACGATCTGCGAGATCTCCCGGGTGCTGAAACCGGGCGGGATCGCGATCATCGAGGGCCCGGCCTGGGGTCCGGCGACCGCGGGGGAGATCGCGATCGGGATGCGGCAGGGCCCGGAGCACCGGATCGTCACCACCGAGCACGCCGACGGCCTGAGCAGCGTGCACTACATCCACGACGAGATCAGCTACGGCCGGCTCTGCGCCGCGGCCGGGATCGACGACTACAAGGTCTACAAACGCGAGTGGGGCGGCCGTCGCCGGCTGATCCTGGAGATTCACGCCGGAAAATAAAGAAGCAGATCCCCACTCCACACTGGGGACCTGCTCCTTTGCTGCACTCAGTGTAAATGCGTCGTCACGACGGCGGGAAAACAGCGCTTTTCTTTTCCAGGTTCAACAAGAAGCGCTTCGCCTCGAGGCCGCCCGCGTAACCGGTCAGCGCGCCACTCGCGCCGATCACCCGGTGACAGGGCAGGACGACGCAGACCGGGTTCGCACCGAGCGCCGTCCCGACGGCACGAGCCGCCTTCGGTCGGTCGAGCTCGCCGGCCAGCTCGCCGTACGTCTTGGTTGCTCCGTACGCCGTGTGCGAGCGCAGGTCGGTCAGGACGAGCTGCTGGAACGGCGTGGCCAGGGTGAGATCCACGTCGACGGTGAACTCGTGCCGTCGTCCGGCGAGGTACTCGTCGAGCTGGCGGCGGACGTCGTCCAGGGCGCCCGGCTGCCGTAGTACGCGCGGGGAGATCGCCCGGGCCAGCCGGGTCGTCATCGTCTCCTCGTCGGCGAAGGAGCTGGCGACCACCCGGCCGCGCGCGACGGCGAGCAGCAGTGTGCCGATCGCGGTGTCGTGCAGCGTGTAGGCGACGTCGGCGTCCGGGAACGTGGGGGGTTTCGGGTCCGGGGTGGCGAACCGGGCGAGCCGGTCTTCGAGTTCGTTCATCAGATCGCTCCGAGGGTACGGCGCAGCGTCGCGAGGGCATCGCTGACGAGGCGCCGCGAGGCTGCTGGGGTGGTGTCCAGGGCGGCGGCCACGCCGTGGTGGTCCAGGTCGCCGACGTACTTGAGCGTGACGGCGTACCGCTGCCGCTCGGGTAGTTGGTTGACCGCCTGCCAGAGGTCCGGATCCGGCCAGTCGCCGGCGTCCGGTCCGTCGATCGCGACCGGCGGCGCCTCGTCCAGCGGCCGTTGCGGACGCCGGGCGCGGTGCAGGTCGGTCGCGCAGCGCGCGGTAATGGTGAGCAGCCAGCTGCGCAGGTTCTTCGCAGACTTCAGCTCCGGGTACGCGGCGAACGCCTTCTCCCATGCGCGTTGCGCCACGTCGTCGCCGTCGACAGGGCCCGCCAGAGCGCGCGCCAGGCGGGCGACGTCCCGCCAGTGCGCGTCGACGAGCGCCTGGAACGGCGGCAGTCCGACAGTCATCACGTCAGTAGAACGCACCGGCCGCCAAAGGTGTGAGTGGACACCTGGTCCGGATACCGAGATTGTCTAGTTATCCGGTCGACATTGATGAGAAGGTTGTTGACATGACGACGACCTTGCTCACCCGCCGTCGCGTCATCGATCTGCTGCGGACGGCGAGCGCCACCTGTCGGTGACCCCCGTTCCGACGGTTGCTCCGGCGCGATAGGCGCCGTACGAGGCCTGTTGCGCCTCCTCTTTCTGCGTGCCCTTTTGTCCGAGGGAGAGACATGTCCGTCCCCGCTGTGCAGCGCCCTGCCCTCTCACTGGTTCCGGACCGCTCCGAAGAGCGGATCGTCGACGCCGACGTCTACCGGGCCGTCTTCCGTCGCCACGCCGCCGGCGTCGTGGTGATCACCGCCGACGCGGGTCACGGCCCGGTCGGTTTCACCGCCACCTCACTGGTGTCGGTCAGCCTGCTGCCGCCGCTGGTGTCGTTCGCGATCGACACCAAGGCGTCCAGCTGGCCGACCATCAGCACGGCCGAGAGCCTGGTGGTCAACTTCCTGTCCATCGATCAGCAAGCGATCGCGGGCCGCTTCGCCACCAGCGGGATCGACCGCTTCGCGGCCCCGACCCGGTGGTCCCGGTTGCACACCGGGGAGCCCGTGCTCGACGAGGCGCCGAGCGTCCTGCGCGCGCAGGTCGAACACCGCTTCCCCGTCGGCGACCACTACCTGGTCGTCGCTCGGCTGATCACCCATACCGAGCGCCGCGAACACGAGCCCCTGCTCTACCACGACGGCCGCTACGCCACCGCCACCCCGAGGGTCCACCATGTCTAAGTTGAAGTACGCCGTCCTCGCCATCGCCCTGGTCGTGACCGGATGCGGCGGCGCGGCCCAGGCCGGCGGCGGCGCGAAACTCGCGCTCGACGCGCCGCTGCCGACGACCGTGCCGGACGGCGCCAAGATCGTCGTCGGCGACCCGTCGACCGAGGTCGCGCTCAAGCTGTCCGGGCAGTTCGAGAAGGTCTCCAAGTACGTCCAGTTCGCCAACCTGAGCGGCGGTCCGCAGACCACCGAGGCCTTCCGGGCGAAGGCACTCGACCTCGGCGCGGTCGCCGAGATCCCGTCGATCCACGCGACCTGGACCGGGCTGAAGGTGAAGATCGTCGCCTCCAAGTTCCGCCAGGACGCGATCAACCACCCGATCTACGAGCTCGGGATCGCGCCCGGCGTGAGCGTGAAATCGCTCGGCGACCTGCGCGGTAAGTCGATCGCGTTCAGCCCGGGGCAGGCGCAGGGCGCGCTGGTCCTGAAAGCGCTGAAGAAGGCCGGGCTGACCAAGGACGACGTCAAGCTGATCGAGCTGCCGAGCACCGGCGACGTCTACAGCAACGCGCTGGCCGCGAAGCAGGTCGACGTCGCGCCGATCGGCGGCGTCCAGATCAAGCGCTACACCGCCAAGTACGGCAAGGACGGCGCGACGACGCTCCAGCACGGGATCCGGGACGACGCCGGTCACCTCTACGGCCCGACCGAGTCGCTGGAGGACCCGGCGAAGGCGGCTGCGATCCGCGCGTACGTCGCCGCCTGGGGCATCGCGCAGGAGTGGATCGACCAGCATCCGAAGGAGTGGATCGCCGGATACTACGTGAAGGACCAGGGGCTGACCGAGGCCGACGGCGAATGGCTGGTCGAGAACGCCGGCCACCCGGAGATCACCGCCGACTGGAGCGATGCGATCGAGCGCCAGCAGGAGACGATCGAGCTGCTCGCGCCGGAGACCAAGAACCCGGTCATCCAGGCCAAGGACCTCTACGACCTGCGTTTCCAGAGCGTCGCCGCCGACGCGATCAAGGCCGGAGCCGCCAAATGACCGTCACCACCCTGCCCGGGCTGCGGCCCGTCGTCCGGCGCACCCCCGCTGTCCGCCGGCGCCGGCTCGGCCCGGGGAAGCCGATCAAGTTCGGAGCCGCGCTCGGACCGCTGCTCCTGCTGGTGATCTGGAGCATTGGCTCGGCCACCGGCTGGATCGACCAGCGAGTGCTGTCGGCGCCGTGGACGGTCGTCACGACCGCCGGTGAGCTGATCGCCGACGGCCGGTTGCAGTCGAACCTGTGGACGTCGTCCCAGCGCGCATTACTCGGTCTGGGGCTCGGCATCGTGCTGGGCGTCGTCCTCGCGCTGATCTCCGGGCTGTCCCGGCTTGGCGAGGCGGTGCTCGACGGGCCGATCCAGATCAAGCGGGCGATCCCGTCACTGGCCTTGTTGCCGTTGCTGATCCTGTGGCTCGGGATCGGCGAGTCGATGAAGGTCGTGACGATCCTGCTCGGGGTGTTCGTGCCGATCTACATCCATACCCACAACGGATTGCGGACGATCGACAGCAAGTACGTCGAGCTCGCGCAGACGGTCGGGTTGTCGCAGACCGAGTTCATCCGGCGCGTCGTCCTGCCGGGTGCGTTGCCGGGATTCCTGCTGGGGTTGCGATTCGCCGTCACCGGGGCGTGGTTGTCGCTGGTGGTGGTCGAGCAGATCAACGCGACCAGCGGGATCGGTTACATGATGGAGCTGGCCCGGACGTACGGGCAGACCGACATCATCATCGTCGGGCTCGTGCTGTACGGCGCTTTGGGATTGCTCTCGGACGCCGGCGTCCGGCTGATTCAGAGGAGGGCCCTGTCATGGCGCCGTACGCTGGCCTCGTGACCGTCCAGGTCCGCGATCTGGTCCGGCGGTACGACGATCGCGCCGTCCTGGACGGGGTGGATCTGGACATCGCGCCGGGTGAGTTCGTTGCCCTGCTGGGGAAGAGCGGTTCTGGGAAGAGCACGTTGCTGCGGGCGCTGGCCGGTCTCGATCCCGAGGTGGCCGGGTCCGGGGAGCTCGTCGTACCGGAGCAGGTTTCCGTTGTCTTTCAGGACTCCCGGTTGTTGCCGTGGGCAAGGGTGTTGGACAACGTCGTCCTCGGACTGCGGGGTTCGGACGAGCGCGGGCGGGAGAGTCTGGCCGAGGTCGGGCTCGCCGGGCGTGAGGATGCCTGGCCGAACGAGCTGTCCGGGGGTGAGCAGCAGCGGGTCGCGCTGGCGCGATCGCTGGTGCGGGAGCCGGAGTTGCTGCTGGCCGATGAGCCGTTCGGGGCGCTGGATGCCTTGACCCGGTTGAAGATGCATGCGTTGTTGCGGAAGTTGTGTGCCGCGCATCAGCCGGCGGTGTTGCTCGTGACCCATGACGTCGACGAGGCGATCGTGCTGGCCGATCGGGTGATCGTGCTGGACGCCGGTCGGCTGGTCGCCGAGGAGGTCATCTCGTTGGGTCCCGAGCGGAGTGCGGTGGATCCGGAATTCGCCGCGGTGCGGGCGCGGCTTCTCGACGCGTTGGGGGTCGCCTTGTGAGCAGGCAGTTGCATTTGAACGCGTTTCTGATGAGCACCGGGCATCATGAGGCGTCGTGGCGGTTGCCGGAGAGCAATCCGTTCGCGAATACGTCGATCGAGCATTACCAGCAGCTCGCTCAGCTGGCCGAGCGCGGCAAGTTCGACTCGATCTTCTTCGCGGACTCCCCGGTCCTGTTCGGGGACGTCGGGCGGCGGCCCGCGGGCTCGCTGGAGCCGACCGTGCTGCTGACCGCGATCGCCGCGGTCACCTCGCGGATCGGGCTGATCGCGACGGCGTCCACGACGTACAACGAGCCCTTCAACCTGGCCCGGCGCTTCGCGAGCGTCGATCACGTGAGCGGCGGGCGGGCCGGGTGGAACGTCGTCACCACGGCCGGGCCGGAGGCCGCGAAGAACTTCAACCTGGCCGACCAGCCGGCGCATGCCGAGCGGTACGAACGGGCGGCCGAGTTCCTCGAAGTGGCCTACAAACTCTGGGACTCCTGGCAGGACGACGCCGCGGTCGCCGACAAGGAAGCCGGTATCTGGGCCCACAACGAGCGCGTCGTCCCGATCGACCACGTCGGCCGGCACTTCCAGGTCCGCGGCCCGCTCAACCTGCCGCGCTCACCCCAAGGGCACCCGCTGATCGTCCAGGCCGGCTCCTCCGAGGACGGCAAGGGCCTGGCCGCCCGGTACGCCGAAGCCGTCTTCACCGCCCAGCAGACCCTCGAGGACGCCCAAGCCTTCTACGCCGACCTGAAGTCCCGCGCGGCGGCGCTCGGCCGCGACCCGGCGTCGGTCAAGATCCTGCCGGGCATCGTCCCGGTGATCGGCAGCACCGAAGCCGAAGCCACCCGCCTGGAGCGCGAACTCGACGACCTGATCCGCCCCGAGTACGCCCGCCTCCAACTCGCCAAGACCCTCCGCGTCGCCCCCGAGGACCTCCCCCTCGACCAGCCCCTGCCCGCCGACCTCCCCGCCGAAGACGAGATCCAGGGCGCCAAGTCCCGCTACACCCTCATCGTCACCCTCGCCCGCCGCGAGAACCTCACCGTCCGCCAACTCATCGGCCGCCTCGGCGGCGGCCGCGGTCACCACACCTTCACCGGCACCCCGCTCCAGGTCGCCGACGCCATCCAGTCCTGGTTCGAAGCCGGCGCCGCCGACGGCTTCAACATCATGCCCCCCGTCCTCCCCACCGGCCTGGAAACCTTCGTCGACCAAGTCATCCCCCTCCTCCAATCCCGCAACCTCTTCCGCACCGACTACACCGGCCCCACCCTCCGCCACCACTACAACCTCCCCCGCCCCCCATCCCGCACCCCCACCCCCCAACAAGCCACCGCCTAAACACACGCCGCGAGGACGTCGGGGGCGGCGTCCTCGCATGACCAGGTTGTCGTGTCAGAGTTGGGTTTATGGGGAAACGCCCGAGTGTGGTGGCGCATCGTGGGTCCAGTGAGACCAGTCCGGAGCACACGTTGGCTGCTTATCGGCGGGCGATCGCGGCGGGGGCCGATGGGTTGGAGTGTGATGTTCGGCTGACGGCGGACGGGCACCTGGTGTGTGTGCACGATCGGCGGATCGAGCGGACGTCGAACGGGCGCGGGGTCTTGTCGACGATGAGTTTGCAGGAGCTGGAGGCGTTCGACTGGGGGTCGTGGAAGAACCCGTGGAGTGATCTGGACGAGGACGCCGAGCTGCCGGATCCGGACATGTCGACGGTGCTCACGCTGGACAAGCTGTTGGCGACCGTGCGGGACGCCGGGCGGCCGGTGGAGCTGGCGATCGAGACCAAGCACCCGACCCGGTACGCCGGGCTGGTCGAGCGGCGGTTGATCGAGACGCTGGCGCGGTACGGGTGGGCGCAGCCGAAGCTCGGGACGGAGTCGCCGGTCCGGGTGATGAGTTTCTCCTGGCTGTCGCTGCGCCGATTGCGCACGATGGCGCCCGGATTACGCACCGTGTTGCTGATGGACCGCGTCCCGCTCCGCTTCCGCGACGGCTCGCTGCCGACCGGCGTCTCGTACGCCGGCCCGAGCCTGGAGATCGTCACCGCGCACCCGGAGTACGTCGACCGCGCGCACAAGCACGGTCACCAGGTGCACGTGTGGACGGTGAACGCGGACGCCGACGTCCGGCACTGCCGCGATATCGGAGTCGACGCGATCATTTCCGACCGGCCGGAAGCGGTGGTCCGGATCCTGTCCGACGAAGCGCGAGAGATCGGACGTCCGGGGTTGTAACTTTGTGAATGCGTGCGGGCTGTTTCACGTTAAATTCCGACGTTTTCGTCACAGTTTCCCTTCGGCGCCGCCGGACTTCGCCGGTGCTGTGTAACGGAATTCCCGCAGGTGTTTTCCGCGACAGGTTCTTGGGCAGAAGTTCTGGTGGCTGTTCCGATCTTCGAGGAGACCCTGCTTGTCCTCAGCGACCCTGCCTGCCGACGTGAGCGTCGTGGACGTCGTACTGCCGCACCAAGTGTCCGCGGTGGCGGACGCCCGTCGCCGTCTGGCGGCGTACCTGAAGCGGTATCGCGCCGCCGACGCGGCCTGCGACGACGCGCAGTTGGTGTTGTCGGAGCTGCTGTCGAACGCGATCCGCTACGCTCCGCCGCTGCCCGGCGGTGAGGTCCGCGCGGCCTGGTGGATCGACAAGGCCGGGATCCACGTCGAGGTCACCGACGGTCGCGGCGACACCGAGCCGCAGCGGATCGGCGACACCCATCCGGAGTCGATCGGCGGCCGCGGGCTCGCGATCGTCGACATCCTCACCTCGTCCTGGGACGTCCGGACGGCGGCCCACCACCGGACCGTGCACGCGGTCGTCCCCAGCTGACGGACACCGCCGAGTTCGCGGTCCGCCGGGGCGGGCTGCCAGACTGCAGCCCATGGGAAAGAAGTCGCGGCAGCGCGCGAAGAACACGACGACCGTCACTCTCGACCCGGCCGACCTGGCCGACGTCGGTCCGCGGGAACCCTGCCCCTGCGGTTCGGGTAAGCGGTTCAAGCAGTGCCACGGCAAGGAGATCGCCGCGGCCGCGGACACCTGGGTGGTCCGGCCGTTCGAAGGGCTGCCGGCCGAGTGCGACCTGATCGCGTTCCGCGAGATCGTCCCGTCCGGGTCGGTGCAGGTCGAGCTGAAGGACTCCGGCAAGGTGGTCAACCTGGTGACCTTGCTGCCGATGGCGATGCCCGGTCTGGTCCGCGACGACGAGACGATCTGGATCGGTCTGCAGACGCACGCGTCGTCCGGCGACCCGTCCCGCGACCTCGGCCACGCGATCACCGCGGCGCTGAACACGGAGCCCGGTAACCCGATCCAGCTCGGCGACCTGATGAAGGACGGCCCCCGCCTGCAGGAGCTGATCGACGTCGCCAAGCCGCTCGAGGTCAAGGTGCACGAGGGCTTCGACTTCTGGGTCGGCGAGAACGTCGAGGACCCGACCGGCGAGGTCGCCGCGGGTCTCGAGCGGGCCAACCAGGCCGCTGCCCCGACCGTCCGGCTGGAGTCCGTCGAGGCGGCGTACTGGACGCAGATCGGCGACCGCCGCTACCTGCGCTGGGTCCTGCCGCACAGCGAGGACACCGTCCTCGACGCGCTCGCCCGGCTGCACGCCGCCGGCCAGTCGAAGCTGATCGAGGGCAGCCGCCTGATCGGCTCGTTCCGCGCCCTCGGCGTCCTCGCGCCGGTCTGGGAGCTCCCCGCCGACGCCGAGGCCGCCGACGTCGAGAAGCCGGCCGCGGACTTCGCCGCCGCCCTCGAGAAGGCCCTCGCCGCCACCGACGCCCTCACCACCGAGGAGCGCGCGGCCCGCAACGGCCTCGCCAGCCGCCAGCTCACCATCCGGTAGGACCGATCCGCCAAGCCATCACAATCGCGTCGCTCCGGCCTCCTCACGCTCAAGCGCGGGGAGGCCCGCCAGTTGTGATGGCCTGGCGAGGCGGGACCAGGGAGCACAAAAGAGCGCGGCCCCCGAACGAGTGTTCGGGGGCCGCAACGTGGACGGCCCAAGTCCTGCTGACGGGGGAGCAACAGGGCCTGGGCCTAGCCATGAAGAGTACTCAGAAGAGGGTCACTCGGCAAGCCCCGATTTCACTGCGCGTGTCGCCGGGCTTACTACCGCTGTCAAGTGAACGCGTGAAGTAACGGTCACACCGGGTCGCGGAGCACCGGGCACGACATGCAGCGCGGGCCGCCGCGGCCGGAGCCGAGCTCGGAGCCGGAGATCCGGATGACCTCGACACCGGACTCCTCGAGCCGCGCGTTGGTCTCGACCGTCCGCTCGTACGCGATACAGACCCGCGGTGCGAGGGCGAGGGTGTTGTTGCCGTCGTCCCACTGCTCGCGCTCGGCGGTGACCGGGTCGAGGCCGGTGTCGATCCGCCGCAGCGTGTCGATCCCGAGCGCCTTCGCGGCCGCGACCAGGAAGGGCTCGGACTCGGCGACGTGCAGCTGGTCGCCGTCCGTGGTGACGGCGAGCGCGCGCATCTCCTCGGCCATGTTCGGATACATCAGCACGGCGTCGACGTCGACCATCGTGCAGACGGTGTCGAGGTGCATGGTCGCGCGCTGCTGCGCGATCGGGACGGCGAGCACCGTGTGCGCCAGCCCCTTCGCGAACACCCGCCGCGCCAGCCGCTCGACCCCGGCCGGCGTCGTCCGCTCGCCGACCCCGACCGCGAGGACGCCGGGACCGAGCGCGAGCACGTCACCGCCCTCGACGTGTTCGAGCGAGTGGTCGTACACCTTGTCGGCGCCGGCGAACCGCGGGTGGAACCCGTAGATCAGCTCGGTCAGCTGGGTCTCCCGCACCCGGGCCGGCATCGCGAGCGACGTCACGGCCACCGACTCCCCGATCCAGACACTGGAGTCCCGAGTGAAGAGCAGGTTCGGCAGGGGGTCGATCAGGAAGTCCTCGTGTGCGAGCAGCGACGTCACCAGCCCACCGGCCCGCACCTCGTCGTTCCGGACGCCGGCCATCAGCGCCTCGGCCAGCTGCGCCGGATCAAGCTCGCCGAGCGCGCGCCGCAGATAGTCGCGCAGCGTGTCGCCAAGCCGCAGGTCGGCGATCGCCCCGGCGACGGCCCGCGACCGGGCTTCGGAGTCCGCCAGCGCCTCGGCCAGCAGCTCGTGCAGGTACAGCACCTCGACGCCCCGGTCCCGCAGCACCTGCGCGAACGCGTCGTGCTCCTCCTGCGCCCGCCCGACCCACGGAATCCCGTCGAAGAGCAGCTTGTCGTTGTTCCGTGGAGTCAGCCGCCGCAGCTCGTTCCCCGGCCGGTGCAGCATCACGGTCCGCAGCGCCCCGACCTCACTGTCGACGCCGTACTTCTCGCTCATCTGCCAACCTTTCGTCGGTCCTGCCCACCACGCTACGGCAACGGCTACTCTTGGTGTCTGATTGTCCGACAATATCCCAGAGATCGCGCGACGCGCGAGTGCACAGGGTGTGGCACCGATTACCCCTAGGCTCGCTCCGTGAGTGAGCGAACCCTGGCCGCCGGCCGCTACGTACTCGCGGAGCAGCCGCTGGGTTCCGGTGGCATGGGGACGGTCTGGCAGGCGTTCGACGTCGTCCTGCACCGCCAGGTCGCGGTGAAGGAGCTCCGGATCCCCGAGGGCCTCGACCTGGAGCAGCGGGAGCAGCTCCGGCAGCGCGCCCTCCGCGAGGCCCGCGCGGCCGCCGGTCTGGACCATCCGGCGATCGTCACGGTGTACGACGTCCTCGAGGAGAACGGCCGGCCCTGGATCGTCATGCGGCTCGTGCCGGGCCAGACGCTCGACCAGGTCGTCCGCGCCCACGGGCCGCTGAGCCCGCGTCGCGCCGCCGAGCTCGGCGCCCGGCTGGTCGAGGCGCTCGCACAGGCCCACGACCGCGGCGTCCTGCACCGCGACGTCAAACCCCAGAACGTCATCCTCGGCGGCGATCAGTGGATGCTCGCCGACTTCGGCATCGCCTCCGTCGCCGGAGCGACCCACACCCTGACCGCGACCGGCATCGTCGCGGGCACCCTCGGCTACGTCGCCCCCGAACGCCTCTCCGGCGGCGTCACCGGCGCACCGGCCGACCTCTGGGCGCTTGGCGCCACGCTGTACCTGGCCGTCGAGGGCCGACCGGCGTACGACGCCGACGACCTGCCGGCCATGATCGCCGCCGTCCTCACCCGCGACCCGGTCCCGATGCGGCGCGCCGGCGCGTTGGGCCCGATCATCACCGGCCTGCTGGCGCGCGACCCGGCCCAGCGCCTGACCGCCGCAGCCGCCCTCGACCAACTGCGCACCGTCGCCGGCGGCTACCCCACCTTCGAGTGCGCCGCCCAGCCCACGGAGCAGATCCCCGCCAACCGCACCAAAGTCCTACCGGACGCCGATGGTCCGCAGGTCGGCAAAGCCTCGCGCGGGCAGTCGCCGCCGCCGGTCGGGGACCTGCCGCGCGGCCTGCCGGTGCTGACGTTCACGGTGAACGCCGCGGCCGGTGCGTTGGGCGGGAGCATCGTCAGCGTGGGCAACGGTCAGTCCTTCTGGGCCTTCGCGATTGCGTGCGTAGCCGGTGGCGGGCTCGGGCTGTGGTTGGCGAGCAGGCTCGCCCGCTGGATAGGCGTACCGGCCGCCGCGTCGGCGGCCGCGCTGGTGATGGCCGAGGCGCTGATCGCCTGTGCGCTGCTCATCAACAGCTCGAAGGGCGTCTCGTCGCTCGTCGTGTTCGGCCTCGCGCTCGCGGCGCTCATCGGCTTCCATCGGATCACCCGCGATGTGTCGCCAGAGCCGCCGGCTCTCCTGGGCGCCGGGGTGGCCGGAGCGCTGGTGGCGGTCGCCTTGATCCTCGTCTTCAAGCGGCTCGCCTTCGACTCGCGAATCCTGCAGCTGGATGGCCCGGCGGGTGACTGGCCGGGCGTCGTCGGCGCCCTCGGCGGCCTTCTGTTTGTTGTCGGCCTGGCGACACTTCGGTGGAAATGGCGTTCGGTGCCGGTGATCCTGGTCGTGCCGCTCCTGCTGTCCGGTGTCTTCGGTGCGCAGTACGTCCAGGCCCAGAACGACTTCGACACCGCGCCCGACGTCTGCGCGGGGACGGTTCTGACCCCGGCACGCGTCGCGAAGCTGGTGGAGGGCTCGTCGTCGCCCACGATCGAGCGCACGCCGACGCGCGTGCGCTGCGTGTGGCGCAATGCGCCGAGCGCCACCGAGGTGCTGGCCGAGGTGAAGGTGTACGGCGACGTGGGGCAGGCCGAGCGTGCATTGGAGCTCGCGCGCCCGTCGTCGAGCAGCGGAACCGGTCCTGGCTTGGGGGACGCATCGTTCACGCGCCAGTACAAAGGCTTCCTCGCAACCGACCCGACGCTCGGCGTCACCGTCCTGGTCCGGATCGAGAATCTGGTGCTGACGGTGTCCTGGGAGCGGTCCGGCAGGTACCCGAGTGAGACCGACACAGTGGCTCTGGCGAGGGACCTGACCGCGGAGGTGAAGCGGCAGCAGCCGGGGCCGTAGCCGGTCCTTCGAAAGGACGAATGTCCTCGGTGCGCCGAGACTGAGGCGGGTGATTGGCCGGGAAGGAACTAGGCTGCGGTGCTGTGTCCGGTGCTGATTCTTCTTCCGAGCCGTTCGAGCGAGCCGTCGCCTGTGTGATTCCGGCGAAGGACGAGGCGGCGCGGATCGCGGCGACGGTCGACGCGGTGCACAAGATCATCGGGGTCGATCTGGTGGTCGTCGTCGACGACGGATCCGCTGACGGGACGGCCCAGGCGGCCGAGCGGGCCGGGGCGGTCGTCGTACGGCATCACACGAATCGCGGTAAGGCCGCGGCGATGGAGACCGGCGCGGCCGCGGTCGCCGAGCGCGATGGCGCCCGGCCGCGGCACCTGCTCTTCCTGGACGCCGACCTGACCGACTCCGCGACCGCCGCGGCGCCGCTGATCGAGCCGGTGCAGTCCGGTCGGGCCGATATGACGATCGGGACGCTGCCGGTGCAGGTCCGGGCGGACGGGTCGAAGGCCGGCGGTCATGGGTTCGTGGTCAGCATCGCGCGGGCCGGGATCGAGGAGGCGACGGGCTGGGCGCCGGAGCAGCCGCTGTCGGGGCAGCGGTGCCTGACGCGGGCCGCGTTCGACGCCGCCGTACCGCTGGCTGCCGGGTTCGGCGTCGAGACCGCGCTGAGTATCGACCTCGGTCGTCAGGGGTTCCGGATCCTCGAAGTCCCGATCGACGTCCGGCACCGCGCCACCGGGACGGATCTGCGCGGTCAGCTGCACCGCGGCAAGCAGTACCTGCACGTACGCCGCGCGCTCGCTGCCCGCAGCGCGCTGCCGTCGTCCGGCGGTCCGTCGCTGCGCAGCCTGTTCCCGCGGAAGACCACGCCATGAGCGCGGAGGTGACCGCCGACCCGCGCCTGGCGGCGCGGTACGGCAAGCGTGCCGTCGCGCTCTACCTCGCTTGTACGACGTTGATCGTGGCCGTCGGCCTGCTCGGCCCGTCCGTGGTCGTGCTGACGCTGACGAATCGGCATGCCTGGTTGCCGTCGTACTGGTTCGATGCCAAGCCGAACGACTGGCTCGTCTCGGTGCTGATCTACGTCGCGATCCTGCTCGGCGGGATCGGCGTCTGGATGGCGCTGAAGGCGCTCAAACACGGCTGGGCGCCGCGGATCGGCCGATTGGTTGCCTTGGGCATCGGCACGACGGCGGCCGTCACCGTGGTGCCGCCGATGGCATCGGGTGACGTGCTGATCTACGCGGCGTACGGGCGGATCATGACGCTCGGCGGCAATCCGTACACGACGGCGCCGGCCGACACGATCCGGCTCGGCTACGACCCGGTGATCGCCGCGACCGAGCGGCCTTGGCAGGGCGCGCGCAGCGTCTACGGGCCGATCGCGACCTGGATCCAGTGGCTCTCGTCGGTGGTCGGCGGCGACTCGATGCAGCTGACCGTGTGGATGCTGCAGCTGTCGGTCGCGATCAGCCTGGTCGTGACGACGCTGCTGCTGCTCAAACTCGTCGGCCCGAACCTGCCGAGCCGGCGGCGCGTGCTGCTGCTCGGCATGGCGAACCCGCTGCTGCTCTGGTCGGTGCTGGCCGGCGCGCACAACGACTCGATCGCGGTGATGTTCGCGGTGATCGCGTTGGTGGCGTTGCGAAAACACGTGTTCCTCGCCGGTCTGCTGATCGGCGCCGCGGGCGCGACCAAGCTGTCGATCGGGCTGATCGGTATCGCGATGCTCTGGTCGTTGCGCGCCGACTGGCGCAAGATGCTCTACCTGTGCGGTGGCGGCGCGCTCGCGATGGGCGGGCTGTACGGCGTCTTCGGGTTGCAGGCCTTCCAGCAGGCGCGATCGCAGACGTCGTTCATCTCGACCGGTACGCCGCACAAGGTGCTGCTCAGTTTCTTCAACCTGTTCCTGCCGAACGGGCTGGTGCGCACGGTCCTCGCGATCCTCGCCTGGGTCGGGCTGATCGTGGTCGCGATCCTGCTGTCGCAGGTGATGCCGAAGTCGCTGATCCCGCAGACCCATCCGGATGATCCGGTGCCGGCCGCCGTCCGGTACACGGCGATCTACGCGGTCGCCTGGCTGCTGACGGCGATGTACTCGCTGCCCTGGTACGACGTGATCGCGTGGGCCGCCTTGGCCGCGATGGCGGCGTCCAAGGTCGACGGGTTGATGGTCGTGCGGACGACGATGCTCGCGATCGCCTACGTACCGGGGCGAGATCCGAACGCGCGGCAGGTGGCGGCGAGTCTGTCGGACTCGCTGGAGTTCTTCAGCGCGCGGTTGCGGGACACGATCTGCCCGGCGATCGAGCTCGGCGTCCTGATCGGCGTGATCGTGTGGGCGCGGCGGGGCGGCGCGCAGTGGTGGCCGTACGACTGGCCGCGGCGTAAGCAGAAGGCTGTTCCGGAGAAGGCGGCGGTATGAAGAAGCTGGCGGGCGCCGGGGTGTACCGGCCCGGCGTCCCGAACGACTACGTCGAGCAGCTGCGGACCGGGTCGATGTCGGTCGGCACGTACTCGATCCCGGCCGGCGGGGTGGACGACCAGGCGCCGCACCACGAGGAGGAGATCTACGTGGTGACGGCCGGGCGGGCCACCATCGTCACGCCCGGCGGCGCGGAGCCGATCGAGCCGGGCGATGTCCTCTTCGTCCCGGCCGAAGAGGAGCACCGCTTCGTCGACATCACCGAGGACCTCGCGCTGTTGGTCCTCTTCGCGCCGCCGTACTCGGGCCGCTAACCCCAGAGCGCCTCGGCCTGCGCGACGGCACGCGCCATGACGGCCTTGATCGGCCGCTTCAGCTCGGTGGCGGCCGCGACGACGTCCTCGTACTCCGGCTGCACGTTGACGACCTGACCGTCGTACCGGGCGATCTTCACGCTGATCCGCTGACCGTCGACCTCGACCGTGCTGAACTCCCGGTCGGCGGCGTGTTTGCGGACGACGTACTCACGCAGCCCGATCGCGGTCGTCTCGGCGAGGATGACCCGGCGGACGGCGTCCGCGCTCTTGCTGCTGACCAGGACGGACAGGGTGTGCGCCGGGCGGCCCTTCTTCATCAGGATCGGCGTCAGCCACGCGTCGGCCGCACCCGCGTCGAGCAGGCGACGCAGCACCGGCGGCCACAACCGCGGATCCAGATCGTCGACATTCGTCTCGTAGACGAGCTCGCCGCCGCTCTGCTCGGAGCTCTCCCCGACGACCACGCGGACGACGTTCGGCACCTCGACCGGATCCCGCCCGCCCGCACCGACGCCCGTCCGCTGCACCCGCATCCCGGGCATCGCCCCGAACTCGTCCGCCAACGTCGCCAGCAACGCGGCCCCCGTCGGCGTCGTCATCTCGTACGGCGCCGTCCCGCCCAACACCGGCGCTCCCGCCTCAGCCACCAGATGCAACACCGCGGGCCCCGGAATCGGAATCCCCCCATGCTGCCCCCGCACCTGCTTCCCACTCCCCAGCGCCACCGGTGAAACCACCACCCGCTCCAACCCCAAACTCACCGCCGCAGCCGCCACCCCCACGATGTCCGCAATCGCATCCAGCGCCCCCACCTCATGAAAGTGCACCCACTCCGGATCCACCCCATGAGCCGCCCCCTCAGCCCGAGCCAACCGCCCAAACGTCTCCAACGCCCGCCCCCGCACAGCCTCCCCCAGCGAAGCCTCACTCAAAATCCGCCGCACCTCCCCCCAAGCCCGAGTACCCCCATGCCCATGCCCGTGCCCAACCCCACCATGCCCGTGCCCATGCCCGACCCCACCGCCGTCATGCCCATGCCCAACCCCACCAGCCCCATGCCCATGTCCGTGCCCCGCCGAACCGTGCCCATGCCCAACTTCGGTTCCCTGGAGCGCCCCGTGCGAGCCCCCCTCGTCCACAGCACCTTCCGGGTGTGGTTCGCCGTGTACTTCTACGGTTGCTTTCAGGGCGGCGATCTCGTGGCGGGCGGTTCTCGCGACGCTGACCGAGAGGGACGGGTCTACGGCGGCGACGGCGGCGTTGACGAACGCGAGGTCGGCGCCGGCGTCCAGGAGGGCGCCGAGGAGCATGTCGCCGGAGGCGCCGGCGGAGCAGTCGATCCAAGCGACTCTCATGCGTCGTCCTTGGTTTCGCGGGGTGCGGAGCGGCGGGCGACGCGGGCGGCGAAGACGCCGGCGCCGAAGCCGTTGTCGATGTTGACGACGGTGACGCCCGGGGCGCAGGAGTTGAGCATGCCGAGCAGGGCCGCGACGCCGCCGAAGGAGGCGCCGTATCCGACCGAGGTGGGGACGGCGATCAGCGGGACGCCGACCAGCCCGCCGACCACACTCGGCAGCGCGCCCTCCATCCCGGCGACCACGATCAGGCAGTCGGCGGCGTCGAGCCGCTCGCGGACGCCGAGGATCCGGTGCAGCCCGGCGACGCCCACGTCGGTGATCACCTCGACGTTCGCGCCGAACACGCGGGCCGTCGTCGCCGCTTCGGCCGCGACCGGGGCGTCCGACGTACCCGCTGCGACGACCGCGACCGTTCCGCGCAGGGCCGGCGGCGTACCGAGGACCGCCGTCCGTCCGACCGGGTCGACGACCGCGGACGGCAGGGCAGCCGCGACCGCCTCCTGCGCCTCGGCGGTCAGCCGGGTCGCGAGGACGGCGTTGCCGGGGTGGGTCGCGTGCAGCGTGCGGAGCAGCTCGACGACCTGCTCCGGCGTCTTGCCGGCGCCGTACACCACCTCGGCGTCGCCGGTGCGCTCCAGCCGATCGGTGTCGAGCCGCGCGTATCCGAGGTCGTGGACGCCCGGCTGAGGACCTTGGTCAGGCAAATGGGTCACATCGTGAATCTACGTCGGACCCACCTCGGACGCCGATTCCACCGGTCCGCGCACACGCTCCGCAACCACCTGAGTACTCAACAAATACCCGATGCTTTAGGCTGCCGTGCGTGTCTTCGACGTTAGCCGGTGTGTTCGGGATCGCCGCCCTCTTCGTGGCGGTACTCGCCCTCGTGTTCGCCATCCAGGCGCACCGCGACCGATCCGGTCCGACGTCCGCCGCCAGACAGCCCGTCGCGCCCCCGCCGGCCCCCGAGCCCGACCGGCAGCCCGAGCCCAAACCCGGCACGGTCAAATCCGAGCTCCGCCGGCTCACCAAGGACATCGACGTCACCCGCGGCGAACTCCGCGACACCATCCAGCACCTCGCGATCGTCCGCTACGACGCCTTCGGCGACACCGGCGGCAAACTCTCCTGGTCCCTCGCTCTCCTCGACGACCACGGCGACGGCGTCGTCCTCACCTCCATCAACTCCCGCGCCGACGCCCGCACCTACGCCAAAGAAGTCCGCACCTTCACCAGCGAGTCCAAACTCTCCCCCGAAGAAGAAGAAGCCCTCGAAACCCTCCGCAAAGAAGCCGGCCCGACCGTAGCCTGAGCTAGATCAGGAGCCGAGGGGCGAGCCGTCGGCCTGCCGAGGGTCTCGGCTGGTGCGGCGAACCGACTGGAAGGTCGCGGCCGCCGGGACACCCTCCGCAGTTCCCGGGCCTGACTGACCTGGGCGGGGCCGAGTGGTGCCCAGGGGTGGAGTGGCGAGGTGGGCCCACCGCCGAGCCGGCGGAGTCTTGGCTGCCGGGCGGGTGCCGGACCGATGGAGGGATAGGGCTGCCTGGCGAACTTCCCGCAGTTGCCGGGCCTGGCGACTTGAGCCGGACGGAGTGGTGCCCGGGGCTGGGGAGGTGAGGGGCGGGTCGTCGGGCTGACGGGTCTCGACTGCCGGGCGGGTGCTGGACCGAGGGTTGCGGCTGCTTGGCAGCCTCCTGCAGTTGCCGGGCCTGACCGACTTGAGCCGGGCGGAGTGGTGCCCGGTGGTGGCGACCTGGGTGGGGTACGGCGTCTGGTTAGCGGCGGTTGGGGACTCGGGTTATTAGGGCGGCGGGTTCTACTTCGGCGGTTAGCGAGCGGCCGGGGCCGATGGGGTCGCCGTCGAGTTGGCGTTGGACGGGGTCGGTGGCGGTGATGGCGACTTTGCGGGCGGTGAAGCGTTCGAGGTACATGTCGGCGCGGTTGGTGCGGGTGAGGAGGCGCCAGACGACGATGGGCCATTGGGTGACGCGGCGGGGGGCGATGACGACGACGTCCAGGAGGCCGTCGTCGGGGCGGGCGTCGGGGAGGAGGGGGATGTTGGCCTGGAGCATGCCGACGTTGCCGATGACGACGGTGCGGACGCGGCGTTCGATGGTGAGGTCGTCGTCGAAGGTGATGCGGACGCGGACCGAGGGGTGGTTGATGTTGCGGGCGGTCGAGACCAGGTAGGCGGGCCAGCCGATCTGCGCCTTCAGAACCGGGGGCGCGCCGGAGATGATCGCGGCGTCCAGCCCGAGGCCGGCCATCACGGCGAAGCGGTCGGTGTCGAGTTCGTCGCCGCGGACGGAGACCAGGTCGATCCGCCGGTCGCGGCCCTCCAGGATCCGCTCCAGGGCGTCGTCCAGGTCGAGCGGGATGTTCAGGTTGCGGGCGAGCAGGTTCCCGGTGCCCGCGGGGATCACGCCGACCGGGATGCCGGTGTGCGCGAGCGCCGCGCAGACCACGCGAACCGTCCCGTCGCCACCCGCCACCAGCACCAGATCCGACTCGTACTCGATCGCGCGCTTGGCCATCGCGTTCCCCGAGTCGTCCTCCCGGGTCTCCAGCCAGAGCGGGTCGTCGTACCCGCGCAGCTCCAGCGCCCGCGTCACCTTTCGCCGGAACGCGACGCCGTCCCCGACCTTGATCGGGTTCACGATGACGGCCGCCCGCGGCGGTCGCGCGATCTCTTCCGGTGAGGACGGCGTACGCCGACGCCGCCGCCGCAACCCGGGCCGCAACCCGAACCCGATGGACGTCGCCGTCAGGATCGCCAGCCCGAGCGCCCACCCGCCGAGCACATCCGACACGTAGTGCACGTTGAGCGCGATCCGGTCCGCCGAGGCGATCCAGACCACCCCGATCACCGGCAGCAGCACCAGCAGCCGGAACCGCCGCCGCCAGCCCCGCACCGACGGCAGGACGACGCCGAGCGCCCCCGCCATCACGAACGCCGCCGTCGCATGCCCCGAGACGAACGACCACCCGTCGGTCGCGACGAGCATCTCCTCCGGCCGCGCCCGAGTGAAGATGAACTTGACCGCCTGGACCAGCCCGAGCTCAGCGCCCGCCGTCACCAGCAGCCAGATCGTCAGCAGCCGCGCCCGCCGATGCCACAGATAAGCGGCGACCACCAGGATCACGGCCCGGTTCGCCCACGGCAGCACGACCGCCCCGACGACCTCCCAGAAGTCGACGACCTGCGGATGAGTGGCCCCGTACGCCGCCGCCCGGGCCGCCACCGACGCGTCCCACTGCTGCAGCGGCGGCCACCCGCCGAAGACCAGCAGCGTGATGACGGTGAACGGCAACGCACCCAGCACGACCGTGATCACACGGCCGAGCGCACTGGGTGGATGGTGGTTCATCGCCCGCTCGGCTCCCCCTCGGTAGACACGTGCACCCACCACATCATCCCCAATTGACTTCGCCCGGCGAGACACGCCCCGATACCCTCAGGGTGTGATTGACGCGAAACTGCTCCGTGAGACCCCTGACGTCGTACGTGCCGCCCTGACCAAGCGCGGTGAGAGTACCGACCTGGTCGACCAGATTCTGGTCGCCGACAGTGAGCGTCGATCGTCCATCTCCGCCTTCGAGGCGCTCCGGGCCGAGCAGAAGTCGCTCGGTAAGCAGGTCGCCCAGGCCAAGGGCGACGAGCGCGCCGCGCTGCTGGAGCGGACCAAGACGCTCGCCGCCGAGGTGAAGGCCACCGAGGCCGCGTCGAACGACGCCGGCCGCCGGTACGACGAGCTCGCGGCCGCCCTGCCGAACCTGGTCTCCGACGAGGCCCCGGTCGGCGGCGAGGCCGACTTCCGCGTGGTCGAGGAGGTCGGTAAGCCGCGCGACTTCGCGGCCGAGGGCTTCGAGCCGCGGGACCACCTCGAGCTGGGTGAGCTGCTCGGCGCGATCGACATGGAGCGCGGCGCCAAGATCTCGGGCTCGCGGTTCTACTTCCTCAAGGGCGCCGGCATGCTGCTGCAGCTCGGCATGCTCCAGCTGGCGATCCAGCAGGCGGTGGAGAACGGCTTCACCCCGATGATCACGCCGACCCTGGTCAAGCCCGAGGTGATGGGCGGGACGGGCTACCTGAACGCGCACGACGACGTCTACCGCCTCGAGGAGCCGGAGCTCTACCTGACCGGGACGTCGGAGGTCGCGCTGGCCGGCTACCACATGGACGAGATCCTCGACCTGTCCGCCGGCCCGCTGCGGTACGCCGGCTGGTCGTCCTGCTACCGCAAGGAAGCCGGCTCGCACGGTAAGGACACCCGCGGGATCATCCGCGTCCACCAGTTCGACAAGGTCGAGATGTTCTCCTACTGCACGCTCGAGGACGCCGCCGCGGAGCACCTGCGGCTGCTGGACTGGGAGAAGCAGATGCTCGACAAGATGGAGCTGAGCTACCGGGTGATCGACACCGCGACGGGTGATCTGGGCGTCTCGGCGTACCGGAAGTTCGACTGCGAGGCCTGGGTGCCGACCCAGGGCGCGTACCGCGAGCTCACCTCGACGTCGAACTGCATCGACTTCCAGGCCCGCCGGCTGAACATCCGGCACCGGGACGCCGACGGCAAGACCCAGCCGGTCGCCACCCTGAACGGGACGCTGGCGACCACCCGCTGGATCGTCGCGATCCTGGAGACGCACCAGCTGGCCGACGGATCGGTCCGGGTGCCGACGGCGCTGCAGCCGTACGTCGGCGGCCGCGAGGTCCTCGAGCCGGTCAACAGATGAGCGAACGACCGCAGGTGACCACCTTCCGCCCGACAGCGGTTGCCCTCGACATCGACGGCACGCTGATCGACCACGACGAGGGGCTGTCGCCTGCGGTCGTGGACGCCGTCCGCCGGGCCGCGGCCCAGGTGCCGGTGATCCTCGCGACCGGCCGGGCCTGGTCCACCACCAAACCGGTGGCCGAGCGCTTCGGTCTGCCCACCGGCGGATTGGTTGTCGTGAGCAACGGTGCCCGCACGCTCCGGTACCCGGACGGCGAAGTCCTGGACGAGCGCACCTTCGACCCGCGGACGGTGATCGCCTCCGTCCGCGAGCACGCGCCGAACGCGCGGATGGCGGTCGAGGAGCACGACGGGACGTACCTGGTGACGGCCCCGTTCCCGGACGGCGACCTCGGTAAGAACGCGACGATCCGGGTGGTCAGCGACGACGAGCTCGCGCCGGAACCCGTGACCAGGTTGATCATTCGGGACCCGGAGCAGTCCGAGGCGGACTTCGTCGTCCTGGCCGAGCGCCTCGGTCTGCACGGGGTCGGCTACTTCGTCGGCTGGACGGCGTGGCTCGACATCGCGCCCGAGGGCGTGGACAAGTCGACCGGGTTGAAGGTCGCGCTGGCCCAGTACGGCCTGGACGCGTCCGGTCTGCTCGCGATCGGGGACGGACGCAACGACATCGAGATGTTGTCGTACGCCGGCCACGGGGTCGCGATGGGCGCGGCGCCCGACGAAGTGAAGTCGGCCGCCGACGAGGTGACGAAATCGGTCTCGGACGACGGCGTCGCCGCTGTCCTCAACCGCTGGTTCTGATCGCACCGACATTCTTCAACAGTGGTCCAGCTCTGAGTAGACCTTTCGATCAGGATGAAAAGGGTTGACAACGGCGAAGCTTGCCACTAGCAACCAAAAGGCCCGGAATCCCTGCCTACGCAGGGATTCCGGGCCTTTGCGCTGAGTGGTCGACAGTCCGCTGGCGGGCCGAAGGTCGATCAGGCGACGCGGCTGCCGCCCCGGCGGGGCTGACAGGGCTGAACGTCGACGACGGTCTCGAAGGCATCCAGGACGGCGCTCACCTCGGGCCGCGGCCGCGGCGTCTTGGCTGCCGGGCTCTGGCCGCGACGCGCCCGCCGCAGGTGTCTCTTGACGGTCGACAAGGAGCATCCGAGCCGCATGGCAAGGGATTCCAGGCTGTCGTTCGGGTACTGACCGCGCAGGCGCAGCACCTCTTCGTGACTGACTGGACGGCGTGTACCCCGCGCGCCGGCGAGCTGGTCGAAGTCGTCGGCCTGGACCTCGACGTCGAGCAGGTTCCGCATCGAGCGGCGTTGTGCAGCAGTGGTTCCGGCGACGAAACCGCTGACATCGTGCTCGGCGACGGCGCTGTACAGGCAGTCGGTGAACAGCGGACACGAAGCACACAAGGCCTTTGCGTCCCGCACGAGCTGTTCGTAACGTTCCCGGGTCCGGCGCGTGGCCGAGGCGGGCGGCGGCTCTTCCATCAAGCGGTGCTGGAAAATATCCGACCGGGCGATACAACCGGTCATGGCCCCATCTGTGCTGGAAGATGTGTCGACAGCCGCGCGAGAGCGTTCCGTGAGATTGGCGCTGTTGACGGTCATCAAGGCTCCCCAAGTATCCGGACTCACATGAACGAGCGATGAACGACGCTCGCGCACACGGATCCACTAGCTGATGGACCGACGAACTGTTGCCGACCCACCCTGTCGTCCCGATGACGGGACAGACTGATCCATAACTGTTGACGTCGCTGCTGAGGATTTGGTTGCAGCCAAATCCGCATCAATTTTGCGGACGTTCTCGTCTGCCGGGTTCGCTGATGGGCTGTCTCAGTCGTGCTGATCCAGAACAGGCGTACGACGCGATCGAATCGCAGCTGGTTCCCCAGCAGACCACCGCATGAAATCACGCGTTCCGCCGGCTGCGCAGGGGAACTTGCTGCCTTTGCAGCATGTTGCCGTAACGGTCTGATGACGTTGTCAAAAACTCAATCAGATTGATCTGAATCCTCTGAAAGCCGAACGTCACGGTTACGGTAGGCGGGTGACTGGACACCGCCGCCCGCCGCGCCTGATCGCCACCGACCTGGACGGAACGCTGGTCCGTAGCGACCGCTCGATCTCGGACCGGACGCGCGCCGCCGTGATCGCTGCGCAACAGCAGGGAAGTGTTTTCGTGATGGTCACCGCGCGGCCACCTCGCTGGCTGCACGACCTGTCCGACCTGGTCGGCGATCACGGAATCGCAATAGTTGCCAACGGCTCCATTTTGTACGACGTCGGCCGGCGGACGGCGATCCGGACCCAGTTGATCGACCCCGGCGTCCTGCTCGAGGTGGCGCAGGCGATCCGGTCGGCGATTCCCGAGGTGGAGTTCGCGATCGAGCGATCGGATCGTTACGGACAGGAGCCGCACTACCAGAACCACTGGCCGCAGCCCGACAACACGTTGGTCGCCGAGCTGGAGGTCCTCCTGGCCGAACCGGCCGCCAAACTCCTCGTACGGCACCCCAGCTGGCATTCCGACGAGTTACTGACCCAGGTGGCCGCAGTGGTCGGCGGACGCGTCAGCGCCAGCCACAGCGGCGGTACGAGCCTGGTCGAGATCGCCGCGGCCGGAGTCTCCAAGGCGGCCATGCTGGCCGACTTCTGCGCCGAGCTGGACATCCCGGCGGCGGACACGATCGCATTCGGCGATTCCCTCAACGATCTCCCGATGCTCGCCTGGGCCGGGACGGGGTACGCCGTCGGCAACGCGCACGCCGACGTCCTGGCCGCCGCAGACGCGATCTGCCCGACAAACGACGAGGACGGCGTCGCCGCCGTCCTCGAGGAGTTGTTCGAGCTCTAGCTAGAGGTACATGCCCCCGCTGCCCGGGCCATCGGTGTTACCGGCCTGGGGTGCGTCGGGGAACTGGCCGTCAGCGGGCAGCTGCTGGCCGCCGGGGAGCGCGCGGCGCATCTGCTCCAGCTGCTGCCGCGCGGCCATCTGCTGGGCGAACAGGGCCGTCTGGATGCCGTGGAAGAGGCCTTCGAGCCAACCGACCAGCTGGGCCTGGGCGATCCGCAGCTCGGCCTCGGTCGGCGTGCTGTCGTCGGTGAAGTCGAGACTGAGGCGCTCCAGCTCCTCGACCAGCTCCGGCGCCAGACCGCTCTCCAGCTCCTTGATCGACGCTTCGTGGATCGCGCGCAGCCGCTGCCGGGACGCCTCGTCCAGCGGCGCCGACTTCACCTCTTCGAGCAGCTGGCGAATCATGTTCGCCACCCGCATCACCTTGGCCGGCTGCTCGACCAGCTCGGTCACCGACCGCGGTCCGTCGTCGTGGTCGTCGTCGTCCGAGCGCGGCGGGCCCTCGACGGCCATCCCGTCCGGCCCGACGATCAGCACCTTGCCGTCCTCGGTCCGCGCCCCGGTCATCGGCAGCCCCTGACCCTGGCCCTCGTTGCTCTCCTCGCTCATTCGTCCATCCTAGGACCCCCCGCTGCCAGAGCTAGGGTGTGCGGGCCCGATGCCGGCGGACGGCGTCCCGGTTCGCGCAGGCGGGGCTGCAGTACCGCTGACGGCCCGTCCGGGACAGGTCGGCGTACACGTTGTCGCAGCCGTCGGTGGCGCAGCGGCCGAGCCGGGTGATGCCGCGGCCGGCCAGGTGCAGCGCGGTGCCGGTGCTGATCAGTGTGGCGACCAGACGGCCGACGGGGACGTTGTCCGGCCGGTAGTGCATGTGCCAGCCGTTGCCGGCGTGGTTGGTCAGCCGCGGATGCTCGGTGTACTTGGCCAGCATCGCGTTCGTCAGGTCGACCCGGGTCTGCTCGTCGGCGGCGTCGACGACGGCCAGCCACTCGTCGAGCGCGACCCGGACCGCGGCCAGGTCGGCGTCGGTCACCTTCCGCTCGCGGACGAGTCGGCTGTCGACGTTGTTCTCCTCGCAGCGCTCTGCCAGCTCGACCGGCGACGCCGGCGGTCGCGTCGCCAGGTTGACGGCGAGCAGGACGGCATCCGCGCCGTAAGGGTTGAGATGCATAATGCCATTACAGCACGATGGTCGTATGACAGCCCAGAGCGAGCTCCATCGGCACCGCTGGACCGCGGTGTCCGCCCACCAGGTCAGCGAGGGCCTGGTCGTCTACCAGCGGTGTGCTTGTGGCCACTGGAGGGTCACCAGCACGCCGCCGTACCCCGTCGCCTACCCCGAGGTCGCCCACATCGCGAGCTAGGGCGTGTCTCCTCATCCCCCGCCTACTGCGCTGCACTCGGCACGCCACCTCGCCGCACTGGCGCAAAGGGCACGATGCGCCGCATCGAACCCTTCACTCCAGCACGCCGAGCTACCGCACCGAGCACATGCTCGCTACGGCGCGGGATAAGGAGACACGCCCTAGTCGATCCGCGCCACCATCGGCAGCCGCGACCGCGTCAACAGCCAGGCCAGCAACCCCGCGAACAGCGGGACGACGAGCATGATCGCGCCGAGCTCCAGCCACGGAATCGCGAAGCTCGGTGACCCGAAGGCCGCGTGCGCGGTGTAGCCGTAGAGCGCGCCGACCCCCACACCCAGCACGCACCCCAGCTGACCGAGCGTCCACGCCTGTGCCGCAGCCAGGTTGCGGCGGCGCCGTGGTGCCGCACCGACGGCGGCCAGCGTGGCCAGATCGGCCCGGCCCTCGGCCGCGGACAACGCGACCGCGATCGCGACGCCGAGCAGCGTCACGACAAGCGCGGCCAGCAGGACCCAGAGCATGACGAGGCTCCTCGGGCTCTGGAAGCCCTTCTCTACCGAGAAGATGTCGTCACGGCCGAGCAGCTGTTCCACGGCGGCGACCTCGTCATCGGTCGGCAGCCGGGTCAGCTGGTACTCGACCATGTCGATAGCGACTTGCCCGAGTTTCGCGGCCGCCGCCGTGTCGATGAGTGCCTGACCGTTGAGGAACTGCAGCTCCGGCAGGTCGGTGACGTACGCCGCCCGGTGCGGAAGGCTCTTCTTGATGTCGGACGGATCGCCCGCCTCGATCGCGACCGTCCCGGTCCTGGTGAACTCCCGGTGCGGGACGACGATGACGCCGGTCCGCAGCTGGGCCGCGATCTGTCGACCGTTGTCGCCGAACTTCTCCAGATAGGCCGGATCCACGGCCACCAGACCCGCGTACTGACTGGTGTACCGGTCCGGCGTCCTGGTCTCGTCGCCCAGGACGCTCAGGTAGATCGGGCTGCCGGACTTGTTGGCCGGTGCCGCAATCTGACCGAAGTGGAACCTGTGCGCGACCGGCAACCGGTCGGCGACGCGCTGTTCCAGATCGGCCGAGTACGGCATCGGGCCGTTTCCAGCGGTGTCGAAGCGCAGAACCGCGTTACCGTGCACAGCGCTGGGCAGATAGCTGGCCTCCTCCGCAGCGGCGAAGTTCGCAGCGGCGAACGCGGCTGCCGCGGAAGCCGCGACCGACATCATGATCGCCGCCGCGGCCGGAGCTGTGCGGTGCCGGTGCCGGGCGGCGTCCCGCAGTGCGATCCGGCCGCTGAGCGGCAGCCGGCCGGCCAACTGGGCCAGAGCGCCGACGATGCTCGGCAGCATCCAGATGATCCCGCTGATGGTCAAGGTGATACCGAGCAGAACGAGCGCGATCGGCGTCGTGGGCGTGACGCTGGCCTGGACGCCGGCGTCGACCTCGCTCTGCCTGCGGGCGGCCGCCAGGGCCACGCTGAGCAGCCCAGAGCCGGCAACCACCAGTACGACGCCCGCCAGCACCAGCAGGACTGGTGCGCGCCGGATTTTGGTCTGCTGACTGGTTGCGAAGAAGCGACCGGACAGCGCGGCGAGCGGCGTGTGTCGACTCGCACTGATCGCGGGCACGACGGCCGCGCTCAGACCGGCGACCAGGCCGATCACCACGATCCAGACGAGCGCGACCCAGGGGATCTGCCAGCTCTCGAACAGCAGCACGTTCGTCCGGTCCCAGATCGGCCGCGCGATGAGCAGGGCCGCTGCGGCCAGTGCGAGGCCGGCGGCGACGCCGACGATCCCAGCGAACAGGCCCTGCAGCAGAACGACCCGCCGGACGTCCCGCGGAGTGCCACCGGCGACCAGGACCAGACCGAGCTCCCGCGTCTGCCGACGGGCTCCGACGGCGAACGCGGCACCGGCCAGCAGCACGATCTCCAGGACGCCGAAGCCGATCACCAATGCGACCGCCGCGTACGGCCCGGCCCCGGTCGTGCCGTACATGTCGTCCGGCGGATCAACGATATTTGCTCGCGGCAACAAAAGGAGACCCTGGTCGCCCAGCGGCATGATCAGCGCCTGCGGATCGGCGCCGGTCGGTAAGTCGATCAGGTACATCACCTCCGACTGGCCGCCGGGCTCGACCACTGTGGTCGTGGGCGGCGCGAAGATCGTCCGCCGCCCGGGATTCTGCAGGCTGCGGGCGAGCCCGACCACGTCGTACGAGGTGCCCTTGGCGGTGTTCAGCTTGCCGCCGATGCCGACGCCGAGATCCTTCGCGAGCGTCGGCGACAGCACGACCTCACCCGGCGTCGATGCGAAGCGACCCTTGTCCAGCCAGATGGTCCCGTTGAGCAACGGGCTCTGACCGTCGCCGGTCATGACCCCGATGGAGCTGACGGCGTTGGGCCCTTTGACGTCCGCGCTGCCGGCGTCCGCGAACGGCTGCGCGAGGACGGCGCCTGCCGGAAGCAGCGGACGGACGTCGAACTTCGCCGGGTCCCTGCTCGGCTCCGCGCCGTCGGGCGGGCCGGGCCGGTTGTACAAGATCGGCGGGCCGTACTGCAGGTCGAGTTTCGAGTACGGCGAGACCCAGACCTGGGCGTCGGCCTGGCCGAGCACCGTCGTGGCGAGTGTCTCGCCCGTCGGGGTCGACGTCCGGGCCGTGACGCTCAGCCAGCTGGCGGCGAAGACCGGAAGACCGATCAGCGCGGCGACCAGGAGGGTTCGTCCGATGGACTTGCGGGTGGTGCGCCGGGCGATCCGCAGGGGTGGCCCCCAACTCCCCATCAGCGGCTCTCCTGTAACAGCGCGTCGGCCTCGGGGAGCGGGCCTGCCTGGCCTACCAGGACACCATCGCGAAGGTAGACGACGCGATCGGCCCAGGCAGCGTGCCGGGCGTCGTGGGTGACGAGGACGCCGGCGATGCCGTGCTGGTCGCAGCGGTCGCGGAGCAGGCGGAGGACGGCTTCGCCGGTCTCGGAGTCCAGGGCCCCGGTGGGCTCGTCGGCGAGCAGCAGGCGGCGTTCGCCAACGATCGCGCGGGCGATGGCGACGCGCTGGCGCTGGCCGCCGGACATGTCCTCGGGGAATCGGTCGGCGAGTTCATCGATACCCACTTCCTGGAGTGCGGCTTCGGCGTACTTGCGGGCGGCCCGCGTCCGTGCGCCGTCCAGCTCGAGCGGGAGTGCGACGTTCTCGGCGGCGGTCAGGGCGGGGATCAGGTTGAAGTCCTGGAAGACGTAGCCGATCCGGCGCCGGCGCAGCGCGGCCACGGCGGCGGGGCCGAGGGTGGTAATATCGTTGCCATCGACAAGTACTTCGCCGCTGGTCGGCCGGTCCAGACCGCCGGCGCAGGTGAGCAGCGTCGACTTGCCGGAGCCGGACGGTCCCATCACGGCGACCAGCTCGCCGGTCGCGACCGTCAGTGAGACGTCGCGCAGCGCATGCACGGCCTGCGCGCCGACGCCGTGCGTCCGGGTCAGGCCGCGGATGTCGAGGATCGCGTTCATCGGTTCACCTCGGCGGTTTCGTCGGCCGGCTCAGGGTGCGGTAGCGGCGGTTTCGCCGGGCGGCCCCGATGCCGTAACAGCATCGCCTCACAGTGGTCGAGCCAGCGGATCTCCGCCTCGGCGGCGAAGATCATCGACTCCAGCACCAGCAGCCAGGAGATCTCCCCCTCCCGATCACCGCGCTTCAGCCGGGTCAGCTCCTGCAGCGACTGCATCGTCGCCGTGCGCTGCCGCTGGACGACGGCCCGCACGTCGACCCCGGGCGCGACCAGCGCCAATGCCAGCTTGATCGCCAACTCGTCCCGCGGCCGCGACTCCCGCGTCACCGGAGTCTCGAACCACACGGCCAGCTCGGCCCGCCCGGCGTCCGTGATCTCGTACCGCGAACGCCCGTCGTCCGCAGCCGGCTCAGCCGCGGATCGCACCAGGCCGTCTCGTTCCAGCCGCGTCAGCGTCGTGTAGACCTGCCCGATGTTCAGCGGCCAGATCGCCCCGGTCGCGTCCTCGAACTCTCCGCGCAACTGGTATCCGTACTTCGGCTCCTCGCGGAGCAACGCCAGCAGTCCGTGCTTGATCGACATAGATACCGAGTATGCATACTCGGTATCTCCGGGTCAATCAGTCGGCGCGAATCAGGCGGCGGACGAGGCGTTCGGTGGCGGCGTCGACGTCGTACGGGTAGCCGGTGCCGGGGGTCAGGCGGTCGAGGACGAGGCCGTCGATGGCGAAGTGCAGGAGGCGGACCTCTTCGGCGCCGCCGGGGAGGCCGGCGTCCACATGGAAGGCAACGTCGGCATCGAAACCCTCGCGCAGGGTGCGGGCGAGGATCTCGTGCAGGCCGGGGCGGCGGGCGGCCTCGATGCGGAGCTCCAGCAGGGCGAGGGAGAGCTCGGGGCGGCCGAGAAGTCGCTCGACGATGTAGCGGACGTAGTCGACGACGAGGTCGATCGTCGGCGCGCGGTCGGCGAGCGGTTCGAGGATGGCCGGGTCGGGGGCGAGGCGCTCGAAGATCCGCTCGCCGAGCGCGCCGAGGAGTGCGTCGCGGGTGCGGAAGTAGTTGGACGCCGTACCGGCGGGGAAGCCGGCGGCGGCGTCCACTGCGCGGTGGGTCAGGCCGCGGGCGCCGGCCTCAGCGAGGACGGCGAGGCCCGCGTCGGCGAGCTGGGCGCGGCGTTCGGGGTTCCGGGGCACGTTGACAACTGTAGCAGCCGTCCACTACAAATGCAGTACAACAGATGTAGTGGATAGGAGCTTGTATGCAACCCGCGGCATTCGGCGCGACCGTGGTCACCGACCGGCCCTCGGAGGTCGCCGCCTTCTATCAGCAGCACTTCGATCTCCAGGTCACCGTCGATATCGGCTGGTTCATCTGCCTCCGCCGGGGTGACGCCGCCTGGGAGCTCGCGATCACCCAGCGCGGGCACGAGTCGGTGCCGGCCGCGGTCTCGGCGCTGCCGGAGAGCTCGAACGTCTTCGGTTTCATCGTCGAGGACGCCGACCGGACCGCGGCCGCGCTCGTCGCGGCCGGCGTCCGGCTGGAGACCGAGGTGGTCACCGAGGTGTGGGGCCAGCGGCACTTCTTCGTCCGCGACCCGGAGGGGACCTGGCTCGACGTGATCCAGCTCGTCGCGCCGGACCCGGAGTGGATCGCGGCCAACTTCCCTACACAGTAAGGAGAATCTTGCCGATCTGAGTGGACTCCTCGAGGGCGCGGTGGGCCTCGGCCACCGCCTCCAGGGGGAGCGTGGCGTGCACGATCGGGCGGACCTTCTTCGCCTCGACCAGCGGCCAGACGTGCCCGACCACCTCGGCGATGATCCGGCCCTTGTCGGCGACCGAGCGGGCACGCAGGCCGGTGGCGGTCACCGACGCGCGGCGGCTGAGCAGCCGGCCGAGATCGAGCTCGCCCTTGGCGCCGCCCTGCATCCCGATCACCACCAGCCGGCCGTCGTACGCGAGCGATTTCACGTTGTCGGACAGGTACTTCGCGCCGATGATGTCGAGGATGACGTCGGCGCCGGCGTCCTTGGTCGCCTCCTGGACCACCGAGGCCCAGTCGGCTTCCTTGTAGTTGATCGCGACATCCGCGCCGAGCCGGCTGCAGAACTCCATCTTGTCCTTGCTGCCGACCGTCGTCAGGACGCGAGCGCCGTGCGCGACGGCGAGCTGAATCGCCATCGTCCCGATCCCGGACGCGCCGCCGTGCACGAGCAGCGTCTCACCCTGTTTGAGGTGGGCGCCCATGAACACGTTCGACCAGACGGTCGCCACGACCTCCGGCAGCGCGGCCGCGCTGACCAGATCGACCCCGGCCGGCACCGGCATCACCTGCGGCGCCGGGACGACGACCTTCGCGGCGTACCCGCCACCAGCGAGCAGCGCGCAGCACTCGTCGCCGACCGCCCAGCCCTCGACCTCGGCGCCGACGGCCGCGATCCGGCCGGACACCTCGAGCCCGATCGTCCCCGGCGCGCCGGGCGGCGGCGGGTAGAAACCCTGCCGCTGCAACAGATCCGCCCGGTTCACGCCCGCGGCGACGACGTCGATCACGACCTCGTCGACCGCCGGCGTCGGATCCGGAATCTCTCCGACGGTCAGTACGTCGATCCCGCCGGCACCTTCACAAACGACAGCTCGCATACCTCACACCGTACCGGCGATCAGCGCGGCGATCCCGTCCAGATGAGCGTCTTCGCCTATCGAGGCGAACCAGTCCCAGAGCTCCAGCCAATGGAAGACCTGGTAGAGGTCGATCACCTCGGCCGGGAACTCGCCGTACCCGTCGATCAGGCCCTGGAGTTTCGTCGCGTCCCCCTCGACCGCGTAGGCGATCGTCTTCGCGACGTCCAGCAACGGGTCGGCGGCGATCGCGTTCTCGACATCGACGAACCCGGTGATCCGCCAGGTCGCCGGGTCGATCAGCAGGTTGCCCTCGTGCAGGTCGTTGTGACACAGCACCGGAGCAGCGACTGTCTTGGGAGAGCTCGCCAAGAACTCCCGAATCCGCGCCGAGAGACTCGGCTCGCCACCGAGCTGCTCGAACTCGTCGAGCTTCTTCGCGAACTGCCTTCGCAGGTAGGAGTCGCTGTCCGGCATCGGGTCCAGGACTCGGTCCACCAGATAGCCGAATGCGGTCTGCGGGATCCGATGGATCCGTTGGAGCAGTTCACCGATCTGCGCGTACACCGCTCGCTGATCCGGCGGCTGGATCTCTGACAGCGGCACGCCGTCGAGCTTCGTGAGCACGGTGAACGCATCCTGCTCACCGGCCGGCTCCGCGTGGATGACCTGTGGAACTTCGTCGCTGAACTCTGTCGCGAGCAGTCCGTAGATGTGGACCTCTTTGGCCTGCTTCCAGGCCCACTCCGGCTTGTAGACCTTCACAATGACCGGCGCCTCGCCGGCGCATTCCGCCTCGAAGACGGCACTCAGCTGTCCGCCAGTCCGCTTGCGTACGCCGGTCACCTGGCTGTTCGGCCGCGCCTTGGCCACCATCGCGTCGACATCCACGTTTCGACGGTAAGTGCGGCGTCCAGCGGTTTTAGTCGTCCAGGTCGGCCCAGGTGTCGACGTCGTCGCCGGCGTGGGTCGGGTCGGTCCAGAGGAGGTTCAGATCGGCGGTGAGTCGGCGTACGGACTGGTCGCGCGGATCGCCGAGTCGGTGGATCGCTGCGGTCAGGGAGGCGCGTTTGTACGCCGCGGCGAGCCACTGCTCGCGTCCGTCGCTATCGCGTAGGCCGCAGCCGTCGGACTGGTTGATCTCGCTCAGCAGACGGGCCACGTCGTCCGCGGTCACCCAGGGGAGGTCGCAGCTCAGGACTACTACCGCTGGGGCGTGTCCGTGTTGGAGGCCGGCGGCTAGTCCTGCGACTGGTCCGCCGCCGGGTGGGTCTTCCTGGGTCCACTCCACCTGGCGGTACGTCGTTCGTCGCGGACCGACCACCACGGTCTGTTGGGCGCGCTCAACGGCTCGGACGACGCGGTCCAAGAATGTGACGCCGTCCAGGACGACCATCGCCTTGTCCACGCCGCCGAGTCGGCGTCCGCCGCCGCCTGCCACCACCACCGCATCGAACTCCACACCCGCAGTCTGCCGGTTTCTGCGGCACCATGGGGAGATGAGGATCGCGGTGGTGCAGGCGGCCGGGAGTGCGGACAAGGCGGCCAACCGAGAGCTGGTGACCCGGCTGGTCGCCGAAGCGGCAGCAGACCGACCTGACCTGGTCGTGCTGCCAGAGGCGATCATGCTCGACTTCGCCGCCGAGGGCGGGTCGGTGGCGGCAGAGGCAGAGCCGCTGGACGGCGAGTTCGTCGCCACGCTGCGCAAGAGCGCCGTCGAGCACGGCGTTGCGATCGTGGCCGGCATGTTCGAACGCAGCTGTGACCAGGCGCGTCCGTACAACACCCTCCTCGCCGTCGGCGCAGACGGCGCTCTCCTCGGCGCCTACCGCAAGATCCACCTGTACGACGCGTTCGGCTACAAGGAGTCCGACCAGCTCACGCCGGGCGACGTCGTTCCTGTGGTCGTCAAAGTCGCCGGCCGAACGCTGGGCCTGATGACCTGCTACGACCTGCGCTTCCCGGAGCTCTCGCGGGCCCTCGTGGACGCCGGAGCCGAAGTCCTGTTGGTGCCTGCCGCCTGGGTCCGCGGACCGCTCAAAGAGCACCACTGGACCACGCTGCTCACCGCCCGAGCCATCGAGAACACCTGCTACGTCGCTGCCGCCGCCCAGAACGGCAAGAAGTACTCCGGCCGCAGCCAGATCATCGACCCGCAGGGCATCGCCGTCGCCGCTCTGGCCGAGGCCGACGGCCACGTGGCGGCCGAAATCTCCCCTGAGCGTCTGACCGCCGTCCGCCGCCAGAACCCCTCGCTCTCCAACCGCCGCTTCACCGTCACCTCGCGTTCTTGACGACCGGATAACCTGCCGTGGTGGACGGGTTCGATTTGTGGCACCACGGCGACCAGGAGGTCGGCGAGGGGCTCGTCGACCTCGCAGTGAACGTGCGTGCGAACACGCCTCCGAGTTGGCTCCTCGAGACGATCGCAGCGAGCCTGACCGACCTCGCGGCGTACCCACGTCAGGACGCCGCCCGCGCAGCGGTCGCCGAACGCCACCGGGTCGCAGCTGACCGCGTCCTGTTGACTGCCGGCGCGGCTGAGGCCTTCGTGCTGATCGCCCGCACCTTCCGGCCCCGGCACGCGGTCGTCGTGCACCCCCAGTTCACCGAGCCTGAAGCGGCGCTCCGCTCCGCGGGTCACCTGGTCGACCGGGTAGTACTGCGTCCTGAGGATGGTTTCGTCCTCGACCCGCGGCAGATCCCGGCTGACGCCGACCTGGTCGTCATCGGGAACCCGACCAACCCGACGTCCGTGCTGCATCCCGCCGACACCCTCCGCGAGCTGGCGCGCCCGGACCGCATTCTGGTGGTCGACGAGGCCTTCATGGATGCGGTGCCCGGTGAGCCGGAGTCCCTCGTCGGTGCGTCTATCCCCGGTCTGGTCGTCATCCGCAGCCTGACGAAGACCTGGGGCCTGGCCGGGCTCCGCGTCGGTTACGTGCTCGCTGCACCTGGAGTGATTGAGCAGCTGTCCGCCGTCCAGCCGCACTGGCCGGTATCCACGCCCGCGCTCGCTGCTGCGATTGCCTGCAGCAATGAACACGCGGTGGCCGAAGCCGCTCGGGCGGCTGCGGACCTCGAGCGCCAGCGAGCTCACCTCCTCGGCAACCTGACGGCCGCGCGCACGTACGGCGTCCCGCGCGGCCCGTTCGTCCTCGTCCAGGTCGACGGCGGCGTCGTCCTCCGAGAGTCCTTACGGGCCAGGGGATACGCGGTTCGCCGCGGCGACACGTTCCCCGGTCTCGGACCGGATTGGCTGCGCATCGCCGTCCGGCCCGAAGCGATCACCGACGGATTCGTGAAGGTCTGGCGCGACATCGCCGTCGACCTGTAACTCGCGCGACGTTTAGCCCGCACTCCCGCTGCGCACCGGATGGTCGCGGAGTGCCCCAACGCACTCTGAGTGGCCATCTGCGAAGGGAACGGCATCATGAGCTTCAACGACGACGACATCAAGACCTCCTCCCCAAACGAGGAAGGCCCGGCGGACGGCGGAGCGAACAACAACACGACGGACGGCGGCGCCGATGGCGGCGCTGGCGGTGGTGCGGGCGGCGGTGCGGGCGGGTACGGAGGCTCGCCGGACGGCAACGACACCCAAGCCGGCGCCGAAGGCCCGGCCGACGGCGGCGCCGACCTGGGCAGCACCGACGGCGGCGCGGACGGCGGAGCCGGCAACTCCAGCTTCGGCTCCGGTGGCTCTGGTGACGGAGGTTTCGGCGACGGTAACGGCGGTGCTGAGGGCCTCGCCGACGGCGGCGCGGCGGCCAGTGCCACAGACGGCGGCGCCGACGGAGGCGCAGGCGGCCACGACAACGAGGGCACCGCGGACGGCGGTGCAGACTCCGAAGCCACCGACGGTGGTGCGGACGGTGGCGCAGGTGGCGTCGAGAACGAGGGCACTGCGGACGGTGGTGCGGATTCCGAAGCGACCGACGGCGGTGCTGACGGTGGCGCGGGCGGTGGCGCCGGTGGTTCCGGTGGCGGGAACTCCGGGAGCTGGTGACCACAGTGCTGGGAGCCGGACCTCGACCGGAGCCTGCAGCCGAGGCGGTCGACCGTCCGGCTCTCCGGCGCTGCGTAACGAACGTCGACCATTTCGCCAACTCCTACTGGGGTTCCCGGGCCCTGCTCACGCGCGCCCCCGACCTCCCCGCGCCGTACGACGACCTCTTCAGCCTGACCGCCGCGGACGAACTCCTCTCCCGCCGCGGCCTGCGAACGCCCTTCCTGCGCATCGCGAAGAACGGCGTCGTCGTCGGCGACAGCCAGTTCACCGGCCCAGGTGGCGTCGGCGCCGACATCCCCGACCAGGTCCGTGACGACAAGGTCGCAGCACTCTTCGCCAACGGCCACACCGTCGTACTCCAAGCCCTCCACCGCACCTGGCCCGCACTAGTCGATTTCGCCACCCAACTGGCGGCCGACGCCGGTCACCCGGTGCAGATCAACTCGTACATCACACCGCCGGAGTCACAAGGCTTCTCCGCGCACTACGACGTCCACGACGTCTTCGTCCTCCAAGTCGCCGGTCAGAAGCACTGGACCGTCCACGAACCAGTCCACCTCGACCCACTGCGCAACCAACCCTGGACCGACCGCTCCGCCGCAGTAGCCGCAGCCGCCCGCGACACCACACCAGTAGTGGACGACGTACTACGCCCAGGCGATGCCCTCTACGTCCCGCGCGGCTTCCTGCACTCAGCCAAAGCCCTAGGCGGCACCAGCGCTCACCTAACGGTCGGTCTCCACACCCTGACCCGCTATCTCATCGTCCAAGAGCTGACCAATCTGGCCGCCAACGAACCTGCCCTTCGCTCAGCCCTCCCACTCGGCTTCGACCCCGCCGACCCGGCACAACTCGCCCAACTCCTCCCCGAGCTCAAAGAAGTCCTGATCAACCACCTCCGCAACGCAACCGCATCCGACCTGGTCCCCGGCATCCGACGCCGTACCTGGTCCGCCAATCGTCCCGAACCAATCGCCCCGCTGGCACACGCGGCAGCCATCAAGTCTCTGGCCATCGGCAGCACAGTCCGCCGCCGAGCCAACCTTCACTACCACCTGACTCCCGGCGACCCGACAGTCCTGCACCTACCCGACCGCCGCATCTCCCTCCCCGCCGCGACCAGCGAAGCCCTGACCACCCTCCTGAACGGTCAAGACCACAAAGTGGGCGAACTCCCCACCCTCGCCCCCGAGGCGCAGCTGACACTCGCGCGCCGTCTTCTGACCGAAGCCGTCCTGACGACCACCTCCTGATGAGCTTGTGGGCGGTTCTCCGTCGCCCGGGACCTCACACCCCGGGCGGCGGCATCCGGTCCGGCCGTCCACATCGGAGGTGGGAGGCTCGGCCGTCCGGATGATCCGGGAGAGAACCACGAACTAGGAAAACATTAGAACAGATGTTCGATAGTTTGCAACGAATCCTGACGCGTCAATCGGCCGGGTGCGCGGACGTCGGCAGTACGCGCGCGACGGCTGCGATCGTGACCGCGGCGACCAGCGCGAGCACTGCCGTCGCCAGCCACGGCAACTCGGGCCGCACTTCGAAAAGCTGCGCGAAGAACGCCGGGGTCAGCACGCTGGCGAACGTGAAGCCGTACTGCCAGTAGGAGAGGTATTTGCCGCGCCCGACGACCGGAGCCACTGCCGCGGCGAGAGCGTTGTTGGTCGCCGAGTGCAGCAGGCTCGAGAAGGCGTAAATAGCAGTCGCAAGCACCAGCACCACAGCGACCAACCCCTCCGGCACGCGCGTCAGCGACGCCATCACCAGCGCCCACACCGCCCAGCCGACTCCGCACACGACTAGTACCGTCGTCCGCCGACGCGACTCGGTCCGCCGGACGACGATCGTCTGCCCAGTCGCCAGTACGACCGACACCCCGGCCAGCAGTACGCCGACCAACCACTCCGGTGCCGGAAGCGCGTCCGTGACGTATACCGGCAGGCCAATGCCGAGCATCATCATGGCCGTGGCCAGCAGCGTGTTGGCCGCAATGAGCACCAGAAACGGTTTGTCCTTGCGGAGCAGCGGCGCCGGACCGGAGTCCTCGACAGTCCGCTCGTGGTGAGACGGATGCAGCCGCATCAGCAGCACACCGGCCAGACAGAAGGTCACCGCGTTCAGAGCCATTGCGATCAGGAACGACGTCGTCCCACCGATCGCCAGCAGCGCACCAGCCGCCAGACCGCCCAGCGCGAACCCGCCGGCCTGCATCATCCCGCCCAGCCCGAACCAGCGGTCCCGATCGCCCTCGTCCGCGACATCAGCCAACAGCGTGAAGATGGACGACCAGAACACCCTCTGGCCCATCGTGGTGACCAGCGCGCACAGAAACAGCAGCCAGAGCGACCGTCCGAAGAAGAAGCCGACGAACGCCGCTCCCTGTGCCCACTGCGCGCCGATGACCAGATTGCGCGGTCCGACCCGGTCGATCACCACACCGACCGCAGCCGGGGCAGCCACCGAGAACAGCGTGGCAAACGTGAGCAAGAGCCCCGCCGTCCCCAGTGGGATGTCGGCGACGCGAACGAAGTAGAGCAGCAGGAGCGGCCCAGCACACCCGCCGCCGAACGAGTCGATCGCCAACGCGGCCAGCAGCGGCACTCGGCCTCGGACGTTGGGCAGGCCGAGGGAGATCGCGGATGGCATGCGTCCACTCATACATGCCGCAGAGGCCGCCAGGCCACTGCGGTCATCAACACCATGGCACCGAAAGCTCCCACAAACGGAGCGGTCAGCCCGTACTGCTGAGCAAGGACGCCGCCGAGCGCAGAGCCGATCGCAGCACCACCAACCGATGCCAGCAGGTACACGCTGTTCACCCGACCCATCAACGGCTCAGGTGTCGCCAGCTGCCGCGCAGTGGTCGAAACAATCCCCCAAACCACCGCATGGACGCCGAACACCGCCATAGTCGCCCCAGCGACCCAAGGACTCCGCGTCAGCGCCAGAACCAGGTGGACGACGGTCTCGAGCACCAGCCCGGCCCGCAACAGTGTCAGCGTCCCCACCCGCGGTTCAAGCAGGTGGTAGACCGGCATTCCGAACACACCACCCACTGCACCCGCGGCCACGAGTAGCCCGAACTGCATCTCGCTCAGCCCCAGCCGCTCCCGCGCGTACAGCACCCAGGTCGCGAAAGCAGCGCAGAAGGTGATGTTCATGATCAGGATCGACCACGCCAACGTTCGTACGCCCGCATGCCCCCACAGCCAATGCAGACCCGCCCGCACCTCGGTCCACAACGCCGTACCAGCGGGTGCTGGCGCCGGACGGACTGAGACGCGCGAAATGAGCGCAGCAGCCGCCGCAAAGGTCACTGCGTCGAACACGAGCGGCACGCCGGCGCCAGCAGCGAACAGCAACGCGCCCAATGGCGGCCCGCCAAGTTGCTGCAGCACAGTGCCGGTAGCGAACAGTCGCGAGTTCGCCTTACCTAGCTGGTCCTTCGGCACCGCACTGACGAGCAGCGCGCCAGATGCGTTATCCGCAAGGGTTTCCGCCGTACCAAGCAAGAACAGCGCCAGGTAAATCGCCCACAACGGCGACGTCCCCAACAAAACAGCCGCACCCAGCGCAGCAAGCACCAAAGCCCGAAACACGTCGGCGGCGATGATCATCGTCCGCCGATCGAGCCGATCGACCAGCGCGCCGCTGAACAGCGCAAACAACAGCCACGGCAACTGCTGCACAAACGCCGCAGCCCCGACCGCAGCAGGCGCGCTGGTCATCGACGCAACCAGCAGCGGCCCCGCCGCCAGCAGCGCACCGTCGCCGAGATTGGAAATGATCGCCGCCGGCCAGATCCGGCGGAAGTCCGCGCCAAGCGCGGAAGGCACCACGATTTCCCGAAGGGAAGACATGAGGTATCTCCAGAGGGCATGACAAAACACGGACCGACCGGCAAACCCCGGTCATCAGCCCGATCAGCAGCGAATCAGCAAGCCGACCGGACGGCGGCAGCCACGTCCCCGAACGACCGAGACATTGCTCTCACCCCCGTCCCACACCCAGGCGGCCCCTCCGCCCTCACCCCCAGACCATACAACCCCACCCACCCCCCCCTGCGCTATCCTCAACCCTCGGCGGCAAGCCGCCAGGAGGGCTCGCATAGCGGCCGAGTGCGCTGGTCTTGAAAACCGGTATGGCGGGTGACCGTCATCGTGGGTTCGAATCCCACGCCCTCCGCTCACAACCCCGCCGGACCATGACCGGACGGGCCCGGGGTGGACGCTGCCGCCGCGTGAACGTCGGCGGCCGTGACGAGCTGACGCCGGCCGATGAACCGCCCGGTGACCAGGAGACCGGCGCTGTGCGCCTCCTCGCCTGCGTGGCTGTAGACCAGGTCGGTCACGACGTATGGGGACGACGCCTGCTTCGAAGGCGTCGACGGCCGTCTTGAGGACGCAGGACTCCGTGTCCAGGCCGATGACGACCATGTTCCGCCAACCGTGTTCTCGGACGAGTGCGGCACCCTCTTCCGAGAACAGGGAATACGTCGGCTTGTCGAGTACGGCGACGGCACCGTCCGTGAGGTCCTTCAGCTCGTCAACGAGCTCGAATTCGGGTGAGTCCTTCTGGACCAGGTTGTAGTTGAACAGCTTCTCGAACAGTGAATCGGGAGTGTTGTGCCAACGCGTCATCACGTACGGCCGTCCGGCGGCGGCCCAATCGCGAATGAACTTCGAGGCTCGCGGGACGATGTGTGCAGAGGCGGGAGAAACGAAAGCGTACTGAATGTCGACTACCGCCAGGACACTGTCATCAAGGTTGATCATTCGCCTTACCTTTCGACGTCCTTGAGAACCTCGGCAGCAGCGGTCAGGTGTTCGAGTTCGCTGGTCTTCGGGATCGTAGTCCGCATCGTCGGGTGCCCTCCGCTAAATGGTGGGCGGGGGTGGGGTGGTGGTGGCTAGGGTGGGGTTATGGGGGTGGTCGGGCGGTCTTGGGGGGACTGTGATCCGGATTTGCGGGGGTATGTGGTTGGCGCTGTGGGGGCTTTGGGGTTGGCGACTCTGGGTGTTTATGTGCATGGGTCGTTGGCTATGGGGTGTTACTACCGGGCGCGTAGTGATGTGGATTTGTTGGTGGTTGTGCGTGAGCGGTTGGTTGCGTCCGAGCGGGAGCGGGTGGCTCGGGGGTTGGCTGAGCGGGCTGCGGGGCGGCCGATGGTGGGGGATCTGGAGTTGTCGGTGCTGACGGCGGAGCAGGCGGGGACGGCGGTGCATCCGCGGCCGTTCGAGGTGCATTACTCGGAGGCGTGGGCGGAACGGATTTTGGCCGGGCAGGTCGACTACGGCGACGACGGGGCCGACCCTGATCTGGCGGCGCACATCAGCGTCGTACGGGCCCGTGGGGTGGCTGTGAGTGGGCCGCCGCCGGCTGAGGTGTTTGCGGCTGTGCCGCCAGCGGACTACCTGTCGGCCGTGCTTGATGACCTCCACGATGTGTTCGACGGCGATGCGCTGTTTGAGACACCGGAGTACGGCGTCCTGAACGCTTGTCGGGTTCTGGAGATGCTGGAGAACGGGTCCGTGCTCAGTAAGGAGGAGGGCGCCCTGTGGGCGCTCGAGAACCTGCCCCGTGTGCACCGCCCGCTGGTTGAGCAGGCGCTGGCCGCGTACCGCGACGACACCCCACCCCGGTGGGACGCCGCAGCTCTCACAGCCTTCCGCGACTACGTCCTCGCAGCCAGCCCGCGCGGCTGAGCGTAAAGCTCCGAGTAGGTGTGGGCGCACCCAGATAGGTCTCCAGGCCCTGGTCGGGTGTTTCGGTCATGCCGAGGCCGATCAGGATCCGGATCGAGCTCTCGTTGGTCTCTGCGGCCTGTGCGTCGATCGCCTCCAGTTCCAGCGTCGTGAAGCCGTGGTCTACAGCCAGGCGGGCGATAGCGCTGCCCAGACCCTGCCCCCATCGGCTGGACGGCCCGACGACGTAGCCGAGCTCGCGCCGTTCCGGATCGCTTCCGTGGAGGTCGGCGTACCCGACGACGTCCGTCCCCTGAACGGCAGCGAGTCGCAACAGGTCTGGCTGCGGCGTCTCGACGATCCGGCGCCAGTGCTCCTCGCGGGCTGCAGACGGGCGGTCGACCGTCCAGCCGGCGTGTTCCCAGAAGCGCCGATCCGCGCCCCAGCTTGCGAACGTTGCGATGTCGGCCGGGTGTAGCGGTCGAAGGTGGAGCATCTGTTGAGCGTAGGGAGTGAGTGGTCGACCGGTCCAAAGGTTTGTCGATGTCGTGTCACATGATGGTGGTCCGATCCGTCAGGGACTGAGAACGGCCGGACAGATCTTTCGACGGGAGTAGATGGTGGACGAGCGGGAGCTGCTGGCGCTGGGGTTTGAGGAGCACCGGGACCACTTGCGGGGAGTGGCTTATCGGATGCTCGGTTCGCGGGCTGAAGCTGAGGACGCGGTACAGGAGGCTTGGCTGCGGCTCAATCGGTCGGATACGAGTGACGTGCTCAATCTGGCGGGCTGGCTGACCACTGTGGTGTCGCGGGTGTGTCTGGACATGCTGCGGACTCGGAAGTCGCGGCGCGAGGATGCGCTGGACACGTTCGTTCCGGACCCGGTTTCGCTGCGGTCGGTTGACCCGGAGGAGACGGCGGTCCAGGCAGATGCGGTTGGGCTGGCGATGCTGGTCGTGCTGGAGACGCTGTCGCCGGCGGAGCGGCTTGCGTTCGTGCTGCATGACATGTTCGGTCTGAGCTTCGACGAGATCGCTGAGATCGTCGGTAAGTCCCCTGCAGCGACCCGTCAGCTCGCCAGCCGCGCCCGCCGGCGCGTACAGGGCGCACCTGCCGACCAGACCGACTCTGGACGCCGCCGCGAGGTGGTCGAGGCTTTCATCGCCGCCTCCCGTAACGGCGACTTCGAAGGCCTCCTCGTTCTTCTGGACCCGGATGTCGTACTCCGAGCCGACGCCGGCCCTGATCAGCACACCGGCCCCGCCGTCTCCAAACTCGTCCGCGGCGCCCTGGCCGTCGTCGAACAGGCCCTGACCTTCACCCGCCTGGCCCCTCACACCCACCTGGCCCTGATCGACGGCAGCCCCGGCACGATCACCGTCGTCAACGGCCGCCTCCAGGCGGTGTCCACCTTCACCATCACCAACAACAAGATCACCGAAATGAACATCCTCGCCGACCCCGCTCGCCTGGCCGCCCTCACCATCGAGCCCTGACCAGACCGACCAGCCGCCGCGCCTGCGCCGCAGCAGTCCCAGGCGGGTTGCGGTGCGCGCTCGGACCACCCGGGCCGATCCACACCAGCCAGAACGCGGCCCACAGGCACCGGGCGGCGTGGAAGCGCGCCGGATCGACCGGGAACCGGGCCAGCAGCTCGTTCCAGAGCGTCCCGCGGCCGGCGAGGTGCTCCACCAGATTGGCCAGCTCGAACGTACGGCCGCCCCGGCCCGCGTCCTCGAAGTCGACGATGCGGACGCGCTCGCCGTCCCACAGGTAGTTGGCGAGGTTCGGGTCGCCATGGCCGATCACCGGCTCCTGGACGTCGGCCAGCCCGTCCGCCTGATCGAGCCAGTCGGCCGCCTCCGCCGCAGCCGAGCCGATGACGTCCGGCCGGCTGCGAAGACCTGCGAGACCGTCAGCCGTTCGGGCGATGAGGGACGGGACTTCGAGGAGCAGGAGGCCCGTAGGCGGAACGGACCAGAGGAGGGCCAGGGCGTCGCCGAGGGCGGCTAGCTGGCGGCGGGTGAGTGGGGCGGTGAGCGGCTGGCCGGGTAGGTGGGTCATTTGGACCCAGGTGGGGCCGTGGGTGAGGGGGTGGGGGACTAGGTCTGGGAGTGCGCTGGAGAGTGTGCTGAGGGTGGTCCACTCGCGGTGGGGTTCGGCGCGGGAGGTGGTGGTGAAGTGCTTGGTGAAAGTCATTGGGGTCAGGGTGTCAATTTCGCTGGGTCTTCTTCGACGTGTCAGTGAGAGCTGAGGCGAAGGAGGCAGAGAGATGACTGCGCAGGTTGTGGTGGCGGGGCGGGCGGATGTGGTGGCTGGGCTGGTGGGGGCCGGGTTCAGTGGGCGCCTGTGGTTGCCGGGGGAGGCGGAGTACGACGTGCAGCGGCGTGCGGTGGCGCCGTCGCTCGACTCGCGGCCGCTGGTCGTGGCTGAGGCTGGTGGCCGCGGCGACGTCCAGACCGTGGTGCGGGTGGCGCGGGAGTACGGCGTCCCGGTGGCTGTGCAGGCTACTGGGCACGGAACGAAGCTGCCGGCGGACGGCGGCATCCTGCTCAAGACAACGCAGCTGACTGGTGTGTTCGTCGATCCGGAGCGGCAGGTGGCTCGGGTTGCGCCCGGCGCGCGGTGGGGTGCTGTGCTGGAAGCTGCGCGGCAGTTCGGCCTGGCGCCGTTGTCAGGGTCGTCCAAGGACGTCGGCGTCACCGGCTACACGCTCGGTGGAGGTGTCGGCTGGCTGGCGCGGAAGTACGGTTTCGCGGCCGACAGCGTGCTCCGGGCGGAGGTGGTCACAGCTGACGGACGTGTCGTGACAGCAAGCGCAGAACAGCACCCCGACCTGTTCTGGGCGATCCGCGGTGGTACCGGCAACTTCGGCATCGTCACCTCGCTGGAGTTCCGCCTCTACCCCGTCCAGACCGTGTACGCCGGAATCGTCTACTACGGCATCGACCGCGCAGCCGAGATCCTGCGCCGCTACCGCGACTGGACGAAGCGCATCCCCAACGAGCTCAGCACAGCCGTCGTCCTGACCCGCATCCCCGGCACTGAGCAGCGGGCCGTCGCGATCAAGGCCCTGTACGCCGGTGCCGCGGACCTGGCCGAGCACCTCCTCAAACCGCTCTTCGAGGTAGCCGGACCGCGCCTGGCCGGTGCGCTGACGACCATCGAGTACGCCGATGCCGCGATGGGCGGGACGCCGACGCGCCACCTCGACTTCCTCGACGACCTCACCGACGACGTCATCGACACGCTCGTCGCACTCGACGACGACCCGACGGTCGAGATCCGGCACTGGGGTGGCGCGATGGCGCACCCCGGACCCGGCGCGGGCCCGGTGGGTCACCGCGCCGCGGCGTACTCGCTGATCGTCGACCGTGAGCTCCCGCCCGGCCTGCTGCCGGACTCCGGCCGCACGTTCGTGAACTTCCTCGGCGACCACAGTCGCGCGGTGACGGCGTACGCCGAAGCGGATCTGAGCCGCCTGCGTACGGTCAAACGCGCGTACGACCCGACGAACTTCTTCCGCCTCAACGCGAATCTCGAGCCGTAGACACGCAACGGCCCGGTTCCCAGGAGGGTGGAACCGGGCCGCTGCGGAGCGCGGAGAGACTCAGACCGTGCCGGTGTTGCCGTACACGCTGACGTGCACGTGGTCGTAGTGGTTGGCCGTGGCGCCGCCACGGTCCTCCATCGCGCGCCAGCCTTCGCCGCTGCGCTGGACCGTCCAGATGTGCTGCTCCCAGAGCAGCTCACTGATACCGAGCTTCTTGTAGTTCGCCTTCAGCCAGTCGGCGACCTCCTGGCCGAGGGAGCCGCTGACCATGATGTCGAGCGCGCGACCGGTCGAGTGCTCCGAGCCGGAGTCGCCGGCCCGCATCCCGCCGTACGACGTGATACTCGGGAACTTCGCGCAGACGGCGCGGTGCACCCGGATGGCGTCCTTGGTGAGGCCGCTCTCGACCGACGAGCCGGACTTGCACGCGTTCTGCGAGATCCCGCCCGCGACGGCCTCGACCGGCTTCTTCAGCGCGAGGTACTCGGCCTTGACCCAGCGGGACTTGCCGTTGCTGACGATCTCGGCCCAGATGCCGTCCACCTTGCCGGTGATCGAGACCTTGGTGCCGCGCTTGAGCACGTCGAGCAGGACGCCGGTCAGCGGGACCGTCCACACGTTCAGATCCGTGGTGGTGAACTTCGTGCCGATGATCTTCGGCGGCAGGGCGGCCGCGGCGCGCGTCTTGGCGGCGGTCGGCTTCGGGATCGGCGCCTGCTTCTTCAGGTGCTTGGCCGTCGGGCTCGCGGTCGGCTTCGGGGACTGCTTCAGGTTCAGCGGGGGACGCAGGGCATCCCGGCTGGTGGCCGCCTCGCGCGCCAGCTGCAGGGACGAGCTGGCGATCGGGGTGTCCACCTTGACGTCGTGACCGGGGAGCGCGGCCGCCGAACCCGTGGCCACGAGGGCCACTGCCGCTCCGGGGATCGCGACCTTCACGATGCCGGGCCGGATCACCTTCGGGCGCGGTTGACGGTGCCGCGCCTGTCTATGCCGTCCTGCAGTCATGCTCTTTGAACCCAATCTGCCGAGACCAAAACGTTATCGACCGGAGGAGTCAAGCACAGATCCCGGCAAGGTTCGCAATCGACCCGCGTTTTTAACGCATTACGAACACTTACGGCGGCGCGCCCGCGTGATCTGCCCGCTATCCGGATGTGATGGGACCGAGATCAAACGCTCGGATCGCACGACGCCGTGATCAAGCCATCCGTCGACGAACTCCGCGTAACGGTCCGGTGACCAGTCGCGGGTCGAACGCGGGGTGTGATCCACCAGGCGGCGCCCGGGGACGCCGCCTGGTTGACTGCCCGGTATGGACGACCTCGGATTCCAGATCCGCAGTGGTGAGGTGGCTCGGCTGGTCATCGACCGCGTGTCGAAGCGCAATGCGCTCACCCGGTCGATGTGGGAGGCGCTGCCCGGTCTGCTGGCCGAGCTGGCCGCGGACGACGCAGTCAAGGTGCTGGTCGTCACCGGGGCCGGTCCGAGCTTTTCGGCCGGTGCTGACATCGGTGAGCTGATCTCTGGCGCCGATCCGGCCGATCCGATGGCTGAACTGCGCGCATTCAACCTGCGGGCGCAGGCCGCGTTGCGGGAGTTTCCGCGACCGACTATCGCCGTGGTCCGCGGGCACTGCATCGGAGGCGGTCTGGAGATCGCAGTGAACTGTGACTTCCGGTTCGCCGCGCGGGGTTCGTCGTACGGCGTGACGCCCGCACGGATCGGTGTCGTGTACCCGCCGGCTGCTGTGCGCGTTCTGCTCGATCTGGTCGGCCCTGCGACGACGAAGTACCTCTTGTTCAGTGGAGACCTGCTGAGTGCTGAGCAGGCTGAGCAGAAGGGTCTGGTCGACAGAGTGGTCGACGAAGTCGATCTGGAGTCCACAGTCGACGAGTTCGCGGCGACTCTGGTCTCGCGGTCGCAGCTGACCATTCGCTCGGCCAAGGAGACGGTCAACGCGTTGTTGGCCGGAGCGGACGCCGACAGTCCGGCGCTGGCTCGCTACGGCGAGACCATTGCGAGTGGTGAGCTCGCTGAGGGCATCAAAGCCTTTACAGAGAAGCGATCTCCGCGTTTCCCCTGGACGTAATGCACCCCGCGGACCAGAACGGTCCGCGGGGTTTCCCCGTTCGAAATCCTAGGATCAGTACCAGTGTCGACGGCCGCCGATGGCGCGTCCGGTGGAGCCGAGCAGGAACAGCACGGCGCCGACGACCAGCAATACGATGCCGATCGTCCACAGGATCGAGATCTTCAACAGGAACCCGAGCAACAGCAAGATCAGCCCGAGGATAAGCATGGAGCCTCCTTATGAGGGCCGCCGGGCGGGGAAAGTGGCGGCCGGACATCAAGTGCCCCACTGGGCAGCAGCGCAATCTCCAACGGGTGTTTGATGTCGAAGCCGGCCGGCTGGCGACGACGTACCGACATCAGGAGGTCACAGCGGCCTCCCAGAGCGTCAGGATGGTGCCTGTGAAGTACATGCTGCTGATCTACAGCAACCCGGAGAGCTGGGCGAGCCTGTCGACCGAGCAACGCGACGGGCTGACCCGCGCGCACGCCGACCTCTACCGAGAGCTGGACGAGCAAGGGCTACTGGTTGCCGGAGCCGGCCTGGCCGACCCCATCACCACGCGGACCGTGACGATTCGCGATGGGGTGACGGCCGCGACGGATGGACCGTACGCCGAGACCAAAGAGCATCTGGCCGGCTTCTACCTGGTCGAGTGCGACGACATCGATCAGGCGATCGGCTACGCGGCGCGGATGCCGGACGCGGAATACGTCGCTGTCGAAGTGCGACCGGTGATGGACTCGTCCGGGCTGGAGATGTGACCGACGTCGAGCTGCTGCTGCGCGAGCAGGCGCCTCAGGTCCTGAGTGCGCTGGTTCGGCACTACGGCCATTTCGACTTGGCTGAGGACGCCGTCCAGGAGGCACTGCTCGCTGCGGCGCAGCAGTGGCCCGAAGAGGGTCTGCCGGCCAACCCGCGCGGCTGGCTGATCAGGGTCGGCTCGCGGCGCCTGATGGACCTGCTGCGCAGCGAGTCGGCTCGACGACGACGTGAGGAGGACGCCGGTCAGTTCGTTGCCGACGTCCCCGAAGTGGCTGCGCAGGATGACACGCTGACGCTCTTGCTCCTCTGTTGTCATCCCGCGCTGTCCGCTGCGTCCCAGATAGCCCTCACGCTGCGGGCAGTCGGCGGTCTGACCACCGCACAGATCGCTGCGGCGTTTCTGGTGCCGGAGTCGACGATGGCGCAACGCATCAGCCGTGCGAAGCGCAGCATCAAGCAGGCGGGTAGCACTTTCGAGATGCCGCCGGCGGCGGAGCTGGACGCGCGGATGAGCGCCGTACTGCATGTCCTGTACCTCATCTTCAACGAGGGCTACACCGCGTCGTCCGGTACGGCGTTGCACAGTGCGGAGCTCACCACTGAGGCGATCCGGCTGGTGCGCGGCGTACGGCGGCTGCTGCCGGACGACGGTGAGGTCGCGGGTCTGTTGGCGCTGATGCTGCTCACTGACGCGCGCCGGGCCGCCCGTACGACGGCGGACGGCGCACTGATCCCGCTGGCCGACCAGGATCGATCGCTGTGGGATCAGAACGCCGTCGTCGAGGGTGAGGCGTTGGTGTCCGACGCGTTGGCGCGAACTCGGCTCGGCCCGTACCAAGTGCAGGCGGCGATCGCAGCGGTGCATGCGACCGCGGAGCGAGCTGAGGACACCGACTGGCGGCAGATCGTCGCGTTGTACGACGTCCTCGAGCAGCTGGTCGACAACCCGATGGTGAAGCTCAACCACGCGGTAGCTGTCGGTATGACGGCCGGACCGGCGGCCGGCCTCGCCGTCCTCGAGCCACTCGAGTCCGACGGCCGCCTCACCGAGCACCACCGGCTGGAGGCCGTGCGCGCGCATCTGCTCGAAATGGCCGGTGAAACGGCCGCTGCGCGGGAGAGCTATCTGCTGGCGGCTCGGCGGACGACGAGTGCGCCGGAGCGCGACTATCTGCAGGCAAAGGCGGACCGGCTGGGCTGAGTCGCAATAGCCCCGCGGATGTGTCAGGTTGGAGGTGTGGACCTCACCAGGGCGTCGCTGCTACGGGAGATGCTGAGCGGCACTGAGCTCGGCAGCCGGACGCGGGACTTCGGCCACTCGCTACGCCGCTACACGACCCGGACCGGCGGTCTGATGCTCTTCGGCCCGGTCGACGACGAGCCGTGGCACCTCACCGCCCACCTGGACGACGAGCTGCACCGAGCCGGTGTCGAGGACGCCCGCCCGTCGCTCGTCCGCTGGGCACCACCGCCGGACGCACCGCCGCACCTGGCGATCGGACTGGACCGACTACGGGACGCCGGTCGCGGCGAGTCGCTCCTGGTCGTAGCCGAAGCCGAACCGGCCGACACCCTGCTGGAGCGAGTCAGCGACGTCCGCCGCCGCGGTACGACCATCTTCAGCATCGGCAACGGTGACAAGGAGCTGACGTCGCTCAGCCATGAGGTGCTCGTGCCCGAGCTGCTGGTGCCGGACGGCTTCGGCTGGTCGACGCGACGCGTCAGCTACGAGTACGACGACCTGGAGCCGGACGAGTTCGACGTCCAGCCAGAAACCAGCGTGGGAACGCCGTCCGCCGAGGGTTTCGAGATGGCGCAGCACCTCGTCAGTCTGGCCGCCGCCGACGAGGACGCCGGCCAACCCGCCTGGCGCCGCCGCCTCCGCGCAGCAATCGAGCGCCTCGGCGGCGAACCGGGCTAGTCGTCGACCCAGCTAACTGGTAGAACTCTCTCAACAGGTTAGGGAGTTCGAGATGGTTGAGATCACGCAGCTGGATCCGCCGATCCTGCCCGGTTCGACCGGTCAGTACACGCACGGCGTCCTCGTGACCGGAGGCGAGCGGACGGTCTACGTCAGCGGCCAGGTGCCCTGGGGTGACGAGGACGGCCGCATCCCGCCGGACTTCGAGTCGCAGTGCCGAATGGTCTGGCGCAACGTGCTCGCCGTCCTCGGCGAAGCGGGGATGGACGCGCGCAATCTGGTCAAGGTCAACACCTACTTGTCCGACCGCCAGTACCGCGCCGCGAACTCGACGATTCGCGCGGAAGTGCTCGGCGACCACGCACCGGCACTCACCATCGTCATCTGCGACATCTACGCCGAAGAGTGGCTCCTGGAGATCGAAGCCGTCGCGGTGGCCTAGTCGAGGTAGAGCACGGCCAGGCGGGGTAGGTGGTCGTGGAGGTCGGCTTCGTCGTCGAAGTCGATTTCTGTGCCGGCCGGCAGGTCTGGCGTGTCCGGCGCTTCCGCCTCGACTGCTTTCCAGTACGCCGCTTCGTCACCCGTCACGTTCTTGTACGCGTGGCTCCCGACGTGCAGCATCCCCTCGCCGTCGAACCCCTCGAACCCCTCCGGCCGATCCTCGTCCACCACATCGGCCAACGAGTCCGGCTCGGCCATCGCCGCCTCCCAAACCTCCCGCCCCTGCGCCACCAACCACCCCCGGAACGAGTCGAACCCGTCCTCCGACCCACCCCCGTTGATCAAGTACGCCGCAGCCCACAGATCCCACCGGTAGGACTCGGCCAGCAACCCCGCCAGCTCCACCCCGAAGCCAGCGATCTCCCCCGCCTCCAGCCCACCCAGCGCCCGCGTCAGCGCGTCCGCAACCCCATCCGGATCCGCCGCGGTGTCATCCACCCCACCCCGCGCACCCTCCACAACCCCCCAAAACCCATCCCGGTCCACCCCCAAAGCGTCTCACCGACCCGGGGGTCAACGGGAGGCTTCCTGCGAAGGAATTCAGCTGGATACGTCGGCTGGGTGGATGCGCTCTGCGGGCGGATCCGTGGCTTCGGCGTACGACGACGAAGCAGCGTCGAGCAACGCGTCCGGTGTATCGATCGCGGGAAGATCCGGTTGATCGGGTTCCACGCCGTCCTGCGACGACAATGCGGTCGAGGTCAACGAACTCCGTTCGTCAGGTTGGGCGGGTGCCTCTCGGAGTCGCGGCGGGGTCGCCGTCCAAGCTCGAAGGTCCTGAACGATCTCACCGTAGAACGTGTTGATCGCATTCTCGACCGAGTCGATGAACGAGCCGCGTCCGCGCCCGCGCTTCGATCCGAGCGGCTGGCTCAGGGCGATACGGAAACCTCTGAGCTCCTTCTTCGGATCCTCGACGAGCAGGGCCGGCTGCTCACGAACAGCTCGTAGCAGATCCGCCGTACCTGCGCCTCTCGCATGCATGACAAAGGCCTCGATGCGAGTGGTTTCCGGCGCGTGCCGCAACTGCCGCAGCAGCCAGTTGACCCGAGTCGTAGGCCGGCCGTCTCGGGGCGCCGCGATATCGACATGACAGATCACCTGACCCGCCCGGAGATCCGCGGTCACAGCCAGCGGTCCGACGGCATTGGGAATGTTGATTGCGCCTTGCAGTGTTCCGCTCGTGCACATCGACTGGACAAGCGCCTGCGAGCGTAAGGCGGGTTCGGCGAGTTCCTTTCGACTCAGGGCAGGTGTCACGTCGTCGCCCAGCTTGCGCCCCAGTTGCAGGCTGACGTAGCGAAGCAGGGCGTCGAAGCGGGCCGCAACCTCCGGAGCGCACTTGTCTCCGGCGCGAAGGGTGCCGGCTGCGACAGCCTCTCTGGTTGTCACCCAGGAGGCGCCCATGTCCTCGAACTGCAGGGCGCCAGATCTCGGATGCTCGAGATAGCGGATGAGCTCGCCGAGGATCCATGCCTGGTCAGGATCGGCGACGCCGCGATGCTCCTTCTGCAGGACGGCTTCCGCGAGCACCATCGACCACGACCAATGGTGCAGAGCTACTCGTTTGAGTTTTCGCTTGTCCACTTTGGTCGGATGGAGGCCCGCGATTGCCGGGATCTCGTTCGAGATCGTGACGACCGCATCGAAGCCCTGCTCACGGGCGATGTCGAGATACGCCTCCAGTTGCTCGGCGTTCAGCTCGTTGACGCCGGTCTTGACTTCGACGAGCGCGGTCCACTCCTTCTGGCCGCGGCGGGATCGCAACAACCCATCCGGGAACAGGCGACGCTCACCGAGCTGGAACGGCACTTCGATATATGTCTCCAGCTGACCCGCAGGTGCTCCCAGTGGCTGGGTCAGCACGCGACCGAACTCGCGGACCGACGACATGACAGCCAGCAAGGCCGATGTGGCCCGCCGCTCCTGCTCGTCCGCTCCGCTGATTCCCGATGTAGGTATCAGGCGCGCCTGATGCCAACTCTCTTCTGCCATCTTCGTCCCCCCACGGGCATTGCCCGGCAGACCCCCCACAGGCCCGCATTACCGTGTTTCGCCCGTTGAACTCGGCACCCTACGCCGATCGTCACGCTAAGTGAAGGGTCGGCCTCCAGGGGGTCGTCTCAGCTCGTCGAGTGCCTCTCAGAGGGTTTTGGTGAAGTTGCGGAGGGCGGTGGCTAGGACGTCGGGGGTGGTGGAGTGGTTTTCGCCGGGGATGGGGTGGAGGGTTGCGGTGGGGAGGTGGGTGGCTACGGCTTGGGCGCCGGTGATGAGGGTGGGCCAGGTGTCTTCGCCGTAGAGGACGTGGACGGGGACGGTGACGGTGGACCAGCGGTCGGCGGGGAGGGGGTTGCCGGACATGGTGGTGCCCATGATGCGGCCGTCGTAGGAGATGGTGTGGGCTACGTCGACGACGGGCTGCCACAGGGGGGGACTGGCGGATGCCGGCGACCATTTCGGGCGGGAGGCCGACTGCGGCGGTCATGAAGAGCTCGGCGGCCAGGTCGGGGTTGCCGGCGGCGATGTGGGCTTCCAGCTGTTCTACGTAGTCGGTCGGCAGAGGCGGTCGGTTGTCGTCGACTACTACTGGCGGCTCGAACATGACGACTCCGCTGACCGGGAGGCCGGCGGTTGCGGTGTCCAGGGCGAGCAGTGCGCCCGACGAGTAGCCGAGGACGATCGCCGGAGCGTCGGCGTGCTCGATCAGGGCGGCGATGTCCTCGATCTCGCGCTGGACGGCGTACGGCGCGGTGTCGGTGCTCTGGCCGCGGCCGCGCCGGTCGTAGGTGTACGTCCGGAACTCGCTCTCGAGCAGCTCGGCGAGCTCGGCGTTCAGCGGGTTCACGGCCGGGTGGGCGGTGGCGCCGTCGACGATGATCAACGGTTGCCCGGCGCCGCGGACGTCGAAGTGGATGGTGGTGCCGTCGGCGGACCTCACGGTGCTCATCGTGCTCTCCTCGCTGGTTGGGAACTAGACCGTACAGTACTCACAAGAAAACTAGACTGTCCAGTATGATTTCCGGCATGGAACAGACAGGGCGTACGGCGACCAAGCGGCGCGCGATCCAGCACGCGGCCACCGAGGTGTTCCTCCAGCACGGCTATCTCGGCGCGAGTATGGACGAGGTCGCGGCCAAGGCCGGCGTCTCCAAACAGACCGTCTACAAACAGTTCGAGAACAAGGAACGCCTGTTCGCCGAGATCGTGCTCGGCACCAACGATCAGCTCGCGGTGAACCTCGCCGCGGCGTACGCCGAAGCCCTCGACGGCGCCACCGACGCCCGGGAAGCCCTGCGGGCGTTGGCGTTCCGGCTCCTCGAGACCCTGACGGCCGACCACGTGCTGCAGCTTCGCCGGCTCGTGATCGCCGAGGCCGATCGCTTCCCGGAGGTGTGCGGCGCCTGGTTCACCAGCGGTTTCGAGAAGTCCTTGGAGACCCTCGGGCAGGCGCTCGCCGGTTTGACCGAGCGTGGTCTGCTCCGCGAGCTGGACGATCCGACGCTCGTCGCGTACCAGTTCGCCGGTTTGGTCATGTACAAACCGATGAACCGCGCGATGTTCGCCGGGACTCGCGTCCGCCCACAGCCCGGCGAGCTCGACCAGATCGCCGACGGCGCCGTCGACGTCTTCCTGGCCTCCTACGGGACGGCCTAGCCGGCGCCTCGCGTCGAGGTTCGCACGACCAGCTCGGGGGTGAAGATGACCCGCTGGTGCTCGTGGTCGGGGTTGGCCGACTCGTCGAGCAGCAGCTCCGCCGCCGTCCGACCGAGCAGCTGCCGCGGCTGGCGGACGGACGTCAGCGGTACGGCGGCCGCCGCGGCGAACTCGATGTCGTCGTAACCCACGATTGCCAGATCCTCCGGCACCCGGATGCCGAGACTCACGCACTGCTGCAGCAAACCCAGCGCCAGCAGGTCGTTCGCGCAGAACGCGGCCGTCGGACGCCGAGCCGCGGGCAGCCCGGCAAGTCGTTGCCCTGCGCCCCTACCTTCGGCGACGGTGAGCGCGCCGGTGCCGATCTCGATCAGCTCGCTCTCGGCCCGGCCCGCCTTGCGCAGCGCGTTCCGCCCGCCGTCGCGGCGGTCCACGACCTGGCCGATCGTCGCCGGCCCGCCGACGTACGCGATCCGCTCGTGGCCGAGCTCCAGTAGGTGCGCGATCGCGAGCTCGCCGCCGAGGACGTCGTTGACCGCGACCGAGCAGTGCTCCTCGTCGTCGATCGCCCGGTCGACCACGACCACCGGCGTACCGCGGGCGGGCAGGTTGCGAAGCTGCGGCGAGTGCTGATCGATCGGCGTGATCAGCACGCCCTGAACGCGTTGCTGCTCGAGCAGGTCGAGGTAGTCGGCCTCGCGCGAAGCGTCCTCGTTGCTGTTGCAGAGGAAGACCGACAGCCCGGCCGTCTGGGCCGCCTCCTCGACGCCCCGGGCGACGTCGGTGAAGAACGGGTTGCCCGCGTCGAGCATCAGGTACGCGAGGATCCGGCTGCTGCCGGCCCGGAGCTGCCGGGCGGACTCGTTCCGGACGAAGCCGAGCGCGGTCATCGCCGCCTCGACCTTGGCGCGCGTCACCGGGCTGACCATCTCGGGCCGGTTCAGCACATTCGAGACCGTGCCGAGCGAGACCCCGGCAGCGGCGGCGACCGCCTTCACTCCAGCGGTCTGCCCGCGGCGCTCGACTGCCACGCCCACCCTCCCCGCGTCAAGGTCTCAGTTGAAACGTCTTAGGGCCCGAAGCCTACTCCTTGCGCACCGGCAAATCCGCCCGGCTCGGTCGAATGAGTAGTCCACCTCTTGACGCCCGTCCGGCCTCGCCCGTACGTTCCTCTTCATCACTTGAAACCTTTCATAACCGCCCGGGAGGTGACCGATGACCGCGCTGCTCCGCATCCGCGGCGTCGCCAAGTCGTTCGGCGCGGTCGCCGCCGTCCGCGACGTCTCCTTCGACCTGTACGCCGGTGAGGCGCATGCCCTGGTCGGCGAGAACGGCGCCGGGAAGTCCACGATCGTGAAGATGCTGGCCGGTGTGCACCGGCCCGACGCGGGCGCGCTGGAGCTGGCCGGTACGCCGCTCGCCCTCGGCGGGCCCGCCGACGCGAAGGCCGCCGGGATCGCGGTCATCTACCAGGAGCCGACCCTCTTCCCGGACCTGTCCGTCGCCGAGAACATCGCGATGGGCCGCCAGCCACTGGGTCGTTTCAACACGATCGACCGGGCCGCGATGGTGAGCCAGGCGGCCCGCCTCTTCACCCGCCTCGGCGTGTCCATCGACCCGAACCGGCCCGCCCGCGGCCTCTCGATCGCCGACCAGCAACTGGTCGAGATCGCCAAGGCCCTCTCCGCGGACGCCCGCGTGGTCGTGATGGACGAGCCGACCGCCGCGCTGACCGGAGTCGAGGTCGAGCGGCTCTTCAGCGTCGCCCGCTCGCTCCGCGACGACGGCGCCGCGCTGCTGTTCATCTCGCACCGCTTCGAGGAGATCACCGCACTCTGTCAGCGCGTCACGATCATGCGCGACGGCCGGCACGTGTCGACCGATCTGCTCGCCGACACCAGCGTCGACGAGATGGTCCGCCGGATGGTCGGCCGTGATCTCGAGGCGCTCTTCCCGAAACAGGACGTCGCTCCCGGCGCCGTCGCGCTCAAGGTCGACGGCCTCTCCCGGGACCCGATCTTCCGGGACGTCTCCTTCGACGTCCGGGCCGGCGAGATCGTCGCGCTGGCCGGTCTGGTCGGCTCCGGTCGCTCCGAAGTGGTCCAGTCGATCTTCGGCGTCGACCCGCGGGATGCCGGGACCGTCGAGGTCGGCGGCAAGACCCTGAAACCGGGCCGACCCAAGCAGGCGATGGCCGCGGGCGTCGCGCTCGTCCCCGAGGACCGGCGCCAGCAGGGCCTGCTGATGGAGCTGTCGATCGAGCGCAACGTGACGCTGCCGAGGTCCCGCTCGCTGTCCCAGCTCGGCTTCCTCACCGGCAGTCGCGAACGCCGATCCGCGCAGGAATGGACCGAGCGACTCAAGACGAAGTACGGCCGGCTGTCCGACGAGGTCGGCACGTTGTCGGGCGGCAACCAGCAGAAGGTCGTGCTGGCCAAGTGGCTCGCGACCAAGCCGAAGGTGCTGATCGTCGACGAGCCGACCCGCGGGATCGACGTCGGCACCAAGGCCGAGGTGCACCGGCTGATGTCCAGCCTCGCCGCGGAAGGAGTCGCCGTCCTGATGGTCTCGTCGGAGCTGCCCGAGGTGCTCGGGATGGCCGATCGCGTGCTGGTGATGCGCGAGGGCCGCCTGGTCGCCGAGCTGAGTCGCGCCGAGGCGACCGAGGAGGCCGTGATGTTCGCGGCGACCGGTCAGGAGGCGACGGTATGACGACCGTCGAGCTGCCCGCGCCGAAACGCTCGTCCCTGGACGTCGTCCTCCGCGCCCGCGAGCTGGGGATCGTCCTCGCGCTCGCGATCCTGGTCGCGGTGACCGCGATCTCGAACCCGCGCTTCCTGTCCGGCCAGAGTGTCCGCGACATCCTGCTCAACACCGCGATCCTGGCCGTGCTGGCGGTCGGCCAGGCCGTGGTCGTGATCACCCGCAACATCGACCTCTCGGTCGGCTCGGTCCTCGGCCTGAGCGCCTTCACGGTCGGCACGCTCCTGCAGAACTACCCCGGCATCCCGGTCGTCCTCGCCCTCCTCGTGGGTGCTGGCGTCGGCGCGGGATGCGGTGCGCTGAACGGCGTCCTGGTCCGCTACGGCAACGTACCGGCGCTCGTCGTCACGCTGGGCACGCTCTACGTGATCCGCGGCGTCACCTACTTCTGGGCCGGCGGTAGCCAGATCAACGCGGACGAACTGCCGCCAAGCTTTCTGAACTTCGGTACGGCGGACATCCCGTGGCTGGTGATTCTGGCCGTTATGGTCCTAGTAGTCACCGCAGTGGTCCTCCGCAACTACCGGACCGGCCGCGAGCTGTACGCGATGGGCTCCAGCCCGCAGGCCGCGCAGCTGGCCGGCATTCCGGTCGGACGGCGTACGGTCGGCGCGTTCGTCGTCAGCGGCGGACTCGCCGGTCTGGCCGGCGTCCTGTTCGCTGCGCGCTTCGGCACGATCGACGCCGCGGCCGGCACCGGTATGGAGCTGAACGTCGTCGCGGCCGTCGTGGTCGGCGGAGTCGCGGTCTTCGGTGGTAGCGGGACGGTCTGGGGCGCGGCGCTCGGCGCCTTGCTGCTCACCACGATCGGCAGCGCGCTCGCCGTCCTCGAGATCAACCAGTTCTGGCAGCAGGCGATCGTCGGCGGTCTGATCCTGCTCGCGATCGGGGCCGACCGGCTGGTCGCCGTCCGGGTCGCGGCAGGCCTGAAGAAGCGAGGCTCCCATGTCGGCTGAGCAGCTCACCGAGCCCCGGATCGGCCGGCTGGCCAACTGGAACGTGGCGATCATCGCGATCACCGTGATCGTGCTGATCATCGCGGCCGCGAGTGTGAACAGCTTCGGCACCGCGCAGAACTTCGGCTTCCTGGTCCTCGACCTGCTGCCGATCGCGCTGGTCGCGCTGCCGATGACGCTGGTCATCGTCACCGGCGAGATCGACCTGAGCGTCGCGAGCACCCTCGGCCTGTCCAGCGCCGTGATGGGCTACCTCTGGAACGCGAACCAGCCGATCGAGACGATCATCCCGGTCTGCCTGCTGCTCGGCGCGGTCCTGGGCGCGATCAACGGCTTCTTCGTCACCGTCCTCGGCCTGCCGTCGCTGGCGGTCACGATCGGGACGCTCGCGCTCTACCGCGGCCTCGCGTTCGTCGTCCTCGGCGACGGCGCGGTCGCCGACTTCCCGGCCGTCTACACCGACTGGGTCACCGGCACCATCGCCGGGACGCCGATCCCGAACGTCCTGATCGTGATCGTCGTGCTCGCGGCGATCTTCGGCGTCTTCCTGCACGCGACCCCGATCGGCCGCGCGGTCTTCGCGGTCGGCGCGAGTGAGCAGGCCGCTCGCTTTGCCGGGATCCGCCCCGATCGCCTCAAGTTCTGGCTGTACGTCGCCAGCGGCACGATCGCCGGTCTGGCCGGCGTGCTCTGGACGCTGCGCTACTCCAGCGCCCGAGCCGACAACGGCGCCGGGCTCGAGCTGGCCGTCGTCGCCGCCGTCCTGCTCGGCGGGGTGTCCATCTTCGGCGGCAAGGGCGCGCTGCCCGGCGTCCTCGCGGGCGTCGTCCTGCTCGGTTCGCTGCAGAACGCGCTGCGGCTCTCCGATGTCTCCAACGAGGCGCTGAATGTCGTCACCGGCGTCCTGCTGATCGCTTCCGTACTCGGCCCCAACCTGCTCCGACGTCGTACCTGAAAGGACGAACCATGCGTAAGCACCTCCCCGTTGCGGTAGCGCTCCTGGCGTTGACCGCGTGCGGCGGTACGACGAAGTCCAGTACCGAGGGTCAGAACACGGCCGCTCCGCAGAGCACCGCCGGCCAGGCCGATCCGAACGCGCCCCTCAAGGAGGGCCTGAAGATCGCCTACCTGCCGAAACAGCTGAACAACCCGTACACGGACGTCGAGGTCGGCGGCGGCAAGGTCGCGGTCGACGAGATCAAGGGCGCCTACAAACTGGTCGGCCCGAACGACGCGAGCGCGTCCTCGCAGGTCAGCTACATCAACACGCTGATCCAGCAGCAGCAGGACGTGATCGCCGTCGCGGCCAACGACCCGAACGCCGTCTGCCCATCGCTGAACCAGGCCCGCAAGGCCGGGATCAAGGTCGTCGCGTTCGACTCCGACGCCTCGAAGACCTGCCGGGACGCGTTCATCAACCAGGCCACCACCCAGGGGATCGGCGAGAGCCTGGTCAAGATGGCCAGCGAGCTGGCCGGTGGCGAGGGGGAGATCGCCGTCCTGTCGGCGACGCCGAACGCCACCAACCAGAACTCGTGGATCGAGGTGATGAAGACCGAGCTGGCCAAACCGGCGAACAGCAAGCTCAAGCTGGTCAAGATTGCCTACGGCAACGATGAGGACCAGAAGTCGTTCACCGAGGCGCAGGGTCTGTTGCAGTCCTACCCGAACCTGAAGGTGATCGTCTCGCCGACCACCGTCGGTATCGCCGCCGCCTCCCGGTACGTCAGCGCCTCCAGCTACAAGGGCAAGGTCGCGATCACCGGCCTCGGCCTGCCGAACCAGATGCGCCAGTACGTCAAGGACGGCACGGTCAAGAAGTTCGCGCTCTGGAACCCGGCCGATATCGGCTACCTGGCCGCGTACGCCGGCGCCGCGCTCAGCTCGGGCCAGATCACCGGCGCGCAGGGCGAGAAGTTCAAGGCCGGCAAGCTCGGCGAGTACACCGTCGGCGCCGACGGCGAGATCGTGCTCGGCCCGCCGACCGAGTTCACCGCCGAGAACATCGACAAGTTCAACTTCTGATGCGTCGCTACTGCTTCTGCCTCCAGGTCCGGCCGGACCGGCTCGACGAGTACGTCGACCGGCACCGGAACGTCTGGCCCGAGATGCAGGCCGCGCTGCGGGAGTCCGGGTGGCACAACTACTCGCTCTTCCTGCGCGCCGACGGCCTGCTGATCGGGTACGTCGAATCCGCGGACCTGGAAGCGGCGCAGCAGGCGATGGCGGCCACCGAGGTGAACACCCGGTGGCAGGCCGAGATGACGTCGTACTTCACCGCGGGGCGGCCGGACGAGACGTTCCAGCTGCTGCCCGAGATCTTCCATCTACAAGAGGACTGAACATATGACCAGCGTGACGGATGCCCTCCGGCGTCAGGAGATCGAGCTGCCTTCGTGGGCGTTCGGGAACTCCGGCACCCGGTTCAAGGTCTTCACCCAGCCCGGCGTCCCGCGGTCGCCCGAGGAGAAGATCGCGGACGCCGCCGTCGTCCACCGCTTCACGGGGGTCGCCCCGAGCGTGGCGATGCACATCCCCTGGGACAAGGTGTCCGACTACGCGGGGCTGGCGGCGTACGCGAAGGAGCAGGGCGTCCGGCTCGGGGCGATCAACAGCAACGTCTTCCAGGACGACGACTACAAGCTCGGCAGCGTCACCAACCCGGACCCCGGCGTCCGTCGGAAGGCCACCGACCACCTGCTCGAATGCGTCGACATCATGGATGCGACCGGCTCGCGGGACCTGAAGCTGTGGTTCTCGGACGGGACGAACTATCCCGGCCAGGACGACATCCAGGATCGGCAGGAGCGGCTCGCGGCCGCGTTGCGCGAGGTCTACGACCGGCTGGGGCCGGAGCAGCGGATGCTGCTGGAGTACAAGCTGTTCGAGCCGGCCTTCTACACGACCGACGTGCCGGACTGGGGGACGTCGTACGCGCACTGCCTGGAGCTGGGGCCTAAGGCCGTGGTGTGTATCGACACCGGGCACCACGCGCCGGGGACGAATATCGAGTTCATCGTGGCGTTCCTGCTGCGGGTCAAGAAGCTCGGCGCCTTCGACTTCAACAGCCGGTTCTACGCGGATGACGACCTGATGGTCGGCGCGGCGGATCCGTTCCAGCTGTTCCGGATCATGAACGAGATCGTTCGCGGTGACGCGCTCGACCCGGACCGCGGGATCGCGTTCATGCTCGACCAGTGTCACAACATCGAGGTGAAGATCCCGGCGATCATCCGCTCGGTGATGAACGTCCAGGAGGCGACGGCGAAGGCGCTGCTCGTCGATCGGGACGCGTTGAAGAAGGCCCAGCTGGAAGGTGACGTGCTGGAGGCGAACGCCGTCCTGATGGATGCCTACAACACCGATGTCCGGCCCTTGCTGGCCGAGCTGCGTGAGTCACAGGGCCTCGACCCGAACCCGCTCGCGGCGTACAAGCGCAGCGGGTACTTCGAGCGGATCGTCGCCGAGCGGGCCGACGGCCAGCAGGCTGGATGGGGAGCGTGATGGAACTCGTTGCCAGGAGCAACCGACTGGGATCGGACCCGCGGAACACCAACTACGCCGGCGGGAACACGTCGGCCAAGGGGGTCGAGACGGATCCGGTCACCGGGCAGCCGGTCGACCTGTTGTGGGTGAAGGGCTCCGGCGGTGACCTGGGCACACTGACCGAGGCCGGTCTCGCCGTACTGCGTCTCGATCGCTTGAACGCGCTGGTGGACGTCTACCCGGGGGTGGACCGGGAAGACGAGATGGTGGCCGCATTCGACTACTGCCTGCACGGCAAGGGCGGTGCGGCGCCGTCGATCGACACTGCGATGCACGGGCTGGTCGATGCACCGCATGTGGATCACCTGCACCCGGACTCCGGGATCGCACTGGCCACGGCTGCGGACGGCGAGCAGCTGACCGCGGAGTGCTTCGGCGATCGGGTGGTGTGGGTGCCGTGGCGGCGTCCCGGGTTCCAGCTGGGCCTGGACATCGCAGCGGTCCAGCGGGAGAACCCACAGGCCATCGGCTGCATCCTCGGCGGCCATGGCATCACCGCCTGGGGCGCTACCTCCGCCGAATGCGAGGCGAACTCCCTCGAGATCATCCGTGCTGCTGAGGAGTTCTTGCGGCAGCGTGGCGTGGCGGAGCCTTTCGGCCCGATCGTGCCTGGCTTCGAGCCGCTCGACCCCGCCGCGCGGCGCGAGCGGGCAGCCGCGCTGGCGCCCGTGATCCGTGGCCTCGCCTCGTCGGATCGACCGCAGGTCGGTCACTTCACGGACTCAGACGTCGTACTGGAGTTTCTGGCCCGCGAGAAGCTCGCACCGCTCGCGGCCTTGGGGACCTCCTGTCCTGACCACTTTCTGCGGACCAAGGTGCGGCCGCTGGTGCTGGACCTGCCGCCGAGCGCCTCGGTCGAGGACTCCGTGGCCCGGCTGCGGGAGCTGCATGCGGCATACCGGGAGGAGTACTCGGCGTACTACGCGCGGCACGCGTCGGACGACAGCCCGGCAATGCGTGGCGCCGATCCGGCGATCGTGCTGGTGCCGGGGGTCGGGATGTTCAGCTTCGGCAAGGACAAGCAGACCGCGCGGGTGGCCGGCGAGTTCTACGTGAACGCGATCAACGTGATGCGCGGAGCCGAGGCGGTGTCGACGTACGCGCCGATCGACGAGCGGGAGAAGTTCCGGATCGAATACTGGGCGCTGGAAGAGGCCAAGCTGCAGCGGATGCCTCGGCCGAAGCCGCTGGCGTCTCGGGTCGCGTTCGTCACCGGCGCCGGGTCGGGTATCGGGCGTGCGATCGCGCTGCGGCTCGCGGCCGAGGGCGCGTGCGTCGTGGTGGCCGATCTCGATCTGGCCGCGGCCGAAGCGGTCGCGAAGGAGATCGGCTCGGCCGACGCTGCTGTCGCGGTCGAGGCGGATGTCTCGTCGTCCGCTGCGGTGGAGGCGGCGCTGGCGGAGGCGGTGCTGGCCTTCGGCGGGGTGGATCTGATCGTGAACAACGCCGGGCTGTCGATCTCGAAGTCGCTGCTGGAGACGACCGAGCGGGACTGGGATCTGCAGCACGACGTGATGGCGAAGGGGTCGTTCCTGGTCTCGCGGGCGGCGGCGAAGGTGCTGATCGACCAGGGGCTCGGTGGGGACATCGTGTACATCTCCAGCAAGAACGCCGTCTTCGCCGGACCGAACAACGTCGCGTACGGCGCGGCCAAGGCCGACCAGGCGCATCAGGTCCGGCTGCTTGCGGCCGAGCTGGGTGAGTACGGCGTCCGCGTGAACGGGATCAACCCGGACGGCGTCGTCCGGGGGTCGGGGATCTTCGCGAAGGGCTGGGGGGCGCAGCGGGCCGCTGTGTATGGCGTACCGGAGTCCGACCTGGGGGCGTTCTATGCGCAGCGGACGCTGCTGAAGCGAGAGGTGCTGCCGGAGAACGTGGCAGCGGCCGTCTTCGCGCTAGTGGGTGGGGACCTCTCGCACACGACCGGACTGCACGTGCCTGTCGACGCCGGCGTGGCTGCCGCCTTCCTGCGATGACTACCCGGGTCGGCCTGGTTGCTGGCGGGCTAGGTGCGTACTGGCCGCAGTTCCCGTCGCTGCTGCCGCAGCTGCAGGCGTCTGCGCGCTGGGTGGCGGAGCGGTTCGAGGCGATGGACTGCGAGGTGGTGGACGTCGGGTTCATCTCTGACGCTCAGGAGGGTGCTGTTGCGGCGGAGAAGCTGCGGTTGGCCGACTGCGACCTGATCGTCGGCTTCCTGACCACCTACATGACCGCGTCGATGCTGGTGCCGGTGGCACAGCGCAGTGGGTCGCCGGTGTTGCTGCTGAACCTGCAGCCGACTGAGGTGATGGACCACGCGAGTTTCGACACGGGTGCGTGGCTGGCGTACTGCGGTGCTTGTCCGCTGCCAGAAATGGCGAACGCCTTCGAGCGCTGCGGAATCGAGTTCCGGTCGGTGTCGGGCTACCTGGAGGACGAGCGGGCGTGGACGCGGATCGAGCGCTGGATCCGCGCAGCCGGCGTCCGAGCTGCCTTCCGGCACGGGCGGCACGGTCTGTTGGGGCACCTCTATCCAGGGATGATGGACGTCGTCACCGACCCCACTCTGGTTTCTGCTCAGCTCGGTGGCCACGTGGAGATCCTGGAGATCGACGACCTGCGGGTGCGGGTCGAGAAGGTCACTGACGCTGAGACCACCGCCCGCATGGATCTGGCGCGGGAAGTCTTCACGCTGGACGACTCCGTGGTTGAGGACGACTTCCGCTGGGGCGCGACGGTGTCGGTCGCGCTGGACCGGTTGGTGGAGGACTTCGACCTGACCACGCTGGCGTACTACCACCGCGGCCTCGACGGGGAGATGCATGAGCGCGTTGCCGCCGGGATGATCCTCGGAGCGTCGCTGCTGACGGCACGGGGTGTGCCTGCGGTCGGTGAGTACGAGCTACGGACCTCACTGGCGATGCTGGTCATGGACAAACTCGGTGCGGGCGGCTCATTCACCGAGCTGCAGGCGCTGAACTTCCGCGACGGTGTGGTGGAGATGGGGCACGACGGCCCGGCCCACCTGGCCATCAGCGCCAACAAGCCGCTACTGCGCGGTCTGGGGGTCTACCACGGCAAGCGCGGCTGGGGCGTCTCGGTCGAGTTCGACGTCCGCCAGGGGCCGGTCACGCTGTGCGGTCTGGGTCAGCGGCGGGACGGTACGTTCCACCTGATCGCCTCTGAGGGCACCGTCGTCCCCGGTCCGCTCCTCCAGATTGGCAACACCACCTCCCGCGTCGACTTCAACCGCGACCCCGGTGAGTGGACGGACGCCTGGTCCGCCTCCGGCGTAGCCCACCACTGGGCCCTCGGTACCGGACACCGCGCAGCTGAGCTGCAGGCCGTCGCAAGCCTGCTCAACCTCGACCTGACCGTCGTATGAAGCGCGTCGCGGCAGTCGACCTAGGCGCCTCCTCCGGCCGCGTCATGCGCGCCGAGTTGAGCTCCGATCGCCTGGAGCTGGTGGAGGTCACCCGCTTCTGGAACGGCCCGGTCGACCTCCGCGGCTCGCTGCACTGGGACATCCTCCACCTCTATCGCTCCGTGCTGGACGGCCTTGCTGCCACCGGACCGGTCGATTCCCTGGGTATCGACTCTTGGGCCGTCGACTACGGCCTCCTCGCTGAGGGGCAGCTGCTGGGGAACCCGTTCCACTACCGCGACTCCCGCACCAGCACCTCAGTAACGGGTGTGACGGCTGAAGAGCTCTACCAGATCACCGGTCTGCAGCAGCTCCCCATCAACACCCTGTACCAGCTCGCTGCAGAGCGCCTGCTGGATCAGGCGGACACGCTCCTCCTCATCCCCGACCTGCTTGCGTACTGGCTCACTGGCTCAGTCGGCGTGGAGCGCACTAACGCCTCCACAACGCAGCTGTACGACGTACGGGCGCGCGAATGGTCGTACGAGCTGGCGGAGCGAGTCGGAGTACCTGCGCGGGTGCTACCGCGGCTGTGGGAGCCGGGGGAGGTTATCGGCGCGTACGACGGGACGCCGGTGGTTGCTGTGGGCTCTCATGACACGGCGTCGGCTGTGGTGGGAGTGCCGGCGACGGGAGAGCGGTTTGCCTACATCTCGTCGGGGACTTGGTCTTTGGTGGGGCTGGAGTTGGCAGAGCCCGTGCTGACGGAGGAAGCGCGGTTGGCGAACTTCAGCAACGAAGGCGGGGTGGACGGGCGGATCCGGTTCCTGCGCAACGTGATGGGCCTGTGGATCCTGCAGGAGTGCCAGCGCGTCTGGGCGGACGACGACCTCGGGCAGCTGCTCCGAGAGGCAGCCCAGGCCCAGCCGTTCGCCGTACTGATCGATCCGGACGCGCCGGAGTTCCTGGCGCCAGGTGATATGCCACAACGGATTGCCAACCACTGCCGACGTACCGGCCAAGAAGGGCCGCAGTCGCGCGGTGCGGTCGTCAGATGCATCCTCGAGAGCCTTGCGCTCGCCTACCGGCGCACTCTGCGTGCTGCGCAACAGATCGCCGACAAGCCGGTCGACGTCGTCCATGTGATCGGCGGCGGCTCTCAGAACGAGCTGCTGTGTCAGCTCACCGCCGACGCGTGCGGCCTGCCGGTGCTGGCCGGTCCGGTCGAAGCGTCGGCACTTGGCAATGTGCTCGTTCAAGCTCGCGCGCTCGGCGAGCCCCTCCCGGATCTGGCCGCTATGCGCGCTCTGGTCCGCTCCACCCATCACCTGCGGCGCTACACCCCGCAGGGTAAACCGGCCGACTGGGACGCCGTCGAGTCCCGGATGTTCGGAACAGGTGATTCCGCATGACCGCTCTGCCTCAGGAGCTCCGTCCGCACCGCGTGCCGCCCCGAGAGATCAGCCATGACGACCTGCAGTTGCTGCGCCTGCTCGCGACCGGACTGCCGGTCGACGCGGTGGCCCGGCGCCTCGGGCTGTCCGAACGTACCGTCCGCCGCCGGACCCGGATGATCTGCGACCGGCTCGGCTTCAGCACGGCGATCGAAGCGATCGTCTGGGCCGCCCGCCGCGGTCTCGTCTGACCATCCCCCTTCACTCCCCGCAGTCCGCCCACTCGCTGAGGAGTTCTCGCGATGCCCCGACACCTTCGCTGGGCCTGCCTTGCCCTGGCAGCCCTACTAGTCACCCCAGTCTCGCCCGCAGCGGCCACACCGGCCCCCGACGTCCACAACCTGCGGACAAATGCCCTCGCTGAGCCACTCGGCATCGCTGCGGACGCAGCGCCTCGCCTGAGCTGGCAGCTCGACAGCGATCGCCGCGGTACGACGCAGACGCGCTACCAGATCCGGGTCGCCACCTCCGAGCGCAAGCTGTCCCGCCCGGACGCGTGGGACAGCGGCGTCGTCCGCTCCGACCGGTCGATCGAGGTCCAGTACGCCGGTGCGGCCCTGAAGGCGTACACGCAGTACTTCTGGACAGTTCGGGTCTGGGACCAGTCCGGCCGCGCATCGGCCTGGTCCCGGGTCGCCACCTTCGAGACTGCCCAGCTGCAGCCCGCCGACTGGCGCGGCGACTGGATCGGCGCCGAAAGCCAGCCCGGTGCGGAGTGGACCGACTACACGGTGGACGCCGACGTCACCGTCACCAAAGAGGCGCTCGGCATCTTCTTCCGCGGCCGCGCCGGCATCGGCTACATGTGGCAGCTCAATCAGGTCGACGGCGCCAAACTGCGCCCGCACGTCCGTCAGCAGGGCGGTGGGTACGTCGTACTCGGCGAAATCCCACTGAACGTCGACCTCACTCAAAAGCATCACCTGCGCATCACCGTGGCCGGTCAAACCATCACTACTTGGATTGACGGCACGCAGGTCGATCAGCGCGAGCGCACCGACCACAATGCGCCCGGCATCGTCGGCTTCCGCACGAACGGTGTCGAGAGCGGCGTTGTGCACAACCTGGTGGTGACCAACGCCGCCGGTCGCAAGCTGGTCGATACTGCCTTCGCTGCCGGTGATCAGACCTTCCCGGACGGGACTGTCCTGCCTGCCGGCGGTCTGCAGGTGAAGGGCAACACCGACCTCTGGCTGCCCGGTCCGCCACTCCCCGTGTTTCGGCGTACCGTCACCATCCCTGCGGGCAAGAAGGTCGTCAAAGCGCGCATGTACGCCGCGGCGCAGGGTGTCTACGAGCTGAGCCTCAACGGCCGCAAGGTCGGCGACCACGAGCTCGCACCGGGCTGGACGGACTACCGGCAACGCATCCAGTCCCAGACGTACGACGTCACCCGTCAGCTTCGCTCCGGTCAGAACGTCCTCGGTGCTGAGCTCTCCAGCGGCTGGTACGCCGGCAACCTCGCGATGTTCGGCCCGCAGAAGTACGGCAGCGAGACAGCTCTTTCCGCGCAGCTGCGTGTCACCTACTCCGACGGCAGCACCGACGTCATCGCGACCGACCAGAGCTGGCAGACCGCACCGGGCGCAGTCCGCGTTGCTGACCTGCTGAACGGCGAGAGCTACGACGCCCGCCGTACGCCGACCGCCTGGGTGCCAGTCACCGTCAGGCCGAGCGCTACCAGCAAGCTGGTTCCGCAGACCGACCAACCCGTCCGAGTGACCGAGGAGCTGGCGGCGAAGGCCATCACCTCACCCACCCCGGGCAAGTACCTCTACGACCTCGGCCAGAACATGGTCGGCGTCGGCCGCTTCAAGCTCACCGGAAAGCCCGGTCAGACCGTGACGATCCGGTACGGCGAGGTGCTGAACCCGGACGGCACGCTCTACACGGACAACTTGCGCGGTGCGAAGGCGACTGACCACTACACCTTCGCCACCGACCGCCCTGAGACCTACCAGCCGCGCTTCACCTTCCACGGCTTCCGGTACGTCGAAATCAGCGGACTGCCGTCAGCACCGGCGGCCAGCGCGATCACCGGGGTAGTGATGGGTTCCGACGGCGCACAGACCACCCGCTTCCGCACCAACTCCGCACTGGTCAATCGACTGCACAGCAACGTGGTCTGGGGTCAGCGTGGCAACTTCCTCTCCATTCCGACCGACACACCGGCCCGCGACGAGCGAATGGGCTGGACGGGTGACATCAACGTCTTCGCGCGTACTGCGGTCTACAACCTGGACTCACAGGCCTTCCTGGCCAAATGGCTGCAGGACCTTCGCGACAGCCAGGCCGCGGACGGCTCCTACCCCAGCGTCGCGCCAACCGTCCCGAACGCGTTCGACGGTGGACTCGGCAACGCGGGTTGGGCGGACGCCGGTGTGAACGTGCCCTGGACGCTCTGGCAGGCGTACGGCGACACCACCGTCGTCCAGGACCACTACGCGTCCATGACGAAGTACGTCGACTACCTGGCCAGCCACTCACCCGGACTGATCCGTGGCGGCGGTGACTACGGCGACTGGCTCAACCTGGACGACCCGACACCGGGTGACCTGATCGGCACTGCGTTCATGGCCAAGGGCGCCCGTCAGCTCAGTGAGATGGCCGCTGCGCTCGGGAAGAGCGCTGACGCGACGAAGTACCGCAAGCTGTACGACGACGTCCGGACGGCGTGGATCGCGCGGTTCGTGGCGGCTGACGGAAAGGTCGGGTCAGACAGCCAGACCGGCTACATCCTCGGTTTCACCAACGATCTGATCCCGGCGGACAAGACCCAGGTGGCCGGCGAGCACTTCGCCAACACCATCCTGCGGCGGGACACGCATCTGTCCACCGGCTTCCTCGGCGTCGACGGCCTGCTGCCGGTGCTGACCAAGATCGGGCGGTCCGACCTCGCGTACAAGCTGCTGCAGAACACGTCGTACCCCTCCTGGGGCTACGAGATCGGCTGGGGCGCGACGACGGTGTGGGAGCGCTGGAACTCGATCAACCCGGACGGCACGTTCAACGACGTCGGGATGAACTCCTTCAACCACTACGCGTACGGCGCGGTCGGTGAGTGGATGTACCGGACGCTCGCCGGAGTGTCGGCTGCCGAGCCGGGCTACCACCGCGTCCTGATCGCGCCGACACCCGGCGCCGGCATCACGAACTCCGACTTCGCGCTCGAGACGCCGTACGGACAGGTCGTCAGCAAGTGGACGACGACGCCGGGTGGCGGGCTGCGACTGGACGTGACAGTGCCGGCGAACAGCAGTGCGACGGTACGGCTACCCGCGGCATCCCCTGCGCTGGTTACGGAATCCGGACGGTCGTTGCAGCGCGCGTCCCAGGTCAGCGGCGTCGTCGACGAGGGGTCGACGGTCGCGGTGAATGTTGCCTCTGGCACCTATCGGTTCGTGGTGCGGGCGGGTTAGCGCGTCGGGCGGCGGGGTACCGGAGGCCGAACCCCGACAGAGGAGGAACCATGGACGGAATGACCGTCCTCTGGATCGTCGTTGCCCTCGCCGTCCTCGTGATTCTGGTGGCGCTGGTCGCCGGCGCGTCCAAGACGTCATCAAAGCGCCGTGCCGAGCACGAGCGCCAGGAGCACGAGCGGCAGCGGCAGGAGGCGTACGAGAAGGAGCAGGAGTCCCGTATCGCCGCCGCGCACGCCGAACGGCAGCACGCGGCCGCCGACGAGGTGGACGCCCGCGCGATGCGTGCGCAGGCGGAGTCCGAGGAGAAGGCCGCCGAAGCCCGCCGCCTGGCCGCCGGCGCCACCGAACGCCGCGAGGCTGCGAAGAAGGCGGAGGACCCGCACTGGGCCGACGGGTCGCATCCGAACGACCCGCGGCACTCGAAGCACACCAAGCACTGATTCTGTGTGGTCCCGCCGCGACGCCGCGGCGGGACTGTCAGATCAGGTAGCGGAACTCGGGGGAGTTCGGGTTGATGCGTTCGATGTCGAGCGGGGCGGCGTCCATCCGGGCGAGCATGCCGTCGAGGTCGGCGGCCCGGCTGATCTCGACACCGACCAGCGCGACGCCGGTCTCGCGGTTGTTGCGTTTGACGTACTCGAACAGGGTGATGTCGTCGTCCGGACCGAGCGCGCCGTCCAGGAACTGGCGGAGCGCACCCGGCTCCTGCGGGAACGTCACCAAGAAGTAGTGCTTGAGCCCCTCGTGGACCAGCGAGCGCTCCAGAATCTCGCCGTACCGGCTGACATCGTTGTTCCCACCGGAGAGCAAGCAGACGACCGATTCACCCGGCTCCACGGTCAGACCGTGCCCGAGCGCGCTGGTCGACAGCGCGCCCGCAGGCTCCGCGATCAGCCCGTCGACCTGGTACAGCTCGAGCATCTCGCTGCAGACCAGCCCTTCTGGCACCGAGAGCATCTCTACGCCAGCGCTGGCGACCAGCGGCAGCGTCACGTCCCCAACGCGGCGCACGGCCGCGCCGTCCACGAAACTGTCCAGCTGCGGCAGAGTGACCGGCTCGCCGGCCGCAAGCGCCGCTGCCATGCTCGCGGCGCCCGCCGGCTCCACACCGACGATGCGGACGCTCGGGTGCCGCGCGGCGAGCCAACTGGCCACACCGGCGATCAGACCGCCGCCACCGACCGGTACTACTAAGACGTCTGGTGCGTGACCGAGCTGCTGCACGATCTCAACAGCCACAGTGCCTTGGCCGGCCACGGTCCGCGGGTCGTCAAAGGCAGGGACCATCGTTGCGCCACTCGCAGCGGCGTCCGCCAGAGCTGCCGCGGCCGCGTCGTCGTACGTGTCGCCGGTCACTATCACCTGGATCTGCTTGCCGCCGAGAGCCGCGATCCGGTCCCGTTTCTGACGCGGAGTAGTCCTCGGGACGAAGACTTTTCCGTGCACTCCGAGCGTGTGGCACGAATATGCCAAACCTTGTCCGTGGTTACCGGCGCTGGCGCAGACGACGCCCGCGGACTTGGCCTCGTCGCCGAGCTGGGCGATCAGGTTGTAGGCCCCGCGGAGCTTGTAGGAACGGCCGATCTGCAGGTCCTCGCGTTTGAGCCAAACCTGGGCTCCGGTGCGCTCCGACAGGCGTGAATTGCGCTGCAACGGCGTCCGGACGGCGATCCCGTCGAGCCGCTCGACAGCGGCCTCCACGGCCCCCGCGCCGACAGATGCTGAGACTGTTCGGGCGGGTGCTGAACCGGTTGATCGAGCGACTGAACTACTGCCCTGCATGACGTTCCTTCCCGTGCATCTGCACGATCTTCGCCGTTTCGCTCGCTCCACAAGACGATCTCCGTCCACACTTCGGACGGACGGATACCGTTGCGCAACAGAGCCTGATTCCATGCGTGAAACGGCCCTTCACTGGGCAGTCTAGTTTTCATACGCTCACTCGGTGTAACGGCCAGGGCTCTGGACGGGATGAGCCGAGTAAACCGGTCAGCGGGGACTGGAGGGCACATATGGAACTGATTCCGTTCAGTCTGTGGGGAGACGCCCTGTGGTGTGGTCAGGAAGTCGTGCGGGAGGCTCCGCACGAGCAGGCGATTCGTAGCCTGTTCCCCGACCCCATCCCAGCGCGAGGAGCAGATCTGGACACCGAGGCGGACCTCGTCCCGGAACCGCACAACCGATTCGACCCCCGATCCGTCGCGGTCCGCGTTCAGGGGAAGGTCGTCGGCTACCTGCCGAGGGACGACGCACACCGGTACCACCCGGTGCTGTCGGAGCTGATCGCACAAGGACTGCAGCCCCAGGTGCCGTGCCACCTGTGGGTCAGCGAGTGGGAGCCGGCCGACTGGGCCGGCAAAGCCGCGGACGGCACGGAGTTCCACGCCAGCGTCGCAGTGGCCCTCGGGCAACCGCACATGCTGGTCCCGGTGAACCTGCCACCGCCCGGCAGCTTCCACCTCCTACCGCCCGGCAGCGGCATCGTCGTACCGGGCAGTGAGGTACGCCCCGATGTGCTCGCGCCGTTCTTCCGCCCGCAGGGCGAGTGCTGGGCCTACGCCACCATGCATGCCATCGAGGAAGAGGACGACCTGCAGGACCGGCACCGGATCGTGGTCGAGATCCGCCTGGACGACGAGCCGGTCGGCCGGCTCAGCCCCCGGCTCAGCGCCGAGTTCCTGCCCGCCATCCACTACCTCGCCGACATGCGCGCCGAAACCGCCGCTCGCGTCGCCGTCCGCGGCGATCGAAGCGCATCGGAGGTGATCCTCTACGCGGCGCGGAGTCACGACCTGCCGGCCACCTGGCCGGACGGCCTGACCCGCTCCCCAGTCGCGTCCCCCCAATGGCACTACTGGGCGACGAAAGAAGCCAACTAGGGCGGCTGCGCTGTACTCACCACGCTCGGCGGTGGGTACAGCGGAGCTACTTCTCTCGGTGCACCTCACCCGGCTTAGCGTGGTCGCGTGAAGCTTCGCCTTGCCGCCGTACTGCTCGCCGTCGCGGCCGTCGGCGCCTGGCTGGTGGTCCCGACGACTTCGCTTGCCGTCATGCCACTCGGCGACTCGATCACCTACGGCAGCGGTGACCTCAGCTACCGGACGTCACTCTGGCAGCGGCTCGAAGACGCGGGCATCGACGCCAACTTCGTCGGCTCCATGCGCCACGGCGACGTCCCCGACCAGGACAACGAAGGCCACCCCGGGATGCGCATCGACGAGATCCGCGCCCACATCGACCAATGGCTCACCCAGAACCGCCCCCGCTACATCCTGCTCCACATCGGCACCAACGACGTCGTCTACAACCACGACCTCCCCAACGCCCCCGCGCGCCTGCAGGACCTCCTCCACCGCATCACCACCAAGGCCCCCGACGCCACCGTCCTGGTCGCATCGATCATCCCCTCCACCGACCCGACCCTGAACGACCGCATCAACACCTACAACACCGCTCTGCCCGGCCTGGTCGACGCACTACGTAGCACGGGCGCCGACGTCCACTTCGTCGATCTCAACCCCCACCTCACCCCCGCCGACCTTTCCCCCGACAAACTCCACCCCACCCCCGCCGGCCACCTAAAACTAGGCCACCTCTGGTACGAAGCCCTCGCTCCGCAGCTCCCGTAGCTACGCTGGCTGGATGAAGGATTCAGCGGTACCGCGGTGTCCGGAGTGTGGTGAGGTGGGGCGGCCGATCTTGTACGGGTTGCCGACGCGGCGGGCGCAGGAGGCGGCTGCGGCGGGGCGGGTTTCGTTGGCTGGGTGTGTGCGGCCGCCGGAGCATGACGAGTGGGTTTGCGTCGGTGGGCACGGCTGGCGGACGGGGGATCAGGAGCAGCTGGCGGCCGCGATCCGGAGGGCGATCGACGGCTGAGGTCAGCGGAGCAGCTTCGTGGCGGTGTCGAGGCGGGAGAGCTTCTCGGGGTTGCGGACGACGTACATGCCGGTGACGCGGCCGTGGTCGAGGTGGAAGGCTGCTACTTGTTCGATCTCGCCGTCGAGGCGGATGAGCAGGCCGGGGGCGCCGTTCAGCTGGATGAGCTCGGTGGTGATGCGGCCGACGTGCGGCGGGACGCCGGCGGAGAGGATCCGGCCGACCTTGTCGGAGCCGACGATCGGGCGCAGGACGGCTTGTTTGACGCCGCCGCCGTCGCCGATCAGGACGACGTCCGGGGCGAGCAGGTCGAGGAAGGTCTGCAGGTCGCCGGTTTCGAGCGCGTACTGGAACGCGGCCAGTGCGCCTTTGGCCTCTGTGGGTGAGATGTCACCGCGCGGACGCCGGGAGGCGACGTGCGAGCGGGCGCGATGGGCGATCTGCCGGACCGCCGCCGGCGTCTTGTCGACGGCGGCCGCGATCTCGTCGTACTCGAGGGCGAAGACGTCGCGGAGGACGAAGACCGCGCGTTCGGTCGGGCGCAGGGTCTCCATCACGTGCAGCATCGCCATCGAGACCGAGTCGGCCAGCTCGACGTCCTCAGCGACGTCCGGCGTGGTCAGGAGCGGCTCGGGCAGCCACTCGCCGATGTAGGTCTCGCGCTGCCGGCCGACGGTGCGGAGCCGGTTCAGCGCCTGCCGGCTGGTGATCCGGATCAGGTACGCGCGGTGGTCGCGGACGGACTCCAGGTCGACGCCGACCCAGCGCAGCCAAGTCTCCTGCAGGACGTCCTCGGCGTCCGCGGCGGAGCCGAGCAGCTCGTACGCGATCGTGAACAGCAAGTTGCGGTGGGCAACAAATGCGGCCGTTGCCGGGTCCGGGCGGTCCGTCATCGCCGGCCTCCTCGTCGTCGATCGGTTGCCCAGCAGACACCGGCCCGGGCCGCGCCGTGACAGTGGCGCTCGTCACAGCGCCAGGCTGTCACGGATTCCGTCCGGCGCGCATCTTGTGGTCGTTCAACCGACGAGAGAGGACGAATCCCATGCGGATCAACCTGATGGAAACCGAGCTCGGCGCGAAACTCGGCAAGCGGTTCGCCGGGCTGGCGGCGGTGGTCGAGCAGGCGAACCTGCCGACGTCCGTCAAGGAGCTGGTGAACATCCGCGCCAGCCAGATCAACGGGTGCGGCTTCTGCCTCGACATGCACACCAAGGACGCCGCTGCCGCCGGCGAGGACATCCAGCGCCTGCACCTGATCGCCGCCTGGCGTGAGGCCGCCGTCTACACCCCCGCCGAACGCGCCGCCCTCGCCTTCGCCGAAGAAGGCACCCGGATCGCCGACACCCACAACGGTGTCTCCGACGAGACCTGGGCCGCCGTCCGCGAGCACTTCGACGAGGAGCAGACCGCCGCGCTCATCATGCAGCTGGCCCTGATCAACGCCGCCAACCGGATGAACATCATCGCCCAAACCCCCGCCGGCTCCTATCAGCCCGGCATGTTCGACCAGCTCGTCAACCACTAACAAAGTTGCCGAGGGCACCAAGCCTCACCACCGGTCGGCCTCGGCCATCCACACCCAGAACCACACCGCGAACCCACCCGCCCCCGTCACATACCCCACCCCAGCCAACGCCCAAGGCCACCACACCGCCCCCGCCCCAGCCACCCCCGCCGCCTTCGCCCCGATCAAGATCCCCGGCACAACCACCACAAGCAGCGCCGTCCGCGTGTATACGAACTCCCAGGTGCGCTTCACACCCAGCAGTCTGCCCAGCCGGAGCCGCTCACAACACCTGACCTAGGCGGGTCGTTCGAGCGTGGCGAGGTCTCGGAGGGCGTAGCGGAGGTGTTCCCATTCTTCTTCGAGGATGGTGTGGAGGCAGGAGAGGGTGGTTTCGGGGTATTCGGGTGCCCAGGGGTTGTGGCGGGTGGTGGTGAGGTCGGTGGGGGTGAGGGTGGCGAGGTAGGTGCGGACCATGGACTGGCGGTCGGCGCGGGCCTCGAGGACCTCGGCGTACGACGGGTTCGGGTTGGCGAAGACTGCGGGGTCGTGGCCGTCGGTTGCGTATTCGACGTTCGGTTGGCCGGCCGGGTGGTAGGGCTGTTCGAGCTCGAAGATCGCGCGGCGCAACCAGGTGTCGGTCGCCATCACCAGGTGGCGCAGGGTTTCGGCGAAGGACCACTCGCCGTCGACCGAGATCTCCACCGACCCCTCCGGTAGCTGGGCCGCGCGGTCGAGCGCCGCGGCCCAGGCGGCTTCGAGTTTCGCCCAGGCGGCCTGCAGGCTCGCCGGATCCGCGGCTCGGCGCTCGGATCGGCCGGGGAATCGGCGGTCCAGCTCGGCGTCGACGTACGGCGCGACATCGACGCCGTTGATCAGCAGCTGGTTCGGCCCGCTCAGCAACCAGGGCGCGTCGATGTCGGCGCCACTCACCTCGACCCCGCGCATCACCGCGTCGGACAGGTCCGACCGCACGAACCGCGCGCCGCGCAAGTTCCGGTCCACAAACTGCGTCTCTGCCATGCCGACACCTTGGCACGGCCCGCCGACATTCGTCTTCGGGATTGAGAGTTTTAGCCCAGCTCAAGCGCTGCGAACCTTCTCAAGTTTTTACTAAGCGCTTCAACGATAGCGTTGAAGTATGACTGCCACTGCCGTACTCGAGCTGTTGTCCGACAAGCCGCGCCTGCTGGCGGTCGGCGAGCCGACCCACCTGGAAGAAGAGCTGCTCGACCTCCGCAACAGTCTCTTCCGTGAGCTCGTCGAGAACGAGGGGTATCGCGCGATCACTTTGGAGACCGACTGCCTGATGGGCCTGCTCGTCGACGACTACGTGACGTCAGGGGTCGGCGAGCTGGACGACGTGATGGCGCGCGGCTTCAGCCACGACTGGGGCGTACTGCACGGAAACCGCGAGCTCGTGCGGTGGATGCGCTCATACAACGAAGGCCGGCCGCTGCGCGACCAGGTGCGATTCGCAGGCTTCGACGGGCCGCTGGAGACCGGCTTCGCCGCCAGCCCACGCCAGGCACTCACCTCCCTCAACAGCTACCTGGGCACGCCTTTTGCGACGGAAGCCCTCGAACAGCTCCTTGGTGACGACGACCGCTGGACCAACCCAGCCGCGATGATGGACCCCACCCAGTCGATCGGTCGCACGGACGACGCCGTACGCCTCCAACGGCTCGCAGCAGACCTGTCTGCGCTGTTGGCGACCGAAACACCTGCTCTGATCGCGGAGTCCTCACGGGAGGACTGGCACCGGGCCCGCCTCTATGCACGGACTGCGGAAGGCCTGCTCCGCTACCACTACCTGTTTGCTGACACGACGCCACACCGCATCGCTCGTCTGCTCGCTCAACGCGACGCGATGATGGCAGCCAACCTGCGCCACCTCGCCGACCGGTTCCCGACGCTCGCCTTCGGCCACAACGCCCACTTCCAACGCGACAAGAGCAGCATGCACATGGCCGGCGCCGACCACGACTGGTGGTCAGCCGGGGCTCTGGTGGACGCCGAGCTCGGTCAGCAGTTCAAGTTCGTGGCGACCGCGGTTGGCGTGATTGAGCACCGCGGCGTCCACGCACCGCCGTCCGGCACCATCGAAGCGCACCTGTACGCCGGCCCCGAGCAGCGCCAGGTGATCGATCCCCGCACGCTCGACGCCACCTACACGACCAGAATCTCGCCCTGGTTCGGCTACGCGGCCCTGGACCCCGCGCACCTGCCCCGGCTCGACGGCCTGCTCTTCCTCAAGGACCTCTGACAACCCCTTCGACGGACGCCGAATACCGCGCCAGTCGTGAAACATCGGCCGTTTCCGGACATAGACCCTTTGACCACACTCACACGTGAGGACTCACTGGAGGTTCTATGCGGAAACGACGAGGACTTGCTGCTCTCGCCGTTCTGGCTGTTGGAAGCACGATGCTCGGCGGTACGGCGACAGCGGGCGAAGCGCGGAGCGAAGGCTCCGCCGAGCGGACGGCGTCCGGCGACGTCACCCTGATCACCGGCGACCGCGTCACGCTCCGCGGCGACCAGCCGGCGCGCATCCGTCCCGCCAAGGGACGTGAGCGGGTGAAGTTCATCCAGCGCAAGGAGGTCAGTGGCGACGTCACAGTGCTGCCGCTGGACGCCGTACTAGCGGTGAAGTCGGGCGAGCTGGACGCACGGCTGTTCAACATCACCAAGCTGATCGAGCACGGGTACGACGACCGCTCTCGCACTGATATACCGCTGATCGTGACCGGTCCGACCGCGCTGCGCGCCGGTGCCGACCATGCGCGCAGTCTGCCGAGTGTTGGCGGTACGGCGATCCGCGTCGCCAAGTCGGCGCCGTACTGGTCCGGTGCGAGCGCTGCGCTGCAGGCGAAGGGCAAGCAGTCGATCCGGCTGGACGGGCCGGTCCGGGCATTCCTGGACAAGAGCGTCCCGCAGATCGGCGCACCGGAGGCCTGGAAGACCGGTCTGACCGGGAAGGGCACACAGGTCGCCGTACTGGACACCGGCATCGACACTGCGCACCCAGACCTGGACGACGCGGTCGTCGCCGCCAAGGACTTCACCGAAAGCGAGAGCGGAACGGCTGACAAGCATGGGCACGGTACGCACGTAGCGTCGATTGTGACCGGTGACAACGACCACTACCGCGGTGTGGCGCCAGACGCGAAGCTGCTGAACGGAAAGGTGCTGGGCGACGACGGAAGCGGCTCCGACTCCGAGGTGATCGCGGGGATGGAGTGGGCCGTCCAGTCAGGAGCTGATGTGATCAACATGAGCCTGGGGTCCGGCTGGCCCGACGACGGCACCAGTCCAGTGGCGCAGGCCGTCAACCGGCTGACTGAGCAGAGCGGCGCGTTGTTCGTCGTCGCGGCTGGCAACAGCGGAGGCGCTCCGGCCAGTCCCGCTTCAGCCGATGCGGCGCTCACTGTGGGCGCAGTCGACCACGCTGACGAGCTCGCCGAGTTCTCCAGCCGTGGGCCGCGTTGGCTCAACGATGCGATCAAGCCGGACATCACCGCGCCCGGTGTCGACATCGTGGCCGCAAAGGCAAAAGACAGCGAGCTGGGCAGTCAGTACCCGAACGTCGGCGAGCATCACCTGCGCTTGTCGGGTACGTCGATGGCTGCACCGCACACTGCCGGCGCTGCGGCGATTCTGGCTCAGCAGCACCCGGACTGGAAGGCTGACGATCTCAAGGCCGCTCTGATGGGGTCAGCGAAGCCGAACGGCAAGCTGACCGTCTTCGAGGAGGGAGCCGGCCGAGTCGATGTCGCTGCGGTGACGCAGTCCGTCGTCCGATCCGCACCGGCCAGCATCAGCAACGGCATCGTCCAGTGGCCGCACCACGACGACAAGCCCATCAGCCGGGATCTGACCTACTACAACTCCGGCAAGGTGCCCATCACGCTGCCGCTGCGTGCGGAGGTGAAGGGCCCGGACGGCAAGCCCGCACCGGCCGGAATGTTCACAGTGTCGCCCGAGTCGCTCACCATCCCCGCTGGGGGCCAGGCGACCGCCAGGGTGACCACTGACACCGCCGTACCGGGGAGCGACGGCATCTACAGCGGTGTTGTCCTCGCTGGATCACTGCGGACGCCGATCGCTGTCACGCGCGAGGTGGAGAGTTACGACCTGAAGCTCAACTTCATCGGCTTCGACGGTAAGCCGACGACGGACTACGGATTCCGCGTCATCGGTATCGAGAAGCCGACAGCGGTGTTCGCCGACTCGGACGCCGGCGGTACGACGACAGCCCGGCTGGCGAAGGGGACTCACTACTTCGAGGGGGCTGTGGGGGACGGCGATGCTCGCTGGACCTACTTCGTTGAACCGGCTCTCCGCGTCGACGGACCGGGTGAGCTGACCTTTGATGCGCGTAGCGGCCAGCCGACCGGTTTCGAACTCGACAAGTCGGATGCGGTCAGCAAACAGGCCGTGGCCGGGGTCGCACGCGACACCGACTGGGGTGGGGACGAATACACCGGTTTCGCCGTGATGGGTTACAGCTTCGACGGCATCCTGTTTGCGCCTAGTCGAACGAGCACTCCGCCGGAGGCGTTCCGCTACTTCGCTTGGGGAGCGTACGCGGCGCCGACTGCGTCGACGTACCTCTACAACGTGGACCGGAACGAACTCGGGAAGGTCCCGAGCAGCCTCGTGCAGCGAGTGCGAGACAAGTCGCTGGTACGTGTGCGCTCGGAGCAGGTCGGCACCAAGCCGGGGACGTACGGCAACCGGGACGACGCCGTACTGCGGAAGCTGCCGTTCACCCTCGACGAGTACTACACGCCAGGCGCCGAGTTCTATCCGTCGTTCACGGAGACCGACGACCCGGCAGACCCCTGGGGCTTCGCATCGCAGCGTGTTGCGACGCCGAAGGTCTACCAGCGCGGTGCGACCGTCAAGGAGCGCTGGGGCCACCCGGTCTTCGGGCCGTCGCTCCCGGCGTACAGCCGCAGTGCTGAGCAGGCGGGGCGGCGCGGCGACGAGATGCGGTTCAGCGTGCCGCTCTTCACCGACCACCGCGGCGGTCTCGGCTACTCCAGAGCGGACGGTCGCACCGTCCTGAGCAAGGACGGCAAGCAGCTCGCAGCCGAGGACTACCCCGGCAGCCTGAGCGCCGTCGTCCCAGCCGGGCCGGCGACGTACCAGCTGCACACGGAGGCCACCCGCGACAACCCGCTCTCCTCGCGCATCGTCGTCGACTGGACCTTCAACTCCACAACCACCACAGCCGAAGCGGCCCTCCCCTTGCTGGCGGTTCGCTACACCCCACCCGCCGCCACCGCCGCCAAACCCACCCGCGTCCCCATCACCCTCGACCACAACACCGGCGGCAAAGCGACCCTCAAAACCCTCGCCGTCTCCCACGACAACGGAGTCACCTGGAAACCAGCTCCCTTCCGCACCACCGGCGGCAAAACCCACGCCGTCCTCACCCACCCCACCGGCGCCCGCACAGTCTCCCTCCGCGCCACCGCCACCGATGCCCAAGGCAACAAAGTCGACCAGACCATCATCAACGCCTTGCCGCTGAACTGACCAACGCGGGGCCGCCAGTACTCCACAACTGAGGTTGGGCCCCTCCGCTGGGCGTGGCGGAGGGGCCCGATGGCGAATTGTGAAGCGCTAGCGGTCCGCTCGCGCCGACCTGACAACGGCGGTAATGGCTTTGTTGAGTTGGGTTTGGACGGCGTTGGGGTCGTCGAGGTAGCCGGCGACCAGGGCGCCGTCGCGGAGCATGAGGATCTGGGCGGCGGCGCTGTCGGCGGGGGCGCCGGGCGGGACGCCGAGGCGCTCGGCGAGGGTGCGGAAGAACGACGTCCACCAGGTGCGCTGTTCGGCGACGAGACGGCGTACGGGGTGGGCGGCGTCGGCGTACTCGGCGCCGGCGTTGATGAAGGGGCAACCGCGGAAGCCGGGCTGGCAACTGGTGTCGGCCAGGACGCCGACGACGCCGCGGAGGGCCTCCTGCGGGTCGGACGCCGCGGCGGCCGCGGTCACGCCGGAACGCTCCAGCTCGGCGCGGACCCCGAGATAGGCCAGGACGAGATCGTCCTTGGTCGGGAAGTGCCGGTAGAACGTCGCCTTCGTCGTACCGACCGCGGCGATGATCCGGTCGGCGCTGATCGCCCGGATCCCCTCGGCGTAGAACAACGCGCCGGCGCTGTCGATCAGCCGCTCGCGCACGGGGGGCTCGTTCGTCGTCTTGGCCACCGGCCCATCCTCTCCTGTCCTCGGGTTGACCATCCTAGAGTAACTAGTTAGTCTACCTGTTACCGAACCGCACCAGCCAAGGAGATCGACAATGCCCACGCGCACCGCACGCACCGCTTGGAACGGCACGCTCACCGACGGCTCCGGCCAGGTCGAGCTGAGCAGCTCGAAGATCGGCACGTACGAGGTCTCGTTCCCCAAGCGCGCCGCGGACGACGCCAACGGCGCCACCAGCCCCGAAGAGCTGATCGCCGCCGCCCACTCCGCCTGCTACGCGATGCAGTTCTCCGCGCTGATCGGCGAGGCCGGCGGCACCCCGCACGCCCTCGACGTCAAGGCCGACGTCACCCTCGGCCCGGACCCGGCCGGCGGCTTCCACCTGTCCGGCATCAAGCTCACCGTCCGCGGTGAGGTCGAAGGCATCGACGCCGACACCTTCGCGAAGCTCGCCGCCGACGCCAAAGCCGGCTGCCCGATCAGCAAGGCCCTCACTGGCGTGGAGATCACCCTCGACGCCGCCCTCGAGCAGTAATCTCCCGCGCCCGGCCCCGACGTCCAACCGTCGGGGCCGCTGCCATTCACCCGAGCTGTTCGGCCAGCCCGACGATGATCCCTTCAGGGCCGCGGACGTAGCAGAGCCGGTAGCTGTCGCCGTACTGCGCAACCTCACCCACCAGCTCGGCCCCATGCTTCCCGAGCCGGACCAGCACGTCGTCCAACTCATCGACGGCGAACATCACCCGATGCATCCCGACCGTGTTGTGCGGCGGCATCGCCGGCGTCGCGGGATGCACACCCGGGCGCACATACCGCGCCAACTCCAGCCGCCCCGCACCCCCAGGCACCCGCAACATCGCGATATCGCAGGCCGCATCCGCCAACCCGACGCACTTCTCCGCGACCTCCCCCTCGACCCGCGCCGTCCCCTCCAGCTCGAGCCCGAGCTCGACGAAGAACGCCACCGCCCGCTCCAGGTCCTCGAACACGATCCCCACGTTGTCCAACCGCTGCACGGCCATCCTGCGCTCCTTCGCGTCGTTTCCCCTGAGACGAAACCGCTCAGCACTCCTCGACATCCTCGCGCCACGAAAATGCCGAGCGCCCTCAAGGCAGCCCGGCAATGATGGCCGAATGCCTGAAACCCACTCCCGCTCCGCCCCCGGCGGCCGCAACCACTACTTCACCAAGCGCCTCTGGGAGCTCTCCGCCGACCTCCCCGTCGAATCCGTCGAAATCACCGCCATCAAAGAATTCGACCAGGACTGCTGGTTCGGCGGCCGCCCCGTCACCGTCCGCATGGTCGCCGAACACGCCGCCCGCATCCAGAAAGCCGACCTCTCCTACCCCATCATCCTCGCCGCCGACGGCGCCCTCATGGACGGCGGCCACCGCCTCTCCAAAGCCTGGCTAGCCGGCCAAACCACCATCACCGCCGTCCGCTTCCCCACCACCCCCACCCCCGACTGGTTCGAACCCACCCCCACCAACAAACCCTGACCACCCACCACTCTCCTCCAGCCCGAACGCCCCGAACCGCGCCGCCGCAGGCCCTCACCCCCACACCAAAAAGCCCAGGTCAGCGAACTGACCTGGGCTTCCTGCTGGCGCGCTCGGAGGGATTCGAACCCCCAACCTTCTGATCCGTAGTCAGATGCTCTATCCGTTGAGCTACGAGCGCCGGGCAACGTCGAGTAACGATACAGGGTGGGGGCGGGGTGGTGCTAATCGGGGGTGGGGGAGGGGCTCTAGGGTCCGGGGTATGGGTATTGAGGAGTTGTTGGGTGGGCGTGATTTGGGGGATGTGAAGAAGGCGGTCGGGTTCGTGATGGAGAACTCGGACGACTTCCAGAAGGTGCTGGAGTTGGTGCGGGGGCTGCCGGATGGGGCGGTGGGGTTCCTGGGGAAGCTGCCGGAGTTGTTGGGGACTATTGGGGCTGGGTTGGCTGAGGCGGGGGAGCAGGCGGCCAAGGCGGCGGGGGCGTTGGTGGGGGACGACGGGGAGGGTGGGGCTCGGAAGGCGTTGACGGGGAGTGCGAGCACGATGAACTCCGCGAAGGATCGGTTGCAGGATGCGGCGGGGATGCTGGCCGGGTTGGCGGGGGAGCTGGACAAGATCCCGGGGATCGGGGATGCGGCGGCTCGGCGGTTGAACGACGGGAGCGGGCAGATCGGCGGGGTGGCGACGGAGATCGAGAGTCTGGCGGGGAACCTGGCGGATCTGTCGGGGATTCTCGGGACGGTCGGGGATGCGTTGAAGGGGCTCGGGGAGAAGCTGACCGAGTCGGGTGGGTCGGTCAAGACGCTGATGGGCTGAGGGGTGGGCCGGCGTACTGGGGTGGTACGCCGGTCGCCGGTTGGGGGTGGGCGGACCTTGGGGTGGTTAGGGTCGGGGGTATGGGTAGTCGATGGGTTCGGGGGCTGGGGATTGCGGCTGGGGTGGCCGGGGTGGTGGGGAGTGGTTTCGGGTTTGCGGTCGGGCGGCCGATGGAAGAGGACGACGTGGTGCCGGCGCGGCGGTTGGCGGGGGATGTCTGCGCGCGGTTGGGGGATGTGAGTGGGCTGTTGCCTAAGGCATCTATGCGGGCGACGCGACTGGTGCAGAGCGGGCGGGAGTCGGTGAGTTGTTCGGCGGGGACGAGCCGGGCGGAGGCGGGGGCGTTCTCGTCGGGGGTGTTGCGGGTGACGCTGACGCCGTACGGCGGACGGTTGGCGGGGGCTGGGGAGGCGCCGTACACGCCGGAGGCGATGGCTCGGAAGGCGTTCGATCGGTCGCCGCTGGACGAGGTGGCGGGGCGGCCGTACCCGACGAAAGCGAGTCGGACGGCGAAGGGGGTCGCCGGGGAGAGCTGGCAGGTGAAGGTGCTGGTGCAGCGGGCGGATCTGTTGGTGCTGGTGGAGTACACGGCGAATCCGGTGCAGGCGGAGACGGCTGAGCGGGCGGCCATCGTGCTGGCGGACCGGGCCATCTGGGAGACGAAGTGAACGACGCGCCGGAAATCGCCGGATACGAGTTCGGGCAGCGGCTGCTGGCGCATCCGTTGGCGGAGGTGTGGCGTGGGCGGTCGTTCACGGGGATGGACGTCGTCGCGCTCGTCCTGACCGAAGCGGGCGCGCGGGATCAGGCTGTGCAGGAGCGGTTGGTGCAGGCCGGGCGGGGTGCGGCGCTCGAGCCGGGGCAGGCGGAGACGCCGTTGTGGGCCGCGAATTTCACTGCCGATCGGCCGTACGCGATCACGCAGTTGGTCCCCGGGCAGTCCGGCGCCGAGCGGCTGATCGACCCACTGGACGGCGTCCTCGGGAATGACGACGAGTCGCTCCAAGAGGTGCGCGCGCAGCTCAGTCAGTACGGCGGGGTCGCGCCGGCGTACAAAAGCGGGCCAGCTGCTTCCGGGGATGAAGACCGCAAGGCAGGCGGTCGGTTGGCTGAGCTCGAGCGGCGGCTGGGTGGGTGGCGGTACGGCGTTGCCGCGGCGGTCGTGTTGGTGGTGTTCACCGCGACGTACTCCGTTGGTGCGGCGGTCGGGAGTGCGGTGAAGAGTGAGGCGCCGCCTCCGCCGGCCGCGGCCGCGGTCAGTCCGTCGCCGTTCCCGTCCCCGATCCTGTTGCCGGCGTTGCCGCGGATCACGACCGCGCCGTACGTGCGGCCGGACGGGAAGCCCGGGCTGATCGGGGCGACGTACCCGGTCGGCGCGGATGTGCAGGTGGTGACGAAGGCGGAGCTGCCGTTCGCGATCGGGTGGCCGCGGCTGCCGGTGGTGGAGTTCCTCGGTGAGTCGTCCAAGGTCGCCTTCCGGCGGATCCAGGTGGACGACCGGTCGACCGGGCGCAAGCTCACGCCGGACGCGCGGATCGCGCTGCACGCCTGTACCGACCTCAAGGCCTGTACGGCGGAGCGCGCGGAGTTCGATCGGCAGTGGACGAAGGTGTACGACGCCCCGGCGCCGACGACCGCGAAGGACGCGCGGACGTGGCTGACCGTCCAGGAGAAGCCGTACGCGGTGTCGATGACGCGGGCCTTCGAGAGCGGCGGGCAGTGGTGGCTGGTCGGTGCGGCGGTCTACGGCCGGCCCGGCGAGGAGCCCGACGTCCAGCGCATCGTCAATGACATCTGGCGGCAGACCAGCTGAACCACCGGAAAATCTTCACCGAACGGCCCGCGGCTCCCCGCGGGCCGTTCTCATTTTCACAAGGTCGGCCGGAAAGCGATTGTCGCCAAAACTTTGTGACCGGGTTCACGTTCGAGCGGTTCACAGCACCCCATGTGGTCGCGTACCGTTAGTACCACTTGCACACTGGTATGCGTCCACTGCAATCACTGGTATGCGACAGATCACATCGCCAGTCCGCTGGATCGAACCGCCGGAGACCCCGGCGGCCGGTGCCGTACCCGTTCCCTCAGCGTCGAGGGGCCGAGCGGCGGCCGGGCCGACAGCTGAGAGGGAATGAGCCGCCGATGACGACCACCGCCAGCCCGAGCCACACCGCCGACCGCACCGAGACCGCGCTCGCGACTCCGACGACGACCACCGCCGCACCGGCGTCGGCGTACGACCTGTCCGGCGCGCCGACGGCGCACGCGGGCCTGCTGGCATGGGTGGCCGAGGTCGCCGAGCTCACCCAGCCGGAGTCGATCCGCTGGGTGACCGGCACCGACGCGGAGTACGCCGAGCTGGCGCAGGGCCTGATCGACGCCGGCACGATGGTCCGGCTGAACGAGGCCAAGAAGCCGAACTCGTTCTGGGTCCGCACCGACCCGAGCGACGTCGCCCGGGTCGAGCAGCGCACGTTCATCTGCTCGGTCGAGGAGAAGGACGCCGGTCCGACCAACAACTGGATGGACCCGGCCGAGATGAAAGCCCTGATGACCGGGCTGTACCGCGGCTCGATGCGCGGCCGGACGATGTACGTCGTCCCGTTCTGCATGGGCCCGCTGACGGCCGAGCAGCCGATGTTCGGCGTCGAGCTGACCGATTCGGCGTACGTCGTGGCCTCGATGCGGATCATGGCCCGGACCGGGTCCGAGGTGCTCGAGAAGATGGGCGCCGACGCGAAGTACGTGCCCTGTCTGCACTCGGTCGGCGCGCCGCTCGAGGCCGGGCAGACCGACGTCCCGTGGCCGTGCAACGAGGAGAAGTACATCGTCCAGTTCCCCGAGGAGCGGATGATCTGGTCGTACGGCTCGGGCTACGGCGGCAACTCGCTGCTCGGCAAGAAGTGCTACTCGCTGCGGATCGCGAGCGCGATGGCGCGGGACGAGGGCTGGCTGGCCGAGCACATGCTGATCCTCAAGCTGACCTCGCCGGAGAAGCAGGTCCACTACGTCGCGGCGGCGTTCCCGAGCGCCTGCGGCAAGACCAACCTGGCGATGCTCGACCCGACGCTCGAGGGCTGGGACGTCGAGATGCTGGGCGACGACATCGCCTGGATGCGGTTCGGCAAGGACGGCCGGCTGTACGCCGTCAACCCGGAGTTCGGCCTGTTCGGGGTGGCCCCCGGCACCGGCTGGAAGACCAACCCGAACGCGATGCGCACGATCGAGAAGGGTAACTCGGTCTTCACCAACGTCGCGCTGACCGATGACGGCGACGTGTGGTGGGAGGGCTACTCGCCGACCCCGCCGGACCACCTGACCGACTGGAAGGGCCGCGAGTGGACGCCGGCCTCGGGTGAGCTGTCGTCGCACCCGAACAGCCGGTTCTGTACGCCGATCACGCAGTGCCCGATCATCGCCGACGAGTACGACGACCCGAACGGCGTCCCGATCTCCGCGATCATCTTCGGCGGCCGGCGCGCGACGACGGTGCCGCTGGTGACCGAGTCGCGGGACTGGGCGCACGGCGTGTTCATGGGCGCGACGCTGTCCTCGGAGACGACCGCGGCGGCCGTCGGCCAGGTCGGCGTCGTCCGGCGCGACCCGATGGCGATGCTGCCGTTCCTCGGGTACGACGCGGGTCAGTACTTCGACCACTGGCTGACCGTCGGCAAGGACAACGACGCGGCCAAGCTGCCGAAGATCTTCTATGTGAACTGGTTCCGCAAGGACGAGAACGGCAAGTTCGTCTGGCCGGGCTTCGGCGAGAACGGGCGCGTGCTGAAGTGGATGATCGAGCGGATCGAGGGTAAGGCGGCCGCGGTCGAGACGCCGATCGGGAACGTGCCGACGGCCGACGCGATCGACGTATCCGGTCTGGAGCTGAGCGACGAGGAGCTGCGGATCGCGCTCGCCGTGGACGCTGCGGAGTGGCAGGCCGAGATCCCGCTGATCGAGGAGTGGTTCGCCAAGCTCGGCGACACCGTTCCGGCGGAGCTGAAGGTCGAGCTCGACCACCTGAAGGCCCGGCTGGGCTGACCCCTTTCGGCTGAATCTCCGCCGCCGAGTCGGAAGCCGGCGGCGGGTTGCAACGCGGCGCCCTGGTCTCACCATGACCGGGGCGCCGCGCTGTGTGTGCCGACGAACGGGTAGTGGTCTGGGGTCTCAGGCGTGGGTCGGGTCGCCGGGGCGGAAGTTGGTGGACATCTACCCGTTGCTCGGTACACGGTTGGCGGCATGAAGATCGGTGTGATGTTGCCTGTGGGTGGATCGGACGGGCCGACGGGCGGGATGCCGCGCTGGGACGACGTCCGCGCGATGGCGCTCGCCGCGGAGGAGACCGGGCTGGACTCGGTGTGGCTCGCGGACCACTTCTTCTACAAGGGGCCGGACGGGAACGTCGCGGGGATGCACGAGTCGTGGACGCTGCTGAGCGCGGTCGCGGCGGTGACCGAGCGGGTTGAGCTGGGGAACATGGTGCTCTGCTCGTCGTTCCGCGACCCGGGGCTGACCGCCCAGATGGCGGCGACGCTGGATGAGGTGTCGGGTGGGCGGTTGATCCTCGGCGTCGGGGCCGGGTGGCACGATCCGGAGTACGAGGCCTTCGGACTGCCGACCGACCACCGGTTCGGGCGGTTCGCGGAGTGGCTGGAGATCGTCGCGCGGCTGGTCCGCGGCGAGACGGTCACGTACGACGGCACCTACTACAAGACCGCCGACGCCACGCTCGCACCGCCGCCCGACCGCCGAATCCCGATCCTCGTCGCCGGCGCCCGCCCCCGCATGCTCCGCCTGACCGCCGAGTGGGCCGACGCCTGGAACACCGCCTGGTACGGCGCGGTCTCCGACAAACTCACCGACCGCCTAGAAACCTTCCGAGCCACCACCGCCGAAGTAGGCCGCCCTGTCGCCACCACCATCGGCCTAGTAATCCGCGACCCAGACCAATCCCCTACCGCCCCCGACCCCACCGCCTTCGCCGGCACCCTCCCCCAACTAGCCGACCTCCTAACCACCTACCGCACCCTAGGCGCCGACCACCTAATAATCTCCCCCGAACCCATGACCCCCGCCTCCGTAATCCGCCTAGCCCAAGCCAAACACCTCCTCAAGAACTAACGCCGTAACTCCCCGTCATAGACAGCTCTCCCGACACGGAGAGGCGAGTTGCACGAGCCGCTTCCCGGAGGCGGGTGCAGGCCGCGACTCCCCGTCGTAGACAGCTCTCCCGAGGCGGGGTGCTGTGTGGCACGAGCCGTCTCCGAGCCGAGTGCAGGCCGCAACGCCCCGTCGTAGACAGCTCTCCCGAGGCGGGGTGCTGTGTCGCACGAGCCGTCTCCGGGCCGAGTGCAGGCCCGCAACTCCCCGTCGTAGACAGCTCTTCGACGCGGAGTGCTGTGTTGCACGAGCCGCTTCCCGGAGGCGGGTGCAGGCCGCGACTCCCCGTCGTAGACAGCTCTCCCGAGGCGGGGTGCTGTGTGGCACGAGCCGTCTCCG